>NZ_JBSTYL010000002.1:0-386962 GCF_054052465.1 Aeromonas enterica | reverse complement strand
CACGGTAGGGGTACCGTTTTGTTATCCGGTTTGAAGCCGTATGACCACTCCCTTTTGTGGGCAACTGTCAGGTGAATACCATCTCCATACAAGAGAGTGGAAAGTTGATATTGTCTAACACTGTGTATTTATACAGGTATTATCAAAACTTTGCTCAAGCCGTATCACGTAAGGCTTGCAGGGCAGGGGAGAGGCATTGTGTGTTGGTGAAAAATTCATCTATAAAACGTTTGCCAAATGTATCCCGATACCATATCTTGTGTTTGTATTGGATAAATACACAATATGTAGTTATTAATTGGGTATTTTTGAGGGTTTAAATACGACTAAGAAGACTTCTTCTGATGTAGGTTCGTTGGCAGCAAGTGTCTTGCGTGATCCCAATGCGTCAAAGGTTCAGAAACAGCTTGCCGGTTCTGCTCTGTCTCAGACAGGGACTAGCAAAGATACTGGTTCTACTATGGAGACAAAGGCAGCGAAGGTACTTGAAAGTGATAAGTACAGTGATCTGACTAAGACCCTTGCAGGTTCGGTACTGTCTCAAAGCAAAAAGTGAAGAACTATGTCCCGCTTCGGCGGGGCACTTTTACAAGGGGAGTTGCATGAAGCGAGATTGGGACGTTATCAGGTCTGTTTTATTGGCAGTAGAGGAGGAAAAGGACCTACTTGCGCTCATTTCAGGCAGTGGAGGAAATGAACAGAGAATACAAACATCTCAAGGCCAATTGCTTAGTGACGATGTGCTATGTGGACACATCAAATTGCTAGTTGATGCAGACTTGATTGAGGGAGTATCTGTATCACATTCACATGGGCATTGGTTGTATAGCTGTCGGAGGCCAATGCTGACTATGCAAGGGCACGACCTACTGGATACTCTCAGACCTGTTGGAATGCCACAAAGATTAACCAAGTTTGCTAATGAACGTGGCGTAGAGCTAACGATTGATACTATAAAGGCTGTTTTTGGTGCCTTTGTTGGCTCAGTTTTAGCCTGAAAACTGGCACACAATATGGTATAATGGCTCTGTAACGTGTTGATTTTATCCATGTTGAAGGCGCTAAGTTCGTCTTATAGTGGGATAAGCAAGCTGGTGGGGCCACCACCTGTTTCTGCAATTCAATAAGTTACAGCTAATAACCCCCTTCAGACCTCTTGGTAATCCACTTTGTGTGGATGGATCAGGAGTCTTCAACGTGAATCTCTGGCTCTTTCCGCAAGGTATCTGGTACTACCGCAAGGTGACAGTGCTCCCCAGTGGTCGCCGCAAAGAGATCAAGAAATCTCTCCGTACTCGGGACAAGCTGGTCGCTCGTGAACAGGTGGCTCAGATGCTTACCTGCGCTCGTTCTCGGGTAAAGCCCGTGGCTGTCCAGCCAGAACCTCAGCCAAACTACCTGCCAGAGCCTCAGCAGCTACCGCAACCGACACCATCTGCGGCCAATCCTGCCCCTGTGGGACCCTCTGCCATTGCATCCCCTGTACTCTCAGAACTCAGAATTCAGTGAGTGGACTGACCCCGCTCGACGATGTCCACGAAGCCTTCGTCATTGGTCAGTTCAAGTTTCACGTTCGGATGCTCATAAAGGAAACCTGCCAACAGCGGTTGCAACACCATTGAGGTCGAAATGCGTGCAGCATTGATGCGTGATGTGCCGGTGGATCCGCCCTGCAGGACGTTCAGCTCTTCACCCGCCACAATGACCTGACCGAGTGCCGATACGCCAATGATCTCGAAGGCTCAAAAGGCGTTTTCTGGTCTACAACGAGGCTTTCACAGGAGCCTTGGAGTCGAAGAAAATCCCGTGTTACTCCATGAGACTCTTTTGGCAGATGCTGGAAAATCCTGGGGCACCCTTGCGTCACCGTGAGCCCGCCTATCTTTCGTGGAGGGCTCCTCGTCAGTCGTCGTCTGGTACTCCTGTTTCTGTGACAGCTCGATCACCGGCTTATCGCGCCTTATCCGGGCATTGCATCCCCGACTCCCCGAGCATGGGCAAGGCGCAGCTCCTCGGCGCCGAGCACGAACTCAGGGTTGTCGGTGAGACGCTCGACCGCCAGATCGATGAAGCGACGTACCCGGGCGGGCTGGGCCGCACGGCTGCCGTAGTAGAGAAACAGGCTGTACATGTCTGTCATGTGGTCGAGCAGCAGGGGAACCAGATGGCCGGCCCGGATGTGCGCCGCCGCCGTCGGCCCGGCAATTTGGCCTATCACTTCCCCCGCCAGCACGGCGCCCAGCTCCACCGTCTCGTCATTGGTCGATATCGCCGGACGAACGAGATGGTCCTGCACGCTCTCACCAAGCCTTACATGCCAGGGAATCAGGTGGCCGGTGCCGGCATGACGAAACACGCTGCAGCGGTGCACGCCCAGATCGTGCAGCGTTTGCGGCACCCCATGTTTGCGCAGATAGGTGGGGGAGGCGCAGATGATGAGCTGCAAGGGAAACAGGCGGCGTGCGATCAGCCCATCCTGTGGCGAGAGGCCGATCCGCAAACCCACATCGACCCGCTCCTCCACCCAGTTGCCGATGCGGTCATCGAGCTGTACATCGGGCTGGACCTCGGGGTAGAGCCGGCAGTACTCGTCCAGCACTGGGCCTATGATCATCTGCGCGACCGAGCGGGGCCCCACGATCCGCAGCGGGCCGGCGAATGCCTCCCGGGTCTGCCTCGCGGCCGACAGCGCCTGTTGCAGGCCGAGCAGGGCGGGTTGGGCCGCCTCCAGGAAGCGCTGGCCCTCTTCGGTCAGCGACATGCTGCGGGTGGTGCGATGGAATAGCCTCACCCCGAGATAAGTCTCCAATTGCCGCAATGCCTTGCTGGCGGCCTGAGGGGAGATCTGCTGGGCCTCGGCGGCCTTGCTGAGGCTACCCAGTTCCACCGTGCGCACGAAGGTGGTGATGGATCTCAATTCGCTGATCATGCTCTTTCTCGTCGATTTACATCATTTAGTTGTAACTGATTCATCCATTTGCCGTCTAGTTCGATGTTTGTTGCCCATTTATAGTTCAGTCCATCGAGATGCCACCCGGCATGTCCCCGGACAGCGAGACGAGCAAGATGGACAATTTCAGCTTTTACAACCCGACCCGGATCGAGTTTGGCACCGGTAAGGAGCGCCTCATCGGCGAGATCCTGGCCCAGCACGGCATCAAGAAGGTGCTGCTGGCCTATGGCAGCGAGCGGATCAAGGGTGATGGCCTCTTCGCCACCGTGAGCGCCAGCCTGGGCGAGCAGAGGATCCCGTTCGTGGAGTGCGGCGGCATCGTCAGCAACCCGCTCATCTCCAAGGTGCGTGATGCCATCGCCCTGGCACGGGAGCAGGGGGTCGACGCCATCCTCAGCGTCGGCGGCGGCTCCGTGCTCGACAGCGCCAAGGCCATTGCCGCAGGCAGCCTCTATCAGGAGGATGTCTGGGATCTGTTCATCGGCAAGGGGCAGATCGAGGCGGCGCTGCCGGTGTTTGCCATCCTGACCCTGGCTGCCACCGGCAGCGAGATGAACAGCGGCGCCGTGGTGACCAACGATGACACCAAAGAGAAGTTCGCCATCAACTCGGTGCACACCTTCCCCAGGGTCTCCATCGTCAATCCGGCGCTGATGCAGACGGTCTCCCGCGACTATCTGGTCTACTCGGCGGCGGACATCATAGCCCACTCCATCGAGGGCTACTTCACTGCCAAGGTGCAGCCGACAATCCAGTCCCGCCTGGTGGAGTCCGTCATCGCCACCGTGCTGGAGACCACGGAGCAGTTGCTGGCAGACCCCGAAAATTACAACGCCCGCGCCGAGTTCGCCTGGGCGGCGACCCTGGCATTGAACGGCCTGACCTATGCGGGGACATCGGGCTTTGGTTACCCGAACCACATGATCGAACACGCGCTCTCCGCCCTGTTCAATGTGCCCCATGGCGCCGGCTTGTCGGTGGTGATGCCCGCCTGGATGAGGTGGTATCAGGGCCAGAATACGGCTCAGTTCGAGCGCTTCGCCCAGCAGCTGTTTGGCTTGAAAACCGCCGAGGAAGGCATTGCTGCCCTGGAGACATGGTTCGACAAGATTGGCACGCCGACCCGCCTCTCCCAGCTCGGCATCACGGAGGCGGACCTGCCCGCCATCCTGGAGAACCTCAAGGGCAACGCCCGCTGGTTTGGTCTGGCCGAGACCTACACCCAGGAGGTGCTGGCCAGCATCCTTCGCAATGCCATGTAAGTGGCGGTGCCTCCCGCTCCGGCGTCAGGAGCGAGCCGCGAGTCACCAGCCATCACACCAAGCGGGTGCCTGGCACCCACACCATGGCGCTTTCCCAGGAGAGCGCCTTCCAGGAAAAGGGATCCATCATGCAAACACGTACTTTGGGTAACAGCGGGCTGACAGTGTCGGCCATCGGTCTGGGCTGCATGGGGCTGAGCTTTGGCTATGGCCCGGCCACGGACAAGGGGCAGGCCATCAACCTTATCCGCCGCGCCTATGAATTGGGAGTGACCTTCTTCGACACCGCCGAGGCCTATGGCCCTGGCGATAACGAACGGCTGCTGGGGGAGGCGCTGGCCCCGTTCCGGGACAAGGTGGTGATCGCCACCAAGTTCGGTTTCAAGAACGGCAAGGTGCCCGATGGGCTGGACAGCCGGCCGGAGAATATCCGCGCCGTGGCCGAGGCTTCCCTGCGCCGCCTCAACACCGATGTGATCGATCTCTTCTATCAGCACCGCGTCGATCCCGATGTCCCCATGGAAGAGGTGGCTGGCACAGTGCGAGACCTTATCCAGGAGGGCAAGGTGCGCCACTTCGGTCTGTCCGAGGCCGGTGTCGACTCCATTCGTCGTGCCCACGCCGTGCAGCCGGTGGCGGCGCTGCAGAGCGAATACTCCCTCTGGTGGCGCGAGCCGGAGCAGGCCATCCTGCCGCTGCTGGAGGAGCTGGGCATCGGCTTTGTCCCGTTCAGCCCCCTCGGCAAGGGCTTCCTGACCGGGGCCATCAAGGCCGATACCCGTTTCGATGACGCGGATTTTCGCAACCAGGTCCCACGTTTTGCCGAGGCGGCGCGCCAGGCCAACCAGCATCTGGTGGAGGTCTTGAGCGACCTTGCGGCCAGCAAGGGGGTGACCTCTGCCCAGATTGCGATCGCCTGGCTGCTGGCACAAAAGCCCTGGATCGTCCCCATACCCGGGACCACCAAGCTGCATCGGCTCGAGGAGAACCTGGGTGCAGCCCGGGTGGCACTGAGAGCCACCGATCTGGGAGACATCCAGCGTGCCCTGGCCGGGATCAAGGTGGAGGGGGATCGCTATCCGTCACACCTGCAGAAGAATGTGGGTCGCTAAGGCAGGATCCTCAACAGGAGTCTCATGAATGCAGAACCCCTCTGTACTCTCTCGCGCCGTCCCAAGGGGCCGGCGCTCTCTCTGGTTGCTAACAGGAGCCGTGATGGCAGGCATTATCTCCTATGTATTGAAACCGGGCCTGCCCGCGCACCCTGACTCTTCCCAGTATCAGGCGGGTCGGTTCAGCAATGTCGTGGCACTGCCGCAGCGCAGCACCTGGGAAGGGGTCCGGCTCTGGTGGGACTTCTTGTTCGCCAAACCTGACGGCACTGTGCCGGATCGCGCCATCCCGGTGCAGGCCATGACCCGGGAGGGGCTGATGGCCGCCCCGGACAACAACGTGTGGCGCCTCGGCCACTCCAGTTTGCTGTTCAAATTGCAGGGCAAGTTCTGGCTAACGGATCCGGTGTTCAGCGAGCGCGCCTCGCCGGTGCAGTGGTTCGGTCCCAAACGCTGGCACGCGCCGCCCATCACCCTGGATGCGCTGCCCCCCATAGAGGCGGTGATCCTCTCCCATGATCACTACGACCACCTCGATCATGACGCCATCCTGGCGCTGCAAGAGAAGGTCGGCCACTTCATCACGCCGCTCGGGGTGGGGGCGCGCCTGGTTGCCTGGGGTGTCCCCCAGCACAAGGTCAGGGAGCTGGATTGGTGGCAGAAGATCCGGGTCGGCGGCATCGAATTCATTGCCACCCCGGCCCAGCACTTCTCCGGCCGTGGCCTTGGGGATGGCAACCAGACCCTGTGGGCCTCCTGGGTCATTCGCGGGGAGGGAGCCACTCTCTTCTTCAGCGGTGACAGCGGCTATTTCGACGGCTTCAAGGAGATTGGCAGGCGCTACGGCCCGTTCGACATGACCTTCCTCGAGACCGGGGCCTACGACAAGCGCTGGGAGTACGTGCACATGTTGCCGGCGCAGACGGCGCAGGCGTTTCACGATCTGCGCGGGCAGTGGCTCTATCCAGTGCACAACGGCACCTTCGATCTGGCCATGCACCAGTGGGATGACCCCCTCGAGCAGATAGTCCGTCTGGCCGCCGAGCAGCAGATCCCATTGACCACCCCGATGATGGGGGAGCCCCTGAACGTGCTGGCTCCCCACGAGGGCAGCGCCTGGTGGCGCCAGTGACACATTTTTAAAACGCAGGAGTCGACAATGAACCCAATATCCGCCACCACGCTCGCCGCCGCCATGGCGCTCGGCCAGGCCGAGGAAAAAGAGCAGACGATACAGGTATTTTCTCCGGGGCTGGCGCCTGCAACCCAGGGGGCCAGCGAGTTCTTCGTCGGGGATGTCTATGTGGATCAGCGCTATCAGGGCACGGCGCCCGCCGCCATCTCCGGTGGTCTGGTCAGCTTCACGCCGGGGGCGCGCACCGCCTGGCATACCCATCCTCTGGGCCAGACCCTCTACGTGGTCAGCGGGGTGGGGCGGGTACAAATGGCGGGAGGTCCTATCCGGGAAATCCGGCCAGGGGACCTGGTGTGGATCCCGGCCGGGGTGAAGCATTGGCACGGTGCTGCGCCAGATACCCCCATGACCCACCTGGCGCTGGCAGAACAGCAGGATGGCAAGGTGGTGACCTGGTTGGAACAGGTGAGCGAGGTCGATTACCACACGCCCATCGACGCGCAGCGAGAGTGACTCGGCCCCATGAGTGGGCGGTTAAACCTATCTCTGCATGGTGGTCACACCATGACCTTCAGCTATGTAAACAGGATTGAGGCCACAGGCCAAACAAGGGAACACAACCATGAAGAGACTGATTAAATCATTGCTGTTTTGTATGCTGGCGGGGGCGCTGGTGGCGCCCGCCCGTGCCGATCCCCTGGTTATCCAGGAGCAGGGCAGCTTTGCTGCGGGGGGCACCGTCGTCACCGCACCCGGCACCTTCGACCCCAGGAAACCACTGGACCCTGCCGGTCAGACCTACCATGGGGATCACGCCAGCGTCTTCTATCAAATCCCATCCAACCCGCACCCGTATCCGATCGTCATGCTTCACGGCGCAGGCCAGTCTGCCCGTACCTGGCAGACCACGCCGGATGGCCGGGAAGGTTTCCAGACCCTCTTTCTGCGCCGGGGATTTGCAACCTATCTGGTCGATCAACCCCGCAGAGGCAACGCGGGTCGCAGCATGGCGGAGGGGACAGTAAATCCCAATCCGGATGAGCAGTTGTGGTTCAATCAGTTCCGCCTTGGCGTCTGGCCGGATTATTTCAACGGCGTCCAGTTTTCGCAGGATCAAGCTGTGTTGAACCAGTATTTCCGTCAGATGACCCCCAACACAGGGCCCTTTGATGTCAACGTCATCTCCGATGCCATGGCGGCGGTGCTGGACAAGAGTGGTCCTGCCATCCTGTTCACCCACTCTCAGGGGGGCGGGCCTGGTTGGCATACCGCCATAAAAAGCAACAAGGTGAAGGCCATAGTCGCGTTCGAACCAGGCAGTGGCTTCCTCTTCCCTGAGCAGGCGTTGCCAGCCCCCATGCCGAGTGCGTTCGATACCCTGAAGGGGGAGCCGGTGGCGATGGCACAGTTCATAAGCCTGACCAGGATCCCGGTGCTGATCCTGTATGGCGACAACATCCCAGGCAAACCGACCGCCATGCCCGCCCAGGACAGCTGGCGAGTCCGGCTGGCGATGGCTCGCCAGTGGCGGGATCTGGTCAACCAGCATGGAGGGGATGTCACTGTCGTTCATCTGCCGGAGATCGGCATCAAGGGCAACACCCACTTCCCCTTCTCCGATCTGAACAATGTGCAGATCGCCGATCTGGTCAGCCAGTTCCTGAAAGAGAAGGGTCTGCAATAACCAGGGGATAACGGCAGGGTGCCTGATATGCACAATCACGGTGGTCAGCACACCCTGGCAACGAATTGATCCCTGGAGGCCCTTGGCCTCATGCCAGTCACAACACAGCGAAAGGACAACGAGATGAACACAGTCAGACTCAATAACGGCATCGAGATGCCCCTGCTGGGGTTTGGGGTCTTCCAGATGACGGACGCGGCAGAGTGCGAGCGCGCCGTCATCGAGGCCATCGACAGCGGTTACCGGCTGATCGATACCGCCGCCTCCTATCAGAATGAGACCCAGGTCGGGAACGCGATCAGGCAGAGCGGTATTGGGCGCAACGAGCTCTTTGTCACCACCAAGCTCTGGTTGCAAGACGCCAGCTATGAGGGGGCCAAGGCGCAGTTCGAGCGCTCCTTGAATCGCCTGCAGCTCGATTATGTGGATCTCTATCTCATCCATCAGCCCTACGGGGATGTCCACGGCGCCTGGCGGGCAATGGAGGAGTTGCAGCAAGCCGGCAAGATCCGGGCAATCGGCGTCAGCAATTTCCAGCCGGATCGGCTGGCGGATCTCATGGCGTTCAACAAGGTGGTGCCTGCCGTCAACCAGATAGAGGTGAACCCCTTCAATCAGCAGATGCATGCCGCACCCTGGATGCAGAGTCGACAGATACAGCCACAGGCGTGGGCTCCCTTCGCCGAGGGCCGAAATGGTCTGTTCCAGCATCCTGTGCTGACCGCCATCGGTGCGAAGCGGGGAAAGAGCGTGGGGCAGGTCGTGTTACGCTGGCTCTTCCAGCGAGGCATAGCGTCGCTGGCAAAATCGGTGCGCAAGGCGCGGATGGAGGAGAACCTCGACATCCTCGACTTTGAGCTCAGCCTGGAGGAAATGGTGCAGATAGCGGCGCTGGATACGGCAACCAGTGCCTTTTTCTCTCACCGCGACCCCGCCATGGTGGAGTGGCTGACCCGGCGCAAGCTCGACGTCTGACAAGGGGGATGGGCAAGGATACCGGGGCATTAACCTGATTGACGGTGAACGGCTGGCTTCATTGTGTCGCTGGCCGTCTTTCTTGTGCATCACGCACTGTGCACCCACAGGAGGAGGGACCCGGATCCGCAAACGCGCGACATCCGCGAATAAGCGCAGGGCAGTAGCCTGCTGACACCAAGAGGTAGCCGGCCAATATCAAGATCCGTGCCTCTGCTGCCAACCAGGCTTGGTGGAGCACCGAGATGTCGTTCTCCATCGCCCCAAAACCAGAATATATGACCACTTGCTCATTATGGGATCTGGCCCCTGTCTCTTTGCCTAGTCGGCGTGCGGCTCACCTGCCATATTAGAGACATTGGCCGGGTGTGCTATGACTGGAGCAAGTTCATGCGGATTGAACGTCGACGTCTTATCCGTTCGTTGTTTGATGAATACATCGAGATGTACTCGGCGCGTGATGATCGCCTTACTACCCGCTTTAGTGACAATTTCAGCGGTTATGCCGGCAGCAGCGATCAACTCGTGACTGACAGGGAAGAGTGGGTGCGGGTGACCCGGAAAGATTTTGCGCAGATCCCCGAGCGTATTCATATCGAGATGCTGGACTTGTCGCTGCAAGATCTTGCCGATGATGTGGTCGTCGCGACAGCGTTTTTCCACATTCATCTGCCCATCCCTGATCATTTCCTGTCGCGGGAGACTGCCAGACTGGTGTTGATCTTCCGACATGAGGCGCAGGAGTGGAAGATTGCGCACAGCGGGATCTCCATTCCCTATGGTTCGGCGCAAGAGGCCGAAGTCTATCCTGTGACGCGCTTGCAAGAACGCAATGCAGAACTGGAGCAGATCATTGAAACCCGCACCCATGAACTGGCAGAGGTCAACCGACAACTGGAGATCCTGAGCAATACCGACGCCTTGACCAGCATTGGCAACCGTCGCCTGTTTGATCACATCCTGGTGCAGGAGTGGAATCGCGGGTTGCGCAGCGGCATGCCACTGGCGCTGATAATGCTCGATATTGATCACTTCAAGCAGTTCAACGATCACTACGGCCACCTGGCTGGCGACACCTGTCTGCAGGCACTGGCGCAGGCGTTGTCACAGTCGGGCCGCAGAGCCGGAGAGTTGGTGGCTCGCTATGGTGGGGAAGAGTTCGTCATCTTGCTGCCCAACATGAGCCTGCAGGCTGCATATGAGACGGCGCAGCATATCCATCACCTCATCCTGGCGCTGGCCTTGCCACGTTGTGATTCTGCGCTGGGGATTGTCACTGTCAGCTTCGGGGTGGCCAGCCTGCATCCTTGTGCCAGTCAATCTGCCATTGAGCTGGTCAGGCTGGCCGATACGGCGCTCTATCGCGCCAAACAGGCTGGCCGCAACTGTATTCAGCTGAGTGAGGAGGGCGAGATCCCGCCGTGTGCGGGCACTATGACTAACTCAGGGACTAACTCAGGTAGGGCCTGATATCGACCTCATCCACAAGCTCGGGTGCCATGTAGCGCTCGGCATACTGACGATAGATGCCGGAACGCAGAAACAGATCAAACAACTCGGGATCAATATGCTGATCCTTTTTCATGAACCCCATGATGTGAATGGCTTCCGAGAGTGACTTGGCTTTCTTGTAGGGACGATCACCGGCTGTGAGCGCCTCGAAGATGTCGGCGATAGCCATGATCCGCGCCGGTATGCTCATCTCATCCCGAGTCAGGCGTTTGGGATAACCGCTGCCATCCATTTTCTCATGATGCCCTCCTGCCATCTCCGGCACGCTCTGAAGGTGGGGAGGGAAGGGCAGTTTTTCCAGCATCATGATGGTCTGGATCATGTGCTCATTGATCTTGTAGCGCTCTTCATCGGCCAGGGTGCCCCGGCTGATGCAGAGGTTGTATATTTCGCCCCGGTTGTAAAGATATTCGGGCACCTGCACCTTGAAACCCCACGGATTATCCTCCGCCAGCCGTTCGCGCTCGCTGCGCGGAAACAGATGGTCACCACGGTCGGCGAGCAGCGGCTCCAGGGTTGGCAGGCTGGGTTCGGGCTGGTGCTGCTTGCGGGCCATTTCGTCCTGGGAGATCCCCACTCTGTCGGAGAGAGTACGACGCCAGGTGCGACGGGCAAGCTGATGGATCCGCTCGACATGTTCAGGCGCCATAAACTCGCTTCCCTCATTGCAACGGGCGACGAAGGCAAACTCCTCATCCAGTTGTTGCAGTTCAGTGTGCAGGCCCGCCAGCAGCTCAGCGGCATTGTCGCCGCTCGCCAGGGACTGCCAGTAGTGAATTTCAGCATCGCGTTTCAACACCTCAAAGCGCATGCGGATCTCGTGAATGCGATCGTACAGCGTCTCCAGTTTGGTGGCCTTGTCCACCACGAATTCCGGTGTGACGACCTTGCCGCAATCATGCAGCCAGGCCGCAATATGCAAGGCCTCCCACTGATCATCGCCGAGCTGGAAGTGGCGCAAGGGTCCTTCGGTCGCATCGCAGGCAGCCTGCGCCAGCATCTTGGTCAATTCGGGAACTCGCTGGCAGTGGCCGCCGGTGTAAGGACTCTTTGCATCGATGGCTCCGGCGATCAGCTGGATAAAGGATTCCAGCAGACTCTTCTGTTCATCGAGCAGGCGCTGGGTATTGAGAGCAATGGCGGCGGTGGAGGAGAGCGCCTGCACGAATGCCATCAACTGTGGGCTCAGCGGATGCTGTCGCTCATCAATGAGCAGCGTCAGCGTACCCAGCAGCTTGCCTTCCCGGCTCGTCAAGGGAATGGCCCAGAGAGTGAGGGCGTGGGTCAGATCGGCTGGAAGTGGAAACAACGCTTGCAGCTCGGCGGCCGTCAGCTTTTCCGGTGGTTGATCCGGGTTATTCAGCGACATTGTCAACGGATGATGCGGCTGATCTGCCAGCAACAGGGGAGCGGTCTGGTGAGCTTCCAGCAGCAGATCGCCCCAGCGCAGACGTGCCAGTTGCAGGCTTTTTGCCTGGCCATCGGCCAGATGGATCATGCTGCCATGGGCATGAGTGACCTGCTGCATCTCCAGTAACACTCGCGCCAGCAACTGCTGGAAGCTGGTTTCGCTGGAGAGGGCGTGGGAGAGTTGCAAAAAGCGCGCAATGGTCGCTTTCATGTTTCCCATTGCTTGGGAGAGATCGATGATCTCGGCGATGTAGGTGTTGATCTGTACGGGTTGATTGAAGTCGAACTGGGCGATCTTGCGTGCTTCCAGGGTCAGGGCATCCAGTGGACGGGCTGCGGTTCTCGCCAGAAACACCGCCGAGATGATGGCCAGCCCCAGAAAGACCAGAGAGAGGACAAATCCCTGATTGCGAATGGTGATCGCCGTGGCCAGCAACTCGCTGTGCGGCACCGCCATCCAGAGTGACAAACTGGCGCCATCTGCCGCTGGCAAGCTGACCCGCATGCCTTGCCAGTTTTGCCCCTCGGACTGGAAGGTCAGGCTTTCACTGTGCTGCATTTTGCTGATCTGCATCAGCTGCTGGATCATGGGCAGGTCGGTCTCTGCCACCTTGGCCAATCGCTTGTTGCCTTCCCTATCGGAGATAAATTGTCCCCCCTTGTGGCTGGTGATCAGCTCATCTCGTTCGTTGAAGATGGCCAGCCGCATATTGGGGGTCAGTGCGGCTGCTTTCAGCATGCGCTCGATGGATCCCAGGCTGAGATCGATCCCGACAACCCCAGCGCCATTGGACATCGGCTTGGCAACGCTCAGGTTGATCTCCTGCGTGTCCCTGGAGATGTAGGGGGGCGTTTGGACCAGATGACCGGCGTGACGGGCCAGTTTGAACCAGGGCCGGGTACGGGCATCAAGCGTCAGGCCGGCCCGGCTGTCGCGCTGGATAATGGCGAGATCATCTGCCAGAAAAAAGGTATCACTCGTGGTCCGGGAGCCCTGATGCATGATGCTCTCCAGGATCCAGCGGGTACGGATGGGAGGTGTCAGCTGCGAGACCCGTGTGTCGGCAGGCCAGGGGTGTAGCCAGAACAAGTCACCATTGTCATAACCGGCATAGACGCCATTGGCAGAAGCCTGCCCCTGCAACAGGGTGACCATGTAGGGCACGGTGGCCAGTCTAGCCTCCAGCGTGGTGGCCTCGATGAGGCGATGTCGTGCCAGCAGCTCAGTGCTCAGGGCGGCGGGTTGGAACAGCCCCTCCAGTTTTTGAATGGTCAGCTGACCGATGAGACTAAAGCGGACTTCAGCATCTCTCATGAGCAGCTGCTTGGTCTGGATATATTGATGGACCAGACTCGCTACGGCAAACACCAGGATCAAGCCAAGAAACAGGTAGGCGATATGAATGTACAGGGGGATGACGCGGCGAAACATGATCACGCTCCGGCGCTGGCGTAAAAAGAGCAAGAGGCCAGGCGGCAAGGCGTATGAAAAGTGCGGACTGGGGGTTGTGTGATCATGTCAATTCCTTTGAATGAACAACAATAAACCTCATATTTTGAACGTCATCATACGTGAGCGGCAGTATCACCGCGAGCGCGTCAACACATGTTCTGGCGCTCGTCAGCAGGCCATGTATGGGGGGCTGTCGTCAGTGATTCCATCAGCCAAGGGGGCCGCTCTGACGTGAACCGTCAGCCGGGTGAGGGTGGCGATTCCCCCTTCATGCGGTGGTATAGGGCGTTGCCTCCTCTTTTTGTGAAAAAATGGTGGCGATCGTCAACTGACTGCTTGATTCATCCAGTGTCATGGTCATGGTAGCCGCCTGTGCCTCCATCAACATTCTGGCGTGATATAGATTGGCACCAGCATATTCCTTGCTGTCACCATAGGTAAATTTATCCTGAAGCTTGATGAGTGTGGTCATATCCAGCGTCGTGGTGCTTGTGATGGAGATGGCGACATCGGCACTGTTCTTCATGCAGACAACATGAATTACCCCCTTGTCCATTGTGTATTCACAAACCAGTCGCAATAATATCTGGAATGCTGAGTAGCATAAGAAACTATCACCTGAAATAGAAAGTTCATCATAAAGGTAATTGTGGGGCTTGGTCAGCTTTATATCGATTTGCTTGTCGGAGTAACGCTCTTTATATTGCACGGACAACCGGTTGAAGATATCGAATAATTTGACCATGTCAATCTTCAATGAGAATGTTCCGGTTTCAATTTTGTAGATTTCACTGGCAAGGCGCGTCAGTTCCAGTGCATCGACAATGGATCGCCGGGAGGTAGCAAGCTGGGTTTTCTGGGTCAGATTGAGAGGCGTGTGGGCACTTAATTCATCGAGATGATGCAGGGCATTGAGCAGTGGCTCCTTGATTTCGTAACGCACATTGAACTCGAGACTCTCTTTCAACCGGTTGAGCTCGAGCATCTGGTCATACTCTTTTTGCAGATGGCGACGGGCATGCACCAGGCGCATCAGGTTGGCAATGCGAAACCGCAACAGTTCAATATCGATGGGCTTGGTGATGAAGTCGACCGCCCCCAGTTTCATCGCCCTGCGCCGCGAATAGCTATCGTCGAGTGCGGTCATGAAGACGATGGGAATGTGCTCGGAAACAGGATGTTCACGCAATATTCTGGCCACGTCGAATCCGCTCAGATTGGGCATCATGATATCGAGCAGCACCAGATCCGGGGGATTGTCGGACTGACAGATCCGGATCGCCTTTTCACCCTCCTTGACCAGCTTGAGATGAAATTCCTTGCGAAATACCGAGGTGATCAACAACAGATTATCGGGAATGTCATCGACAACCAGGATTGTTGGACTGTCCTGAGTACTGGCAATCAGATCATTTTCGGTAAAGCGATTCAATTTTCCGATGTCGAGATAGGGCGTCGTATCCGGATGACTGGCGTGTGTCGATGCGGCCCGATAAATACGGCTTTGCAACAACTCAGTTTTCAGCGGAGTAAGAATAATATCGGTGACTTTGGCCTTGATAAAGGCGGCGATGATATCCTTGTCTGTTCCAGCCGTCAGCGTTAAAAAAAGCAATCTCCGATGTTTGCCCGATCGTCTGAGATCTTTGAGGGTATTTAATATGGAGACGGTATGGATATCTATATTACATATGACCATGCCCAGCTCATGCTGATTTAATTCTTGCTGCCATGTATCTATATTGTCAGTGGCACAGATATCGGTCAGTCCCGCCAGCTGTAATTGTTCGCGAAGCGACTCACAATGTAATATGTCTTTTTCAAGTATCACCGTCTTGCCAGCAATTAATTCGGATAACTTCATCTGCTTGGTGAGATCATTCATGATGCGATTTACCCAACGGCCGGACATTGGCTCTTATCATATATAGTGTGTGAGCCCGGTCAATCGATCCCTGAAGAGCATGTGATTCTTGTCTTCAGTTTTGCGTTGATGTGCACGAAACGTGTTATCCGTGGCTTTCAGGGGCGACAAACCTGCATATCATAGTGGTGACATCCACCGCCTTGCCACCGTGCAACGTGTGGCCTCATCTTGCAGCAGAAGAGAAAGGATATGGACCATCTGAGCGTGAATTCTGCTCTTCCTATCACGCGGGAGGAGGATGACATCGGCACTTTCATTGCACTGGCACCCGCTGCACCCTGCCTGCCAGCAGGGCTCGCGGGCTGCCTTTTCAGGCATCAGGCATCATGAGAAGGAGGGCCGGGCACTGGCCACTGGTGCTGTTGGTTTGCCTGCTGGTGGCCGGCCTGATGGATCTGCTCTATCTGCAGCTGGAGCGGCATGCCTATCAGCAGATGCTGGATAACCGCACCCAGCGGGAATCGGATAACCTGCTGCAGCTGACACTCTCCAGCAAGGGGATGGGGGCAGTACAACTGGCGGGGCTTCTTAATCGTGAAATCCAGCAATCCTCGCTTCTGGCGCAGGGCAGCAAGGCAAGGAGTGAAGCTCTTCAGGTGCTGGCCGCAGGTGTCGGAGCCAACCATGCCTTCGTCACCAATGCTGCTGGCATGATAGTACGCGACTGGGATCAACTGGGCCGGCATGTCGTCGGTCAGGATGTCTCCTTTCGCTCCTATTTTCAGCAGGCCATGGCAGGTCATGAGAACGTGGATGCCGGGGTCAGTCTGAATACCGGTAAACGGATGCTTTATGTTGCGGCCCCGGTTTCTCACGATCGCAACTTGGGCAGTCAGATCACCGGTGCCGTGGTGGCCCGTTTCGAAATGGAATTGGTTGACGCTTTTCTCGCTGGATGGAATGACACCATTGGTTTGCTGGTCTCCCCCGATGGCGTGGTGATGGCCAGCAACCGGGAGCCGTGGCTGATGCGTGCGGTAGGTCTGCTGCCAAGCAGTCGCCAGCAGCAGCTGTTTGCCTCCCGTCAATATGGTCAGCAATTTGCGCCGACCCGTCGGCAGCAGGGTTTGCCCGCACTGGACAGTGACAGGGTCACCATCGAAGGTGTGACATATCTGGTCAGCCGGGTTCCTGTTGAATGGCATGCCCTCAAGGGCAAGTGGCATCTGTTTCTGCTTGTTGATGAAGCCAGGATCGTGCCGCTGTGGCGCCATCTGCTGGTATTTTTTTCCATCTTGTTCGCCGGCCTGCTGCTTGCCCGGCTATGGCACGATCGCCTGTTGCGCCAGCGCGGTATTCGCGAGCGTGGTGAGCTGTTTGCCTTCCAGCAGGCCTTGATCGATACCTTGCCACATCCACTGTTTTACACCGATCGCGATGCCCGGCTGGTCGGGGTCAACCGGGCATTTGATGAGCTGCTTGCACCGTCGGCGAGCGTATTGGGCAAGCGGGTGGATGAGTTGCCTTTTCTTGGCCAGCAGGAATGCAAGGCGATGTCTGCCGATCTGGCCCAGCTGATCGCGACTTCGGGCCGCTGGCAGCGGGAGATCAGGGTGTCGCTGCAAAACGGATACAGTGGTGATTTGCTCTATTTTCTGTCGGGGGTTCAGCTTGCACACAGCGAGTTGGGTGGTGCGGTCGGCAGCTTGGTGGACATCACCCCCATTCGTGCCGCCGAGCAGGCGATGAAGGAGGCGCACGATCTGGTGGCGGCCGATCGCCAACGACTGCATGAGAGTGAGCAGCGGATCCAGTCGATGGTCCGCAACGTGCCCGGCATGGTCTATCGCTGCATCCCCCGTCACCCCTGGACCATGCTGTTTGTCAGCGAGGAAGCCGAGAAGCTGACCGGCTACCCGGCCACGGAGTTTGTCGGCCCCGATGCCTGTCGCGCATTTGGCGAGCTGATCCACCCCGATGACATGGTACGGAGCAACCAGAATACCGAGGAAGCCATTCAGGCTCACCGTCAGTACATCAACGAGTACCGGATCCTGGATCGTTTCGGCCAGATCCGCTGGGTCTATTCGCTCGGGTTGGCCACTTATGATCAACATGGCAGGGCCGAATATCTGGACGGGGTGATCTTTGACTTCAGCGAGCGCAAGCAGGCCGAAGCGGCAATGCTGGAGGCCAGACGGATTGCCGAGGATGCCACCCGTACCAAGAGTGAATTTCTGGCCAATATGAGTCACGAGATCCGCACCCCCATGAACGCCATCATAGGCATGGCCCACCTGGTATTGCGGACCGGGCTGGATCCTCAGCAGTACAGCTACGTGAGCAAGATAGACAAGGCGGCCAACAGTCTGCTCGGGATCATCAATGACATCCTCGACTTTTCCAAGATTGAAGCGGGCAAGCTGATATTGGAACAGGTCGAATTCGAGTTGAACGAGGTGTTGGTCCAACTGGCCGACGTGACGGCCTTCAAGGCTCGCGAGAAAGGGGTGGCACTGATCTTCGATCTGCCGGAACAGGCGTTGAGCCTGGTGGGTGACCCACTGCGTTTGGGCCAAATCCTGCTCAATCTCACCAGCAATGCCATCAAGTTCACCGAGCGGGGCGAGATAGTGGTGCGCCTTGGTGTGAGCGAGTATGGTGCCGGCCGCCTCTGGCTGCAGGGCTCTGTGCAGGATAGTGGTATCGGAATGACGGCCGCCCAGTGCGAGCAACTGTTTGTCTCGTTTGTCCAGGCTGACAGTTCAACCACCCGCAAATATGGTGGTACCGGCCTGGGGTTGGCCATCACCCATAACCTGGTGCAATTGATGCGGGGGGAGATCCGGGTAGAGAGCGAGCAAGAGAAGGGCAGCCAGTTCCATTTCAGGATCCCTTTCCTGTTGCCCACTCAAGAAGCGTCGACTCCTGCTTGCCCGCCCACCTGCCGCATCTTGCTGCTGGACTCCAATCCCGCGACCCGCCATGCACTGGCCTCCCAGCTTGCCGGCTGGCAGGTGCAGATCCCGCAGAGCATGGATGAGCGTCTGGCCACGCTGACGCAGGTCGAGCAAGGAGAGCAAGCCTGTGATCTGATTGTGCTTGGCTGGCAACCGGATGCTCTCGAGCCACATGTCGCAAGGCTGGCGAGGCGATTGCAGGACAATGCGACCGGTGTGCTCGCCATCTTGTTGGTGACCACGATGGAGCCTGCGGATGCAGCCAGGATAGCCAGTACTCTGGCGTTGCCCCATGCGGCGCTGATTGTTCACCCCTTTACCGCACAAGCGCTGCATCAGGTGATTGCACTGGCAACAGGAAAGAGGCAGAGCGCTGACGCAACCGTGGTGATGGCACAACCACCCCATGTTCAGCAGTTGGCCGGGGCCCGTCTGCTGCTGGTGGATGACAACGAGATGAACCGGGAGTTGGCGACAGCCCTGCTGGATCAGCAACAGATCTCCCTGGTGTGCGCCGAGCACGGAGAAGCGGCGCTGGCAATCCTCGCGAAAGACCATGACTTTGACGGGATTCTGATGGATTGCCAGATGCCGGTGATGGATGGATACACGACAACCCATTTTATCCGCGCCAATCCTGTGCTGGCATCATTGCCGATCATCGCCATGACGGCCAGTGCCATGGCCGATGACAAGGCGAAGGTGCTGGCGGCAGGCATGAACGATCACATCGCCAAACCACTCGATATCAAGCTGATGTTTGCCACCCTGGCGCGCTGGATCAAGCCCGCGCGAAGACGGATCAGCACAGCACTGCCATCCACGATCACCTCCCATAATATCGGGCACGGCCTGCCGCCCATTGCGGGTCTGGATCAGGCGGTGGGTCTTGCCTTCATGCAGGGAGATGAGGCGCTGTATCGCAACATGTTGCAGCGTTTCTGGCAGGGTCAGCAGGGGTTCGAAGTGCGTTTCATGGCGGCCTGGCAAGCGGGCGAGCAGGAGACTGCGCAGCGTCAGGCCCATACCTTGAGTGGCAATGCCGGTACCATAGGCGCCACATCGGTGCGGCAGGCGGCGGCGGCTCTGGAGCTGGCGTGTGCGCAACAGAATAGGGAAGCCGTCATGGCACATCTTTCCCGGGTACAGCTGGTGCTGCAACCGCTGCTGCTGGCCTTGAATGCACAGTCGCTGTTGTCACCCGCTGACAACCCGCCGCCCTCTGCCGAGCCCATCTCGGTGCAGTTGCAGCGACTGCACGGGCTCTTGCTTGACAGCGATGGCGAGGCACTTGCGCTCTGTGCCGAGATCATGGCCGGGATGATGGAATCCGGGATGCGCTATCAATTCGAACCCGTCAATCGCGCCGTCAATGCGTTTGATTTTGAACTCGCGCTGGAGGCGTTGCAGCCTTTGCTGTGAGGGGCAGGCAAACACGGCTCCGGTTTACCGGCAGTGGGCTGTCTCGCCGATTATGTGTATACATGTGGATACGGAACCACACGGGTAGCATGGAATGCGACAACACAGAGACGGTGATACGGCCAGAATGGCGCTCGGGGCATTGGGTATTGTCTACGGCGATATCGGCACCAGCCCGCTCTATGCCCTGAAAGAGTGCTTTGCCGATCGCATCGGGCTGGCGCCTTCCCCTGAGAATGTGCTGGCCATGGTCTCGCTTGTTTTCTGGACCCTGATGCTGGTGGTTTCCCTGAAATATGTGGTGCTGGTGTTGCGTGCGGATGATCGGGGCGAGGGAGGGATCATGACCCTGCTTTCTCTGGCCATCAGGCAGGGCTCGCCCCGGCAACAGGCTGGCTTGCTGGTGCTCGGTCTGGCCGGTGCCGGGTTGTTTCTCGGAGATGCGGTGATCACACCGGCCATGTCAGTGTTGTCCGCCATGGAAGGGTTGCACGTGGTGACTCCGGCACTCTCTCCTTTTGTGATCCCGGGCGCCTTGTTGGTGCTGATCCTGCTGTTTTCGGTGCAACACTTCGGTACCGGGAATGTCGGCAGCTGGTTTGGTCCCGTCATGCTGCTCTGGTTTGGTACGCTTGGGCTGCTGGGGTTGCTGGCGATCCTCGAGCACCCTGCCATCCTCGTGGCGCTCAGTCCGCTGCATGCCATGAATTTTATTCAGCATCAACCCGGATTGGCCTTCATCACCCTGGGGGCGGTTGTGCTCTGTGTCACCGGTGCCGAAGCGCTCTATGCGGACATGGGGCATTTTGGCCGGGGCCCTATCCGTCTTGCTTGGGGCAGTCTGGTTTTTCCGGCCTTGATGCTGAATTATTTCGGGCAGGGGGCACTGATCATGCACAATCCTGCTGCTATCCAGAACCCCTTTTATCTGCTTGCTCCCGGCTGGGCACTGCTGCCCTTGGTCGGGCTGGCCACACTGGCGACGGTGATTGCCTCCCAGGCAGTCATCTCAGGGGTCTTCTCGCTGGTCCGCCAGGCGATCCTGATGGGCTATCTGCCCCGGCAGGCCATACGGCACACCTCGGACAAGGAGATTGGCCAGATTTATCTGCCGCTGGTGAACTGGATACTGATGCTGTGCGTGGTGCTGGTCATCGTCATGTTCGAGTCGTCCGGCAATCTGGCTGCGGCCTACGGGATCGCGGTGACCGGTACCATGATGATCACCACCATACTGTTGGCGTTTGTGGCCTGCCAGCGCTGGCAGATCCCTCCCTATATCATCGTCTTGTTTGGTCTGCCCATGCTGGTGATCGATGCCGGCTTCTTCGGAGCAAACGCCCTCAAGTTTTTCGACGGAGGCTGGCTGCCTATCTTGTTCGCTGCCATTGCTCTGGTGGTGATGACGACCTGGCATCGCGGGCGGGAACTGGTGCTGGAGAAGCTGGAGAAAAAAGCCCTGTCATTGCCTGCGTTTGTCAACAACATGGAGGCTCATCCGCCGATCCGGGTGCCAGGCACGGCCGTATTCATGGCTCGCTCTGCCAAGGGGGTGCCCAATGCCATGTTGCATAACCTGAAACACAACAAAGTGTTGCATGAACGGGTGGTGTTTTTGACGGTACGAACCAAGGCGGGGCCGCACATTGATCGCCGCGAGCGAGTACAGGTTACTCGTCTCGGAACATGTTTCTGGCAGGTGAGTGCCTTTTATGGCTACAAGGAGACACCCAGCGTCGACGACATTCTGGCCTGCTGCATGGATGAGGGGTTGGTCATTCAGGCCAGCAGTACCTCTTTCTTCTTGTCGAGAGAGACACTGATCAGCACGGATCTGCCCGGTATGGCGCGTTGGCGAGAGGAGTTGTTTGTCTGGATGAACCGCAATGCCTTGAAGGCGACCGACTTCTTCCATATTCCCACCAACCGGGTGGTCGAGCTCGGCGAGCAGGTTGAGTTATAAACGCCGGATTGGCGATCTGAAGGGCACCAGGGCCCGCACCGGAATTGTGTGGGCCTTGTGCTTTGTGCGTGGGCTTGCTGTTGACCTCCGTAGTCACTGGAGGACGAAGGATCAGAAACCCCCATGATGCCGAGAAACAGCAGGCGAGCCTGGTAGGCCGTTGCGCTCGCGGCGGGCAAACAGCCCGGCCACCGCCTTCAAGCCAGTGGTCTCGGCGCGAGCGTCACTGAGGCGCAAATTGTACTTCCCACCAGAATGGGCCCCACTGCGTGTGGTGGTTAATCCGGCTCGCCCGCTGGCGCCGCCATGTCCGCGACAATCTGCCAGAAGGCATCGATGAGCGGGCCCTTGCTGTGGGGCGGGCGAAGGAGGCCTATGGTCCAGCTTGCCTCGGCTTCGCGCAGGGGCAGGGTAAGCACATCCGGGTGCTCTATGGTGGTGGAGGAGGGCACCAGGGTCCAGGCGATATCCGCCGCCGCGGTGGCGACCCCGGCGGCGAAGTCGTTGACGTACTGGATATCGCGAAAGCGCACGCCGCTCTGGGCCAGGTAGTGCATCAGGTTGTCGTAAAACGAGGGGGCCTTGTCCCGGCGCAGTATGGCCAGCGGTTTGTCCACCAGATCCGCGAGTTCATTTACGCCGCTGTAACTGGCGGGCAGTACGGCGACAAAGTGCGCCTGCACCACAGGCAGGCAGTGCCACCCCTTGGGGGCGGGCAGGCGGCAAAAGCCGAGATCCAGCCTGCCTTCGCTCAGGGCCAGCAATTGGTGATGGGTGGAGAGGTCGTTGAGCTCTATGGTGACCTGCGGGCGCTCGGCGCGAAAGCGGGCGATGGCGGCGGGTACCAGTATCTTGGTGGCCACGCCGAAGCCGATGCGCAGGGTGCCGCTGTTGCCTGCCAGCACGTCGCGGGCGGTGCGCCCTAGTTGTTCGCTCTGGGCCACCAGGGCGCGGGCATCCGCATAGAGCGCCCGTCCCAGCACGGTCAGGCGGGTGCTGCTGGCGTTGCGCTCGAACAGCTCGCCGCCAAACTCCTCCTCCAGCCGCCTTATCTGCTTGCTCAGGGCCGACTGGGTGACATGCTGGCGCACCGCCGCCTGACCGAAGTGCAGCACCTCCCCCAGGGTCACGAAGGCTTTCAGATCCCGTAGCTCCACCACAGCTCCTTTCATTCCTGTTGGGAATGTTGAATGGCCACATTTGTCATTGGACGGAATTTTAGAACTGTTCGATGCTTATGCCAATTTATTTGGGGCGCCTTGAATGGGGCGCCGATTTATCAGAGATGGCTGACACCATCCGCGCAGAAGGAGCAACACCAGATGCATCACCATATGTTCAACGACTTCCCGAAAGATTTTCTGTGGGGCGCCGCCTCCGCCGCCTATCAGGTGGAAGGGGCCTGGAATGCCGACGGCAAGGGCCCCTCGGTGTGGGATCTGTTCACCAAGCTGCCGGGCAAGACCTTTGAGGGCAGCAATGGCGATGTGGCAGTCGATCACTATCACCGCATGGAGGAGGACGTGGCGTTGATGGCCGAGATGGGGCTCAAGGCCTACCGCTTCTCGGTGAGCTGGCCGCGCATCTACCCGAGCGGCCGGGGTGAAGTGAACGAGGCGGGTCTCGCCTTCTACGAAAAACTCATCGACACCCTGCTGGCGCACAAGATCGAGCCGGTGCTCACCCTCTATCACTGGGACTTGCCCCAGGCGTTGCAGGATGAATACGGCGGCTGGGAAGACAGACGCATCATCGACGACTTCGAGCGTTACTGCGTGACCCTGTATCAGCGCTTCGCCGGCAAGGTGAAGTACTGGGTGTCGCTCAACGAGCAGAACTACAACCTGACCAACGCCTATCAGCTCGGCACCCATCCCCCCGCAGTGCAGGATCGCAAGCGCTTCTTCGCCGCCAACCACATCGCCTTCCTGGCCAACGCCCGGGTGATCAAGGCGTTCCGCCAGCACGTGCCGAACGGCCTGATCGGTCCGAGCTTTGCCTACTCGCCCGCTTATCCGGCGTCGTGCGACCCCAAAGACATGCTGGCGTTCGAAAATGCCGAGGAGTTCACCAACTACTGGTGGCTGGATGCCTATTGCTTCGGCCGTTACCCCCAGGCGGCGCTCGCCTATCTGAAAGAAAATGGCGAGGCGCCGGAAATACGGCCGGGGGATCTTGAGCTGCTGCGCGAAGGCACGCCGGATTACATAGGGGTCAACTACTACTACACCTTGACCTACACCGACAATCCCCTCGGCGGCCAGACACTGCAGCGCATCAACACCACGGGCCAGAAGGGCACCACTCCCTCGAGCGGCATTCCCGGTCTCTACAAGACGGCCCCCAACCCGCACCTGGAGACCAGCAACTGGGACTGGGCCATTGACCCGACCGGGATGCGCATCGCCCTGCGCCGCCTCTCCTCCCGCTATGGCTTGCCGCTGATGATCACCGAGAATGGCCTCGGCGAGTTTGACCAGCTGGGGGCGGATGACAAGGTGCACGATGATTACCGCATCGCCTACCTGCGCAGCCACCTGGTCGCCTGTCAGCAGGCGCTGCAGGACGGGGTCGAGCTGATTGGTTACTGCGCCTGGTCTTTCACCGATATCCTGAGCTGGCTCAACGGCTACCAGAAGCGTTACGGCTTCGTCTATGTGGATCGCGATGAGCAGGGCGGCTCCTTGCGCCGCATCAAGAAAGAGAGCTTCCACTGGTATCAATCGGTGATCGCAAGCGGCGGCAAGGCGCTGTAAACATCGCAATAGTTGCTCGCGGGGTCCCGTTGCGGGAGTGTCACACTTGGCACATTTGCTGCCAGATTGATCCAACTCATGCTTTTGTCAATTAGTGCAGGTTCCAAAGGGAAGGAGCCCGGTAGGGTTGATCATATTGGCTAGATTCAATGTGTTAAGTTGGCCCCAAACAATGGGATTTTTCATGTCGGCTCGTGTGGGATGCACACCATGAACAACCGCAACATGCCTCATCTTGGGACGATGGTCGGTGGAACCCTGCCCCAGCAGGTCGATCTGCGGCAAGTCGTGTATGCCTTGTCGGCATCACTGGACCTGGTCGGGATAGGCGATGTGTCTCATGGCAAACGGGTCGGGATCATGGCGGCCGAATGCGGACGAGCACTGGGGGCAAGTGACAGTGAATGTGGTTGCCTGTTCGAGCTGGGGGTGCTGCACGACATCGGTGTCTCATCGACCTTTATCCATTGTCATCTGGTCAGTGAGTTCGATTGGGAATCATCCCAGCTGCATTGTGAAGTCGGCTATGAACTGCTCAAGGATTTTCCGCCCCTGGCCCCTCTGGCCGATCCCATTCGCTATCACCATACCCATTGGCATCAGCTTCAGCACATGCAAACGCTGTCCGCTGCCGTCATCCGGCATGCCAACCTCATTTTTCTGGTCGATCGGGTGGATGCGCTGGCCGCTCCTTACTATGGCGATGGCACCCTGCTGATGCATATCCATGACATTCGCCAGAGGATAGAGGCATGCGCCGGTGAGTTCTTTGACCCCGAGCTGGTGGCGGCGTTTCTGACGGCTTCCCGCTCGGAGGCGTTCTGGCTGCAGCTGGAGGGGCGAGCCATCACGGATTACATGTATGACATGTTGCGCGAGCAGGAACCCTGTCCCACCAGCAACGGTGAGCTCAAACAGCTGGCGCGTATTTTCTCGGCCATTGTCGATGCCAAGAGCCCCTTCACGGTGGCGCACTCGCTTGGGGTGGCAAGATTGGCGCGTCTGCTGGCCGAGCGGATGGGCGTTGCGGAGGGGCGCTGTGAACAGCTGGAGATCGCTGGTCTGCTGCACGATCTTGGCAAGCTGCGGGTACCGGACGAGATCCTGGACAAGACGGGTTCACTGGACGAGCGGGAGCGCGCCATCATCAACACCCACAGCTTCGAGACCTATCAGATCCTGCGTCACATCGACGGTTTCGAGGCGATCGCCCTCTGGGCCTCCTACCACCATGAAGAGCCCAATGGCTGTGGTTATCCCTTCCACCTGACCGCCGAGGCGATGCCGCTGGAGGCCAGGATCCTGCGGGTGGCCGATATCTTTCAAGCCATGGTGCAGCATAGGCCCTATCGAGAGGGGCTGAGCGCCGGGCAGGCGCTCAGCTTTCTGCAACAGTTGGCCAGCCAGAACCGGGTCGATGCCGAGGTCGTTGCAACCCTGGCAGCGCATTTGCCGCAAGCGCTCTGCGCCGCCAACGGTCAAGGGCAGGAGGTGACGATACGGCACTGATGGCAGGTATGCCGATCCCGCCCGTACAGAGACATGCTGTGATGAGCGCTAGATAAACATGCCGCCGGAGGCCTCGATGCGCTGGGCATTGACCCAGCGATTGTCATCCGAGAGCAGGGCCGCTATCACACCGCCTATGTCGTCGGGCTGGCCGACTCGTCCGAGCGCGGTCTGGCTGGCGATGAAGTCGTTGACGGCCTGATTGTCCCGCACCACACCCCCGCCAAAATCAGTCTCGATGGCACCGGGCGCCACCACGTTGACGGCGATCCCGCGCGGGCCCAGCTCCTTGGCCAGGTAGCGGGTCAACACCTCTATTCCCCCCTTCATGGCTGCGTAGGCGGCGTAACCGGGCAACGCGAAACGGGTGAGGCCGGTCGAGAGGTTGATGATGCGCCCGCCGTCGCCGATCAGTGGCAGCAGGTGCTGGGTCAGGAAGAAGGTCCCCTTGAGGTGAATGTTCATGAGGGTATCGAACTGCTGCTCCGTGGTTTGCTCGAAGCTGGCGTGGATGCCGATGCCGGCGTTGTTGACCAGAAAATCGAACCGCTCGCGTTGCCACTCCCGTTGCAGCAACTGGTGCACCTCAACCGCGAAGGCCGCAAAGGAGGCGCTCTCGGCCACATCGAGTGGCAAGGCGTGGGCCTTCACCCCGAGCGCTTTGGCCTGCGCCACCACGGCGGCCGCTTCTTCGGCCTGGCTGCGGTAGGTGATGATGAGATCGACGCCTTTGGCGGCGAGGGCCAGTGCCGAGTGCTTGCCGAGGCCGCGGCTGGCGCCTGTGATGAGCGCGATGGAACGGGTCATGGAACGACTCCTGTCAATGGGGGTGGGTGCGGGCTCGGGACGAGCCGCTAGTGCCACTCTATTGGTGCTTACAGCATGGATAAAGAGGGTGATAATGGATGCACTGTTCCATTTAAAGTGACAATGACGCCATGGTTCAACTGGAGGCGATGAGAATGTTTATGCGGGTGGCCGAGCTTGAGAGCTTCACCCGCAGCGCCGAGCAGCTGGGCATGCCAAAGGCAACGCTCTCCGCGGCCATCCGGCGGCTGGAAGATCAGCTGGGAACCCGCTTGCTCCATCGCACCACCCGGCGGGTGAAGCTGACCACGGATGGTCAGCTCTGCTATGTCCGCTGCCAGGAGCTGCTGGCCGACATGGAAGAGTTCAACGGGCTGTTTCGGCAGGGTGGGCAACTCAGCGGCCAGCTGCGGGTGGACATGCCAAGCCGGATGGCGCGCCATCTGGTCATCCCGGCGCTGCCCGCCTTTCTGGCGGCCCATCCTGACTTGCAGCTGATGCTGAGCTGCACGGATCGACGGGTCGATCTGGTGCGTGAGGGCTTTGACTGTGTGGTGCGGGTGGGGGCGCTGGAGTCCTCCAGCCTGGTGGCGCGTCCCCTGGGACACTACCGCCAGATCAACTGTGCCAGCGCCGCCTATCTGGCTCGCCACGGCACACCGCAGACGCTGGCGGATCTGGCTCAGCACCGGCTGGTGCACTATGGTGCCGGGCCCGGGAGTCGCGAGGCCGGTTTCGAGTACTTGCAGGCCGATGGCTCCCGCGCCGTGCTGGCGATGGCGGGGACCCTCACGGTGAATGACAGCGAAGCCTATCTGGCGGCGGCGCAGGCGGGGCTTGGGATCATCCAGCTGCCAGGCGTCGGGGTCGAACCGCAACTCGCCAGTGGTGAACTGGTTGCCATACTGCCTCATTGGCGGGCGCCTCCCTTGCCCATTCACGCACTCTATGCTCATCGTCGTCAACTCTCGCCCAGGGTACAGGCCTTCATCCACTGGCTGAGCGAGGTGCTGGATGAGGCGCTTGCCGGGGAGTCAGAGCCGGCAACGCCGTAAACGGTACTGGCTGGGAGATTGATCGAATGCCTCCTTGAAGAAGCGGCTGAAGCTGCTCTGGTTGGCAAAGCCGAGCCGTCCGCCCACCTCCTGCAACTGCAGACCGGGATCTTGCAGCAAGCGGCAGGCCTCCTCCCGTCTGATCTGCTCCAGCAGCGCCGAGAAGTGGCAGCCCTCCTCACGCAGATAACGATTGAGGGTCCAACGGGTCAGCTTCAGCGTCTCGCAGATCTCGCCGAGCAGGCGGTGGGGTTCGCAGTCTCCCTGCCAGAGCCGGTGCCGGATCTGCTCCAGTACCCGCTCACGGTAGCGAGTTGGCGGGTGGAGCTGGCTCATCTGTTGGCCAAGCTCCCCCAGCAGCAGGGGTTGCAGGGCGAGGTTGTGGCCGGCATAGGCGAAATCGAGCAGGGCGGCGGGGAAGCGCAGCTGATAGCCATTCCCCTGGCGCAGCCCTCCTCCGAGCCAGGCGGCCAGCTCGCGCCACAGCTTGGGTCGCACCGGCGTTGGCAGCACCAGCTGGCCCTGCCCCGGGTGATAAAACTGGAGCAGGGCACAGAGGTGGCAGAGATTGGTCAGGCTGCTCATGGCGATCACATCCGGATGATGGGAGTCCGAGTAATAGCTGAGCCGGGCTATGCCATCCTGCTCCTGCAGCGTGATCCGGTCGCACTCGCCGATCAGGGGACGGTAGGAAAGGAAAAAGTGCAGCGCCTGGCGCAGGGTGGCGGCGTTGCAGCAGAGGCTGGCCAGGGGCAGGTAGTCGGCAAAGAACCTGGTCAGCGAGGGAGGCGCCCAGCCATGGGCGAGATCCGCATGAGGGGCGAAGTGGGCCAGCAGCCGGAAGTGGCGCTCGGCATCTATCCTGCCCTGGGGCAGGTGCAGCTCTTCTCTGGCAATGCCGGCAGCGGAGAGAAGGTGGGCCGGATCCCGTCCTTGGGCCTGCCAGTGGGCGAGGCAGTACTGGGCTATCCGGTTGGAGACTGTCTTCACGGCTAAATCCTTGTCAGCGGTGGCCCACCATGATCCAGCACCGGCCACAAATTGCTGTGACCTAGGTGTGGTTAATTGTTTCAGTTTTGTAACCAAGCGTAATCCTGCAACCCTTTTCACAGTTTTGCATGCTGCTCCCAGCGGGCAAGCTCCTGCACCCGGCGGGCAAGTGAAGGGGCTGGCTTTTCCATACAGTGGCCTGACCTACACACATGGAAGGTCACAATAATGAAATACCACCGTCTCGCCCTGACCATAGGCGCCCTGCTGCTGGCCGGGTGCAACAATGACAACGACTCCACCTCCAAGCCCGAGCAACCCAACCTGGGGTACCGTTCTGCGGCCCTGATCGAGCAGGATGGCCTGCAATTCAAGGATCTGGATGCCAGCGGCGACCTGACCCCCTATGAAGACTGGCGCCTCGGTGCCGACGAGCGGGCGCGGGATCTGGTCGCGCGACTCAGCCTGGCCCAGAAGGCGGGGCTGATGATGCACGGTACCTTGGTGCTGGACGAGCAGGGGCGGGTCAATCTGGCCGCCATGGACAAGATGCTGAGAAGTGATGGGGTCAACACCTTCATCACCCGCATGGCCGGGGATCCGGCGGCGATCGCCTTGGACAACAACCGGCTGCAGGCACTGCTGGAGGGGGTCGGCTTCGGCATCCCGATGACGGTCAGTACCGATCCGCGCAATCATTTCACCCACGATCCCAACGCCACCAGCATTGGTGCCGGTGCTTTCTCCCAGTGGCCGGAAACCTTGGGACTAGCCGCCATTGGGGATGCCGCCCTGGTGAGGCGCTTTGGCGACATCGCCCGCCAGGAGTACCGCGCAGTCGGGATCCAGGAGGCCCTGTCACCGCAGGCGGATCTGGCGACCGAGCCACGCTGGGGCCGCATCAACGGCACCTTCGGCGAGAACAATCAGCTCGCCAAATCCCTGGTCAAGGCATACATAGAGGGCTTTCAGCAGGGGAATGACGGCATAGGACCGCAGAGTGTCGTCACTGTGGTCAAGCACTTCGCCGGGGCCGGCCCGCAGAAGGACGGGCTGGATGCCCACAATCCCTGGGGCAAGGAGCAAGTCTATCCGGGTGGCCAGTTTGCCTACCATCTGGTGCCGTTTGAAGGAGCCTTTGAGGCCAAGATGGGGGGCGTCATGCCCTACTATGCCCGGCCGGAGGGGCTGACTTATGAGGGGCAGGCAATCGAGGAGGTGGGTTTTGGCTTCAACCGCCAGATCCTGACCGATCTGTTGCGGGGCCACTTCAAGTTCGAGGGGGTGGTGCTCAGCGACTGGAGCATAGTCAACGACTGCAACACGCGTTGCGAGGAGGGACTGAGCAAGGAGGAGGTGGCGGCCGGTGTTGATCCCTGGAGCCTGCCCATTGGCATGCCGTGGGGGGTGGAGAAGCTGACCAAGGCCCAGCGTTACGCCAAGGCCATCGCCGCCGGGGTGGATCAGTTCGGCGGGGTGGAGGATCCAGCCCCCTTGCTGGCGGCCGTGCAGGCGGGTCTGGTGACCGAGGAGGCGGTGTCGGCCTCGGCCCAACGCATCCTGGAGCAGAAGTTCGTATTGGGGCTGTTTGAGAACCCCTATGTTGATGCCCAGGCGGCGGTGACCCTGGTCGGCAACAGCGCCTTCCAGCAGGAGGCCCAGGCGGCGCAGGCTGCGTCTCATGTGCTGCTGAAAAATGATGGCGCCTTGCTGCCACTCAGGGCCGAGGGCAAGCGGGTCTATCTCCATAACGTCAATGCCGAGGTGGCGACAGCCAATGGCTATACGGTGGTGACGAACTTGGCCGAGGCCGATCTCGCGATTGCCCGGGTCAGTACCCCCGGCGAGCAGGATCCCCGCTTCCCGTTTGGCCGTATTAATTTCGGTCAGCTTGGCTTCGCCAGCAAGGATCAGGTGGTGCAGGAAACCGCCCACGAGGGGGTTTATCAGGGGGCGGACGATCTGGCCGTCATCCAGACCATTGAGCAGGCCGGGGTGCCGCTGGTGCTGTCGGTCTATCTTGACCGGCCTGCCATCCTGACCGAGGTAGCACCCGCGGCACAGGTGCTGCTGGCCAACTTCGGGGCGCTGGATCAGGCACTGTTCGACGTCATCAGCGGCAAGGCCAAGGCCCGAGGCAAGTTGCCGTTTGAGTTGCCCTCCAGCTGGCAGGCGGTGTTGAACCAGCACTCGGATGTGGCGAGCGACTCTGCCAGTCCGCTCTATCCCTATGGCGCTGGGCTGGACTATTGAGTCATGGCTGACGACCATTCTGAACGAGGCGCCTGCGGGCGCCTTTTCTATGGTGGCCATCGAGGATCCCGGTTTGGCGCGGGCGGGGGAGATCGGCATAATGGCGCATTCACAGTGCAGAGGAGATCTCATGAAATATATCGGAGCCCACGTCAGTGCCGCCGGCGGAGTGGAGAACACCATAGCCCGCGCAGAGGCCATAGGTGCCAACGCCTTCGCCCTGTTTACCAAGAATCAGCGTCAGTGGCAGGCGGCGCCGCTCTCCGAGGCCAGCATTCGCGCCTTCAAGCAGGCTTGCGAGAAAGCCGGCTTTCGTCCGCAGCAGATCCTGCCCCACGACAGCTACCTCATCAATCTGGGGCATCCGGATCCTGACGGACTGGCCAAGTCTCGCGATGCCTTTCTCGATGAGCTCAAGCGCTGCGAGCAGCTGGGGCTTTGTTACCTCAACTTCCACCCCGGCAGCCACCTGAAACAGATCCCGGAAGCGGCCAGCCTGAAACTGGTGAGTGAGTCCATCAACTGGGCGCTGGAGCGAAGCCAAGGTGTGACGGCGGTGATCGAGAACACCGCCGGGCAGGGCAGCAACCTCGGTTGGTCGTTCGAACACCTGGCCACCCTCATCGACGGGGTGGAAGACAAGAGCCGGGTCGGCGTCTGTTTCGATACCTGCCATGCCTTTGCCGCCGGTTACGATCTGCGCACCCCTGAATCCTGTGCCCGGGTGTTCGCCGACTTCGATCGCATCGTCGGCTTCCAGTACCTCAAGGGGATGCACATCAACGGCGCCAAGTGTACCTTCGGCAGCCGGGTCGATCGCCACCACAGCCTGCAGCAGGGCAATCTGGGGGAGGCGGTATTCCACCACATCATGAATGACGATCGCTTCGACGGCATTCCGCTGATCCTGGAGACCATAGACGAGACGATCTGGCGTGACGAGATCCGCTGGCTGCGCAGTCTGGCCAAGGCGTGAGGCGCCCGGAACCGCCGCATAAGGAACAATGATGATGCAAGAAGAGCAACAAGCGCGGCCACTGCGCTGGGGTATTGCCGGGGCGGGCGCCATTGCCCGTCGCTTCTGCCGGGACGTGAATGATCACGCCAGTCTGGGGCGGGTGGTGGCGATCGCCGCCCGTGATCAGACGCGGGCCCGGGCCTTTGCCGATGAGCAGGGGCTGCCCCTTGCCTATGACAGCTATCAGGCGCTGGCGGCCAGCGCCGAGGTGGAGGCCGTCTATGTGGCGGTGATCCACCCCGAGCATGCCAGCCTGATCAGGCAGATGTTGCTGGCGGGCAAGCACGTGCTGGTGGAAAAACCGGCAGTGACCCGAGTAGCGGATTGGGATGCGCTGGTGCAGCTCGCCCAGACGCGCGGCCTGCTGCTGATGGAGGCGATGAAGGTGATGTGCTTCCCTGCCATGCGCATGTTGCTTCAGCGGCTCGGCGCCCTGCCTGCCCCCAACCGGCTGCGGGCGGCCTTCGGCTCGGTGCAGGAGCGAGATGGAAAGCTGTTTGATCCCGCATTGGCCGGCGGCGCTGCCTGGGATGTGGGTGTCTATCCGCTCTGGCTCTACGCCGCGCTCTGCCAGCAGCTGGATCTCCCGGTGGGGGAGCCGCAGGTCGCTCTTTCCCGCCAGACGGGCGAGGTGGACGAGGCCGCCAGCTTCCGCTTTGCTGGCCCCCTCGCGGCCGAGCTGGATGCCTCCATCGTCCAGGATCTCGACAAGGCGGCGTATCTGGGCGGCGAGGGCTGGGCCCTGCAACTGGCCGGCAAGTGGTGGAACCCCCAGCAGGTTCGCTGGCTCACGGGCGATCCCTTGCTGGCCTGGCCGGGAGACATAGCGGAGCCGGTGACGGGCGGTGGCATGCAGCACGAAGCGGATCATTTCGCCGTGTGCGTTATGCAAGGCTTGAGCGATTCCCCCTGGGTGCCGCAGGCCCTGACCAGACAGGTGCTGGGGTGGGTCGAGCGCGGCTTGCAAGCCGGCTCGTGATCTAGGGATATGCAGAGAGGGCGTTGGGCGCCCTCTCTTTTTGTCTGCTCTCTTGCCGGCTTGAGCGGAAGGCGGCGAGCCGGTGCGCAAATGGTGTCATGCCTCAGACGCTCGTCCTATCTGCTCGTTGGCGACCCTGTTGTGGCTGTCTGAGGCAGGGCCTCCTCCTGTGCGCGGCAAAACTGCAGGAAACGGCGCAAGGTGGCGGAGTGGTATTTCTGCCGATGCCAGATGAGGGAGAGCTGGCGGGGAAAGCGCCGGGCAAGGGAGAAGGCCACCAGCCGACCGGCCTGCAACCGATCCGACACCGCCAGGTGGGAGATGAAGGAGATCCCCAGCCCTTTTTCAACCGCCAGCATCACGGCTTCCAGGGTGTTGAGCTCGAGCCCCGCCTGCCAGCGGGGCAGCTCGGGCAGGATCTGCCGCTCGAACTGTTCACGACTGCCAGACTGGGGCTCGCGCAGCACCCAGGTTTCATCGCTCAGCTGGTTGAGCGACAGGCGATTGCGCCGGGCGAGGGGATGGTCGGGGTGGGCCACGATCAGCATTTCGTCATTGAGCCAGGGCTCGCTGACCAGATCCGGGTGATGGTTCTGTCCCTCTATCAATGCCAGATCCAGCTCGAAGTTGGCCAGCAGGTGGCAGAGCTTGTGGGTGTTGGTGATGGTGACTCTGGGGGGCAGACCCAGTTCCTGCTTGCTGCTGGCCAGCAGGGCAGGGAGCAGGTAGTTGCCTATGGTCTGGCTGGCGCCGAGGCGCAGCTGGCCGCTCGGCTCTGCATCCGGGCTGAACAGGGTCTCGATATCCTGCATCCGGGTCAGCAACTCTTCGGCGGCCGGTTGCAGCAGGCGCCCCTCGTTGTTGAGCTGCAACCTGGGGTGGATGCGATCGAACAAGGGGGTAGCGAGCTGGCGCTCAAGCTCCTGCAACGACTGGGAGACGGCGCCCTTGCTCAGGCAGAGCTCGTTGGCGGCCAGCCCCAGATTGCCGTAGCGGGCTATGGTGGCGAACACCTTGAGTTGTTGCAGCGTCAGTTTCATGTTTGGTTAACCTGAACGATTGATTTAATTCATTTAGATATCGTAAACGATAGCCACTCTTTATCCTATGCACATCGTCTCCTACAAGAGGTTTCAGACATGATCGCAAGAACCCGTCAATCCTTAGGCAAAGCCCCGACCCCCATGGCGGGCCTGGCACTCGGGATCGCCAGTCTTGGTTGGTGCTGGGAAAATGCCGGTCAGTTCGATGGTCGCCTGCAGTTGCTGGGCGCCGCCGTCGCCGCCGTGCTGCTGGTGATCCTCACCTTCAAGTTTCTGCTGCACCCGCGCCTGTTGTGGCAGGATCTGGCTCACCCCGTGGTGGGTAGCGTGGTGCCCACCTATGCCATGGGTACCATGGTGGTCTCCAAGGCGGTTGGCATGCTGAACCCGGGCCTTGGCGAGGGGCTCTGGTTGTTTGCCGTGGTGCTGCACCTTCTCTTTCTGGCGACCTTCATCTGGCATCGGGCCAAGCAGTTCGAGATCCATCACATGGTGCCGAGCTGGTTCGTGCCGCCGGTGGGTATTATCGTGGCTGACGTCGCCTTTCCTGGCGGCCAGTTTGCCGCGCTGGCCGACGGTCTGCTCTGGTTCGGCATGCTCTGCTACGCTCTGATGCTGCCGCTGATGCTCTACCGCCTCATCTTCAGCCATGAAGTGCCGGATGCGGCCAAGCCGACCATCGCCATTCTGGCGGCCCCTGCCAGCCTGTCACTGGCCGGCTATCTGACGGTGACCGAGGATCCTTCCCTGCTGCTGGTGGCCGTGCTGCTGGGGATCGCCATCCTGATGACCGGCATCATCTACCTGGCCTTCATCAAGCTGCTGCGTCTGCCGTTTTCACCGGGCTATGCTGCTTTCACCTTCCCGCTGGTGATTGGCGCCACCGCCCTGTTCAAGGTAGGGCACCTGCTGGAGCAGTGGCCGCAAGCGGCCCACTATGTGGAGCAGATCAACCTGCTTGCCCATTTCGAACTGGGTGCCGCCACCCTGATTGTCGGCTACGTGGCCCTGCGGTATCTGATGTTCTTCCTGCCACTGGGTGATGGCGGTATGACGTCAGGCATGGCCCGGCACGGCGCCCGCCGCTAGGCAAAGACTCTGCTGGAGAGCAAGGGGATAAGGGGTCAGTCAACGAGAAGGGCATGCGTGATGACATGCTCCACTGACCAGACAGCAGTGACAGCGATCCGCCTTTGGCGGAGCGCTTTTTTGTCTCTTATCGCGGGTCGAAAGCGGGGGCGTCAGTCCCTGGCGGAGCCATTTTTTGAACCAGCGCTCACAGTGGGGTGATCGCGATGAATTTCACTGGTATTACCTGTCAGGACGAATACAATGCAACCCCATTTTCTTCGTTTGACCTCATTCATGTCTGCCCAAGATCCTGTGTTTGATTCCACTTTTCAGACCCGTTTGCTACGCCCGCGTTACTGGCCGAGCTGGCTGGCGCTCGGTGCGCTTTGTCTGCTCGCCTTCGTGCCGCCTCGCTGGCGTGACAAGCTGGCAGAATGGCTGGCCCCGTTGGTCGTCAAGGTGTCCAAGAAGCAGATATACATAGCCAAGACCAACCTGGATATCTGCTTTGCCGACAAGAGCGCCGCCGAGCGAGATGCCATCCTGATGACCTCCATTCGCATCGGCCTCAAGACCCTGCTTGGCTTCGGTGAGTTCACGGTGCGCAGCCCCGCCTATCTGATGAGCCGCATCCAGGTGAGCGGCTGGGAACATATCGAGGCCGAGCAGGCCGCCGGTCGGCCCGTGATCTTGGTGGTGCCTCACAGCTGGCCGGTCGATGCCGCTGGCTACTACTTCACCCAGCGTGGTGTGCCCATGTGTACCATGATGAAAAGTGCCCGCAATCCGGTTTTTGACTGGCACCTCAACCGGGCCCGGGCCAAGAACGGTTGCCGCGTCTACGAGCGCAGCGCCGGCATCAAGGCGGTGATCCGGACCATCAAGGGGGGGCACAGCTTCTTCTATCTGCCGGATCAGGATCATGGCCGCGAGAAGAGCATCTTTGCCCCCTTCTTCGGCTATTCCAAGGCGACCCTGCCTGCCCTGCCACGTCTGGTGCAGGTCAGCGGAGCCAGGGCCGTGCCCTTGCTGGCCTGTTATGACGAGGCGCACTACTGCTACCGTCTGGAGATAGAGGCGCCGTTTACGGATTATCCCAGCGCCGATCTGATGGCGGACACCTGCCGCATGAACGACATGGTGCAGCAGCAGCTGACTCGCCATCCCGGCCAGTACATGTGGTTCCTCAAGATCTTCGATACCCGTGAGGATCAGGAGGGGCCGGATGGCCTCTACGAAGAGGGCATTAAGCGGATCCGGGGTGATCTTCCCCCCCGCCCCTGAGGGGGTGTCACCGCTGTTTGTCATGGCCCTTCGGGGCCATTTTTGTGAGCGCCGCCCCCGGGATTGCGCCGCCCCTTGCACCCCAAAGTGGAAAAAAATATCAGGATAATTAAAATAACCGTTTCTTTTCTATGACTTGATGGCGGCCATGTCCTCACACGATCCGGTTTTTGACACCTCATTTCATGCCCATCTGCTTCACCCGCGCTGGTGGGGCAGCTGGCTGGCACTCGGTTTGTTGTGCCTGCTGGCGCTGGTTCCCCACGGGCTGCGCGATCGTGTTGCCAATGTCATGGCTCCTGCCTTGCTGCGCTTTTCCAGGAAACAGGCCTATATCGCCGAGACCAACCTCAAGATCTGCTTTCCCGAGCTGGATGCGGCCGGGCGCCGTACCCTGCTGCTCAAGGCGATCCGCACCGGCCTCAAGACCTTCATGGGCTTTGGCGAGCTGACCCTGCGCAGTGCCGCCCACCTCAAGCGCCGCATCAAGGTGCGGGGCTGGGAACACATAGCGGCGGAGCAAGCCGCCGGGCGTCCCATGATACTGGTGGTGCCTCACACCTGGGCGGTGGACATGATAGGCCGCTACCTGACCGACGAGGGGCTTGTCCTGTGCACCATGATGAAGAGCCCGAAAGATCAGGTTTTTGACTGGTACATCAACCGCGAACGGGCCAAGGGGGGCAAGGTGTACGAGCGCAGCGTCGGCATCAAGCCGGCCATCAAGGCCATTCGCAGTGGATCCAGTTTTTTCTACCTGCCGGATCAGGATCATGGCCGCGAGGCCAGTCTGTTCATCCCCTTCTTTGGCCACCCCAAGGCAACCTTGCCGGCCCTGCCCAAGCTGGTGAAGCTGACCGGCGCCAGGGCCGTGCCCATCCTCGCCTGCTACGACGAGGATGAGGGTTGCTATCGGCTGGAGATTGAACCGCCGTTCGATCCTTATCCCAGCGGGGACCTGAACGCCGATGTCAACGCCATGAACCGCATGGTGGAGCAGCAGCTGCGCCGCCATCCCGAGCAGTACATGTGGTTTCTCAAGATTTTCGAAACTCTGGAACATCAGGAAGGACCGGACGGTCTTTACGAAGAGGGCATTAAGCGGATCCGCAGTGGTCTGCCTCCCGACTCCTGAAGGGAAATACATCGGCTGGCGTGTTGAACGGAGGGTGGCTACCGGCGCGTCTCCCTCAGGCCGTTTGGTGGGCAAAAAGTCGACAATCAGGGCGCCGCGGGGCGCCAGATAACAGGGATATGCAAGCTGGCCCCGCAGGGGCTATCTTCTGATGCGCAAATAGGGTAAAAGGGCGGCCATGAAAATTCCAAATCGAATCCAACCTCTGGTTGATGACGGCCTGGTCGATGACGTCATCAGCCGGCTGATGAGCGGCAAAGAGGCCGACGTCTATGTGGTGCGCTGCGGTGACGAGATCCGCTGCGCCAAGGTCTATAAAGAGGCGTCCAAGCGCAGCTTCAAGCAGGCCGTGGTCTATCAGGAGGGGCGCAAGGTACGCAACAGCCGCAGCGCCCGTGCCATGGAGAAGGGCTCCAAGTACGGTCGCAAGCAGCACGAAGAGGTGTGGCAGAACACCGAGGTCGACGCCCTGTTCAAGCTGGCGGCGGCCGGGGTACGGGTGCCGCAGCCCTATGTCTGCCTCGACGGCGTGCTCCTGATGGAGCTCATCACCGACGAGGAGGGCAACGTGGCCCCCCGTCTCAACGACGTGGCGCTCTCGCCCGAGCAGGCCATCGCCGATCACGCCAAGGTGATCCGCTACGTGGTGCGCATGCTCTGTGCCGGTCTTATCCATGGCGACCTTTCCGAATTCAACGTGCTGGTGGATGCCCAGGGGCCCGTCATCATAGACCTGCCCCAGGTGGTGGATGCCGCCGCCAACAACCAGGCCAAGGCCATGCTGGAGCGGGACGTCAACAACATGCGCAACTACTACGGCATGTATGCCCCCGAGCTGCTCAAGACCCGCTACGCCAAGGAAATGTGGGCGCGGTTCGAAGATGGCAAGCTGACCCCCGAGAGCGAGCTGACCGGTCTGTTCGAGGAGAGTACCGAGGCTATCGACATCGATGCCGTGCTGCACGAGATCGAGAGCGCCGAAGAGGAGGCGCTGGCCCGCCAGGCGCGAATGAAGGCCGAGCAGGAAGACAGCTACTGACTCCCGCCATCATCACCTCATCAGTCACACCACGAGCGCCCTGGAGGCGCTCTTTTTATGGCCGCGACCTTGCACCCGTGCCGAGTCAGGCAGGTGGTCATAGTGCGGGAGAGAGCCGGTAAAACCGCACCCAGCAGCCATCCCCTGCATGGTAGCGGCGATCCAGACATTGTCCGTTGGCGGCTGCTATGACCCTGAGGGAGGCGCCGTTGGCTTCGTCGCAGCTGATGAGCAGGGGCTCGGTCAGCACAGTTTGCTGCAACCAGCGCAGCAGGGTACGGGCCACCCCTTCACCACGGCGGGAGGGGCGGGTCTCGTAGCCTATGTGGCCAAGCCAGGCCAGGGTGGCCGGATTGTCGCCGTGGCGCAGGCGCAAGGTGGCAAGGATCTCTTCCCCCTCGAGGGCAAAGTAGGTGGTGGTGGGCGGGTAGTCCGGCGGCAGATGCCGTCCATCGGCATGGGCGAGCAGATCCTGCAGCCACTGATCCGGGTCAAACTGCGCCACCTGATAGAGCGGCAGGCCCGCGTCCCCGCACTCGGCCACATAACGGCGATAGGCGGGCGCATCGGAAAGTTGTGCAGCCCGGCATTCGATGGTGGCCGTCATGAGCGCAGCTCAGCAGTCTGCAGTGGCTGGGGCGCGCTGTGGTGGGGCTCCTGCACGCAGGCCCGTTGTCGTCCCGTCTGCTTGGCGGCGTAGAGCGCCTGATCCGCCCGCAGATAGGCCTGCTCGAAGCTCTCTTCCGGCTGCAGCGAGGTGAGGCCCATGCTGAGGCTGATGGGGCCGCCAGCCAGCCAGCGGGTCGCCTCCGTGACCTCTTGCTGCAGGGTGTGGCAGTAGTGCGGCAGCGTCTGCGGGCTTGCCATCACCAGCAGCGCCAGCTCGTCACCGCCGAGCCGCCCGGCCAGCCCCGCCGGCAGCAGGTTCTCACGGATCACCCGGCCAACCGCCCGCAGCATGGCATCACCGGCGGGATGACCATGCCGGTCGTTGATCAGCTTGAAGTTGTCCAGATCGATCAGCAGCAGCTGGCAGGGAACTGAGCCTGCGCTGACATGAGCCCGCAGCCGTTGCTGAAAATAGTGGCGGCTTAGCAGCCCGGTCAGCTCATCCTGATTGGCGCGCCGCTCCAGCTCGCGCTGGGTCGCCAGCAGCGCCTGCTGCTGGCGGGTGTGCACCAGACTGAGCAACAGATAGCTGCGGGCTATGGTAAAGAGCAGGCTGATCAGGATCACGGGCCCGAGCAGGGGATCGGTAAAGGTCGTGGCCGCAGACTCTGGCAGCCAGAGGTGCTTGGCGATCCGCAGCAGTTGCAACAGCAGCTGCAGGCCGAGCAAGAGGATGGCAAAGCGCAATACCCGATAGACGGGGGCCAGCCGTTGATAACGCCAGAGCTGCCAGATCAGCACGGCCATCTGCAACGAGAGCACGGCCGAGAGCACTATGATCCGGCTGTGCACATCGGACAGCGGCTGCAGGCTGGCGGTCAGGGCAAACAGTGCGAAGCCGGTGAGGGCGATGGCGGGGCAGAGCCAGCCCAGCCGGTCAGCCTCGCGCCGAAAGAAATGACGCAGGCCCCGCTCATAGAGCAAGGGGGTGGCGATCAGCAGCAGGTTGGTCAGCAGAATATTGGCGAGGGAGGTATCCCCCGCGAGCGGGCGGATCAGCAGGCAGCCGAAGGCGGCGGCGATGGCCAGCTCGCTGGCCGACCAGTAGAGCAGGGCCCGGATGCGGCGCTGGGTATGCCACACATAGGCGAAAATGGCCGCGACCCCGACGTGCGACAGCGTGACAAACAACATCAGGCTCAACAATTGCGCTGAGGAAAACAGATTTTGCATCAAGGGGTCTCTCTGGGCTCGTCCTGCCGGTCACTGTGTCTCGACCCTGGGGGTCGCCATGACAATGCCGGATCACAACATGAATCCCGCTCATTATCAATGGCTTGGGCTGCTGGCTCCCGATCCTGACCACAACCGGATCGATGGCGGCAGCTGACTCGATTCATCAAGGGCTCGAGACGGGGTTTGTCGATCGCGCTACCCGTCTGGGGAGTGTCAGGTTGACTGCACCGGCAGCGCCATGACGGTGGCCTCCCGGCCGAGGTGGGCCAGCAGGCGGCGCACATCGTCCAGCGTGATGATGAGGGTGGCAGTGTTGACCAGCGGGTGGCACTGCACCCGTTCGGCCTGCCAGATGGTGTGGTCCACCACCAGCGTCACCGCCCGCTCGGTGTCGCGTACCATGGCGAGCAGGGTCACGGCGCCTGGGGTGAGACCGAGCACGGCAGCCAGCCGTTCGGGAGAGCCAAAGCTCAGCCGCTTGACCCCGAGTGCCGTGGCCAGCGCCTTGAGATCGACCCGGCTCTCCTCCGGCGCCACCACCAGAAACAGCTGCTCGCTCCTGGGGTCGCGCAAAAACAGGTTCTTGGTCCTGGCGGCGGGCAGGTCGGGCAGCAGCTTGCTCGCCTCCTCGCAAGTGAAGACGGGGGCGTGATCGATGCGCTGGTAGCAAATGGCCAGCCGGTCCAGCAGGGAATAGAGTGTCACCAGGGCTCCTCGTGTCGGACGAACAGGCGCAGGGAATGAACTGTGATATCAGGGCTCCCGGCGCATGGGCAGAGGTCGAGCTTACCAGCTTGGCCCCTGCCGCGCAGCCTGGCGTGGCAATTGCGGCCAGGCACTGTATGAACGTACAATAGTCTCATCCCAAGGCCGACCCTTTTATCCTGAATGACTGCGACCCAACCCACAGTGACCACCCCCTCTCCTGCCACGCCGCCTCGCGACGGGTTTATCCTGACTCGTCATGGCCGGGACGTGCGCGGCCGGGCCGGGCAAGGGGGATGCACCGAGATAGTGATGTGGCTCTGGAGCGAGCAGGGACCGGTGCGGCTGGTGGTGCCGGGGCAGGAGCCGGTGTTCTTCCTGCCGCAAAGCCACATGCAGGAGGCGGCCGAGCTGTTCAAGGGGGCCGGCGTGAGCGGACGGTTTCGCCGTCTGCCCATGCACACCTTCGACGGGCGTGCCGTGGTGGGCTGCTATTTCTCCACCCTGAGCGCCTTTCACCGCGCCATCGAGTTGTTGCTGATCCGCGGGCTGGAGCACTTCGAGGCGGATATCCGGCTGCCGGAGCGCTTCCTGATGGAGCGCTTCATCACAGCCGGGGTGCGTTTTGGCGGCCATGCACGGCAGAAAGGGGGCAAGCGTGGCTACTGGGAGGTGAACGAGGCGCGCTGCGCCCCGCAGGCGGTGACGCCGAGCCTCTCCTGGGTGTCGCTGGACGTGGAGTGCGCCATGGACGGGGCGCTTTTCTCGGTGGGGCTTTACAGCCCAGAGGATGCGCGGGTCATCATGATCGGCGTTCCCGAAGCCGGTGCCGAAGCGTGGGAGACCCGCATCGAGTGGGTGGCGGATGAAAATGCCCTGCTGAGTGCGCTGGAAACCTGGTTCAGCCAGCACGACCCCGATCTGGTGATCGGCTGGAACGTGGTCAATTTCGACTTTCGCCTGCTGCTGCGCCGCGCCGAACTCAACAAGCGGCGGCTGCGCCTCGGGCGGGGGCGCGAACTCTGCTTCTGGCGCTCGTCACGGGGCGATCCCCAGACCGGCAACGTCATCATCCCGGGCCGCATGGTGCTCGACGGCATCGACACCCTGAAAAGCGCCACCTGGCAGTTTGCCAGCTACAGCCTGGATGCGGTGGCAAGCGAGCTGCTCGGCCGTGGCAAGGATATCGAGGATGTGGCGAACCGGGGGGAGAAGATCACCGAGCTGTTCCACTCCGACAAGGAGGCGCTCGCCCGCTACAACCTGGAGGATTGCAGGCTGGTGTGGGAGATCTTCGACTACTGCCACCTCATCCCCTTTGCCATTGAGCGGGCCTCTCTCACCGGCCTCGAACTCGATCGGGTGGGGGGCTCGGTGGCGGCCTTTACCAACCTCTATCTGCCGCGGCTCCATCGCGGCGGCTACGTGGCGCCCAATCTGCCTGCCGATGGCGGGCTGGCGAGCCCAGGCGGCTATGTGATGGACTCCAAACCCGGCCTCTATCGTCACGTGCTGGTGCTCGATTTCAAGAGCCTCTATCCCAGCATCATCCGCACCTTCTGCATCGATCCCATGGGGTTGGTGGAGGGATTGCAGCATCCGGACGAGGCCATTCCCGGCTTTCGCGGTGCCCTGTTTTCCCGTACTCGCCACTTTTTGCCGGATCTCATCGCCACCCTGTGGGCGGCGCGGGACAGGGCCAAGGCGGCCAGCAACAAGGCGCTCTCCCAGGCCATCAAGATCATCATGAACTCCTTTTATGGCGTGCTGGGCTCGGGGGGCTGTCGCTTCTACGATCCCAGGCTCGCCTCTTCCATCACCCTGCGCGGCCACAGCATCATGCAGCAGACCCGGGAGTGGATCGAGGCGCAGGGGTTCGAGGTGATCTACGGCGATACCGACTCCACCTTTGTTCACCTGGGCAGGGAGACCAGTCCGCAGCAGGCGGACGAAATTGGCCATGAGCTGGCCCGGATGATCAACGACAACTGGAGTGCGCTGATCAGGCGCGAGTTCGACCTGCCGAGCCATCTGGAGATCCAGTACGAGACCCACTACCGCCGTTTCCTGATGCCTACCATCCACGGGCTGGAGAAGGGCAGCAAGAAGCGCTACGCCGGTCTGGTTGGAAAACAGGAAGAGGGGCGAGGGGAGGAAGAGCATCTGGTGTTCAAGGGGCTGGAATCGGTGCGCACCGACTGGACCATGCTGGCCAAGCAGTTTCAGACCCGGCTCTACGAGCTGGTGTTTCACGACGAGGACCCCAGCAGCTATGTGCGCACCATAGTGGACCAGACCCGGGCCGGCCTGCACGATGACTTGCTCATCTACCGCAAGCGGCTGCGCCAGAAACTGGAGGAGTACCAGAAGAACGTGCCGCCCCATGTGCGGGCGGCGCGTCTGGCCGACGAGGAGAACCTGCGTCGCGGCCAGCCCCAGCGCTATCAACACAGGGGCACCATCGCCTATCTGATGACGCTGGGCGGCCCGGAGCCGCTGGAATACAGGCGCAGTGCCATCGATTACGAGCACTACATCGACAAGCAGCTGAGGCCCATCGCCGATGCCATACTGCCCTTCATCGGCGAGTCATTCGACCGGATCTGCGGCCAGCAGCTGGATCTCTTCTAGCGAAGTTGCCCCGCAACCAGGGACGGGGCAACTGGGGTGCCGATCTTTGTCAGGATGGCCGGGAAGCCAGGGCAGTAAAGCAGAATGCAAAAAGCCCGCTCAATGAGCGGGCTTTTCCAATCTGGTGCGTCCTAGTGGATTCGAACCACCGACCCCCACCATGTCAAGGTGATGCTCTAACCAGCTGAGCTAAGGACGCAGGGTGCGCAAGGCGACTTTGTGTTGCAGGGGAGTGGTGGGTTTAATTGGATTCGAACCAACGACCCCTACCATGTCAAGGTAGTGCTCTAACCAACTGAGCTATAAACCCACATCTGCGTTCAATTGGATTCGAACCAACGACATCGCCTACGCCATGTCAAAGTACTGTTCTGACCAACTGAGCTGTAAACCCATATATGCAATTTATTCGAACTGTTATGGTGCGTCCTAGTGGATTCGAACCACCGACCCCCACCATGTCAAGGTGATGCTCTAACCAGCTGAGCTAAGGACGCATAACAGTGTCGTGATGGTGCGTCCTAGTGGATTCGAACCACCGACCCCCACCATGTCAAGGTGGTGCTCTAACCAGCTGAGCTAAGGACGCATCACGAAAAGTGGTGGGTTTAATTGGATTCGAACCAACGACCCCTACCATGTCAAGGTAGTGCTCTAACCAACTGAGCTATAAACCCGCTTCTCATCACGCAAGCGAACACGACGTCGCTTGCGTGGTCGGCATACTACCCATGCCCCCCAAGGCTGTCAACAAGGGACATGCACAAAGGAGACTGTTTGCCCAGTTCTTGCGCAGCCTGTTGATTTTGCAGGCGAGCCGCCCTCGTGAGCGGCTCGCCGGGCACTCATTTACTGGGCCCGGGAGAGGGCGGTACAGTCCTCTGGACTGGCGAAGCGGCCATAGGTATGGCGCAGTCTTGCTCCCAGCATCAGGGCGGCGCCGGTCAGGCCGACGATAAAGCCAACCCAGAAACCCTGCGGCCCCATGCGTGGGACGACCCAGTCGGTCAGCCCCAGGATCATGCCGGTGGGCAACCCCAACCCCCAGTAAGCGACTATGGTGACGTAGAAGATCGCCTTGGTGTCCTTGTAACCGCGCAGTGCGGCGGCGGCTACTACTTGCACCGAATCGGAGACCTGATAGATGGCGGCGAAGAACAGCAGGGTGGCGGCCAGCGTGATCACTTGCAGGTCGTCGGTGTAGATGGTCGCTATCTGTTCGCGCAGCAGCACGGTCAGAGCTGCGGTGCAGGCAGCGACGGCCATGCCCAGCATCAGACCGGTGCGGGCCGCGACCCGTGCGTGCTCAGGCAAACCTTCCCCTATGCTGTGGCCAACCCGTATGGTGACCCCCACACCAATTGACAGCGGCAGCATGAACACCAGGCTGGAGAAGTTCAGGGCTATCTGGTGGCTTGCCACCGTCTCTGCCCCGAAGGGGGCCAGCATCAGGGCCACCACGGTAAACAGGGTTACCTCGCAGAAGATCGCCATGGCGATGGGGAAGCCCAAGCGGAACAGGCGCCAGATCCGGCTGCCGTTGGGGCGTCGGAGCTGGGCAAACAGGTTGATCTGCTTGAAGTGGGGAGAGAGCTTCACATAGAGGATCATCGCCAGCAGCATGGCCCACAGCACGATGGCGGTGGCCACGCCGCAGCCGACCCCGCCAAGTTTGGGCATGCCGAAGTGACCGTGAATGAAGATGTAGTTGGCGGGAATATTGACCGCCAGCCCCACAAAGCCGATCACCATGGTCGGCATGGTATGGGAGAGCCCTTCACTGAAGTTGCGCAGTACCTGAAACATCACGAAGGCAGGCAAGCCCCACAGGATGGCGTGCAGGTAACCGGCCGTCTTCTTCGCCATCACGGGATCCACATCCATGAACTGCAGCGCCAGCGGGCTGAAATAGAGTGCCAGCATGGCGATGGGGGTTACCATCAGTGCCAACCAGAAGCCCTGATGCACGGCAGGACGGATCTCGTCCCGCTTGCGGGCCCCGTTGAGCTGGGAAACGATGGGGGTGAGCGCCATTATGATGCCCTGCACCAGCAAGATGATCGGTAACCAGAAGCTGGAAGCAACCGACACAGCCGCCAGATCCACGGCACTGACTTGTCCCGCCATCACGGTATCGACAAAGTTCATGGCGATCTGGGCTACCTGGGCGACCAGAATGGGACTGGCTAAACGAACGAGTTGTCTCGCCTCGGACCAATAACGTTGCACTGACACCTCCGAGTGGATCAGATAAATCGTAAAAAGAGCGGATAATTCAGGAATAGACTCTGCACTGCCTAAACCGGAGTGCAGAGTTCGGGGGTGTCATTCTAGCCTGAAAATCAACCATCGCGAAACGGTTGGGCGCGGCTTTGTGGCGGGATCAGGCGTCTTCGTGATCGCTGATCAGCAGATTGGCAGCGGCATAGGCCGCTTGTTCGCGCAGATCGGCCGGCACCCGCTCGTCAGAGGCCACGGCGTTGAGTGCCCTGATGGTGGCGGCTATGGCTTGCGGTACATAGCCCTGATCGCCTGAGCCGATCTGGTTATAGGCGATGCGAATGGCCTCACAACATTGATATACCTGCATTTATTTTTCCTCGTTAATCCACATGTGAACGCCGTCACTATAGCGATCGAGGGTTGGCTTGTCAGCTGGTGTGCTTGTCAGTGCCGCGGCGCGGGGGTAACCTGCCTTTTTTGTCGCAGGAGACGAGACATGTTCACCGGCATAGTGCAGGGGACCGCCGAACTGGTGGCCATTGAGGAGCTGCCCAACTTTCGCACCCACGTGATCCGCATGCCGAGCCAGGCATGGGGTCAGGGACTGGCGCTCGGCGCCTCTGTGGCCCATAACGGCTGCTGCCTGACGGTCACCGGGGTAGAAGGGGATCTGGTCAGTTTCGATCTGATGCAGGAGACACTGCGTCTGACCAACCTCGGCCAGTTGCAAACGGGGGACAAAGTCAACGTGGAACGGGCGGCCCGCTTTGGCGACGAGATTGGTGGTCATGCCATGTCCGGCCACATCATGGGCACGGCTGAGGTGCTTTCCGTCATCGACACCCCAAACAACCGCCAGATATGGTATCGACTGGCTCCTGATTTGATGAAATATGTGCTGACCAAGGGCTACATCGGCATCGATGGCATCAGCCTGACCGTGGGTGAGGTACGGGAAAACGCGTCGTTTTGTGTCAATCTGATCCCGGAGACTCTGGCCCGTACCAATCTGGGCTGGGTCAAAGCGGGCTGGCACACCAATATCGAGATAGATCCCCAAACCCAGGCCATCGTCGATACGGTGGAGCGGGTGCTGGCGGCGCGCCAGCCGGGGTGATCTGTCTGGCTTAATTCACCCTTGGCGACTTGCCATAGAGAAAAGGGCCTGCATCATGCAGGCCCTTTGTGATCGCTTGGTCGCTTTCGCCCGCAGTCAAAACATCTGCTCGTCGTCTGCATCCACAAACAGCTGCAGGCAGTCGCGGGCTTCATCCCGGTGCAGTCGCAGGTGGATGGGGTTGCAGCAGGCCATGCAATCCTCGTAAAACTCCTGATCCCCCTGGCTGGCATCCAGCTCGACCCGAGTGTGATGGCCACAGTGGGGGCAGACGATACGCTTGCTGGTGTACTCGATCATGGTGACCTCCTCGGGCCCTTGGGCCGTCTGTCTCCCTTGATTCTAGTCGGCCGGGAGGGGGTTAACCGCGAGCAAGTGCACGTTTATGACAGAGAGCAAGGAGGGTGTCGTGATCAGGTTTACTGGCCCGATGCCTCCTTGGTTCCCGTGCACGTTCACGCCACCCAGCAGGCCAGCATGTCGGCATCCAGTTCACTCAAGGAGGAGAGCTGGTGGTCGGCGATGGCCAGACGCGGATCGCCGACCAAGGCGGGATCCGGCACTATGAGCGCCTTCATGGAAGCCGCCTTGGCCGCCAGCAGGCCGGTGAAGCTGTCTTCAATGGCCAGACAATGCACTGGTTCTACGCCGAGTTTCTCGGCGGCGTGGATATAGACGTCCGGGTGCGGCTTGCCGAAGCGTTCAACCTCGGCGGAGTGTACCGCCAGGAAACGATCACGAATGCCGAGCTTGCCGAGCACTGCCTCCACCATGGCAAAGGGGGAGGAGGTGGCCAGGCCTATCTTGAGGCCCCGGGCCTCCATCAGAGCCAGCGCGTCCAGCACCCCGGCTTTGGCCTCGCCTTCGCTCAGAATGAGGGCGTTGACCTTGTCCAGAATGCGCTGCACCACCTCTTCCTGGCTGGGGCCGCTCCAGGGGCGCAGGCGATACCAGTGCGCCACCAGCTGATCGATACGCACGCCTATGGTCGACTCACAATCTTCCACCGTGTGGGGGTGACCGAGTTCGGAGAACACGGCCATCTGGGCCCGTTGCCAAAAGGGTTCCGAGTCGATCAGAACACCATCCATATCGAAGATCACGGCAGTTAACATCTTGTACTCCTGACATAGGTGAAGGGGGAATTATAAGCGAGGCGCCTCAATGCAAAAGGGGCATTGCCATACCCCTTGCGCCTGATCACGCAGCAAACGTTTGTTTTGACGTGACGAAACAAACGGCCATTAGAAAATGACCTCGACGCTGGCGGCAACCGCCTTGGCCTGCTCGACCGCATCGTGGCAATCCTGACCCCGGGTCAGCGCCACGCCGAGACGGCGGCGACCTGCGATCTCCGGCTTGCCAAACAGACGCAACTGGGCGCCCGGTACCAGCGCCAATGCTTCGCCAATCCCTTGATAGCGGATATTCTGGCTGTGCCCTTCACGCAGCACCACGGCCGACGCGCTTGGTCCGTACTGGATGATGGTGCCGATCGGCAGCCCCAAAATGGCGCGTACATGGAGGGCGAACTCGGAGAGATCCTGAGAGATCAGCGTCACCATGCCGGTGTCGTGGGGGCGGGGGGAGACTTCGCTGAACCACACCTCGTCGCCCCTGATAAAGAGCTCGACCCCGAACAGGCCATAACCGCCCAGCGCCTCGACCACCCTGGCGGCCACCTCTTTGGCACGGGCCAGCGCCAGTTCGCTCATTGCCTGCGGCTGCCAGGATTCGCGGTAGTCGCCATCTTCCTGCCGGTGGCCTATGGGATCGCAGAAGTGGATGCCATCGACGGCGCGTACCGTGAGCAGGGTGATCTCATATTCAAAGGGAACGAAGCCCTCAACTATCACCTTGCCACGACCGGCGCGGCCACCCTCCTGGGCGTAGGTCCAGCTCTCGTCCAGCTTGGCGAGATCGCGCAACACGCTCTGCCCTTTTCCGGACGAGCTCATTACCGGTTTCACCACGCAGGGCAGGCCGATGGCCTCAACGGCAGCGACAAACTCCTCCTTGCTCTGGGCAAAGCGGTAGGGGGAGGTGGGCAGACCCAGGGTCTCGGCGGAGAGGCGGCGGATCCCTTCCCGGTTCATGGTGAGCTGGGTAGCGCGGGCGTTCGGCACCACCTTGACGCCTTCTTGCTCAAGGGCAGCCAGGGTATCGGTGGCGATCGCTTCAATCTCGGGGATGATGAGGTCGGGTTTGATCAGGGCCACCAGGGCACGCAGAGCGTTGCCATCGAGCATGTCCAGCACGTGGGCGGCGTGGGCTACCTGCATGGCGGGGGCATTGGGGTAGCGGTCGGCGGCGATCACTTCGATGCCGAAGCGTTGCAGCTCGATGGCGACCTCCTTGCCAAGTTCGCCGGAGCCCAGCAGCAGGGCACGGGTGGCGCCGGGGCGGGTTGCGGTTCCAAACATGTGATCTCTCCTGATGTCGTTGGTCACAGTTGATGGCCGCTATTGCGGGAATAGCGGGCAAAAAAAGAGGCACGCATGGCGTACCTCAGGAAACGGATTTGTGGGCGCGCTGCTCCAGATGGGTCAGCAGCGTAATGGCACCAATGATGATGGCAGCGCCGAGCCACAATCGGCCGGGCGGTGCCCAGCCAAACACCAGCCAGCCGGCCAGCACGTTCATGGGCAGCTTGGCAAAATCGAAAGGCTGCACGAAGGAAGCCTCCGCCACGCTGTAGGCTCGAGCGATGGACATCTGGGCCAGTGCCGATAGCACCCCGGCCAGCGCGACCAGTTGCCACTGTTCGGCGCTGGGCCACTGCCACTCGGGCAGCGCCAGCATGGCGTTGAACGGGGTACTGAAGATCAGCAGATAGACCACTATGGTGTGGGGCGATTCGTTTGCCGCCTGATAGCGTACCAGCAGGGAGTAGCCGGCCCAGAACAGGGCGGCCGCCACCGGCAGCAGGGAAGCCCAGTTGAAGTCATCGGTCCAGGGAGCCAGGATCACCATGGCACCGACAAAGCCCGCCAGAGTTGCCAGGATGCGGGCCCGGCTCACCTGCTCTTTTAGCAGCAAGGCAGAACCCAGGGTGGCAAAAAGCGGGGAAGTCATCAGCAGGGCGATCCCTTGCCAGATGGGGATCGGCACCGCCAGTGCCCATAGCCAGAACTGGATGCCAATCACGGCCAGGGCGACCCGCAGCAGGTGCAGCCGGAACTGATTGGTCAGCAGGGATTGACGCAAGCCGTGGCGGATCAGCCAGGGGATCAGGCAGATCAGGGCGATCAGGTATTGATGGAAGGCGACCTGGGTGGAAGGAAAGCCGAGTTTGAAACTGACGTACTGGCTCAGGCTGTTGACGGCGGCGAAGCAGAGGCCTGCCACCATCATCCAGACTGCACCGGCCAGAGGAGAGTGCCTGCGCGAGGGTACCATGGGATCCGGATCGCTGGAAAAAAGTGCGGCGGATCATAACGGCAATCGTTTGTTCTGCCAAGCGTTTGGCGGCTGGCCATGGCCCGTTGGCGAGGGAATGAACTAACATCAATTTTTTTGAACAAGTTGAGCATCTATTTTCGCTATCCGAATAGAAGCCCAATGTTTAGAGTGACCTTCATCGACAGCCAAGCTGTTCAATCGACAACCTGATGGAGTTTCACCATGGCCAATATCCTCGTACTCAAGTCCAGCATCCTGGGCCAATATTCCCAATCCAACGCCCTGATCGACGGCTTTCTGGCTGACCATCAGTCCGACACCGTTACCGTGCGTGATCTGGCGTCTCTGAACCTGCCGGTACTGGATGGCGAGCTGGCCATGGGCCTGCGCGGTGGTGAAAGCCTCAATGAGCGTCAACTGGCCGTGCTGGCCCAGTCCGATGAGCTGATCACCGAGCTCAAGGCGAGCGACCTGGTGGTGATTGCCGCCCCCATGTATAACTTCAGCATTCCGACCCAGCTGAAAAACTGGATTGACCTGATTGCCCGTGCCGGCGTCACCTTCCGTTACACCGAGACCGGTCCGGTCGGTCTGGTAGAAAACACCCGCGCCCTGGTGATCAGCCCCCGCGGCGGCATGCACGTCGGCAGCGCCACCGATCTGGTGACCCCCTACATGCGCACCGTACTGGGCTTCATCGGCATCAAGGACGTGGATTTCATCTACGCGGAAGGCATGGGCATGGGCCCGGATGCGCAGGCCAAAGGCATGGAGCAGGCCAAGGGGCAGCTGGAAACCCTGGCACTCTGATCAAGCAACTGGCCATGGCTGGTGCGGCATGGCACTGTGCCATGTCGTACCAAACAAACAACGCAGCCCTTGGGCTGCGTTGTTTGTTTCTGTGTGGACGAAGACGGGATCAACAGGAACAGAGGGCGCGAGTCAATCCCGAATGAAGCGGCGGCAGCCGCTACCCACCATCAGGCACACGACGACCAGAGAGCCCAGCAACAAGGTACTGAGCCACTGTTCGGCACTGTCGGGCAGGCGGGGGGAAAACAGGCTGATCATGAGAATGGCACAGAGGGTGATCAAGCTGGTCTGTCGGGTCTGGATCATCATGGGTCGTCCTTGGCTGGCGGTCGCGAATAACAGGCTAACCACCGTGTATGACAGCTTGATGTATCCATACATGTCGCTGGGTGTCATCGCACGGGGTAGCCATCACCATATCAGCTTTTGCCACCAGAGCCAGTGCCGTTGGCCGGGTTGTGATCCGGATCCCTATCTGAACTGTTTCTGGTCCGGCCGGTAGTGGAAATCGCCGCTGGCAAGCTTGGCGACAAGGGCTTCCTTGTCGAGATCCTGCGCCTTGCAGAGATCATCCAAGTCATCAAAACGATCACGCAGCTGCATATTGATGAGACTCAGCAGCATGTTGACGTCCATGGTGGCGAAGTTGTTCAGGTTCATGACGTGTGCTCGTTATCCAGTAAATGGAGTTGTTCGATGGCATCGCTGACGCTTTGCAGGTGCAGGCGAATGGTCTGGCGCGCCTCGGTGGGCAGATAGTCGGTGAGGGTATGTTGCCAGCTGCCCGCTTCGGTCTTGAGTTGCTGGAACAGGGTGAGCCCGGTCTGGGTGAGTGACACCAGGCTGACCCGTTTGTCCTGTTCACTGCTCTCGGTAAACAGGATCCCTTTCTCCACCAGGCGGCGGATTTCGCGGGAGATCCGCACCTTGTCCATCCCGCTCGCCTCTACCAGCTCTTTTTGGCTGATGGGGTAGTTGGGGCCGAGCACCATCATCAGGCGCCACTGGGGCACCGTCAGCTGATAGCGTTGCTGGTAAAACTGCTCAAAGGTGTCGCGCACCATCTCGGCGGCGTGAACCAGCTGATAGGGGGGGTAGTGCGCAAGCAGCTCTATGATCTTTGACATATGACATCCTGCTGTGACGGCTGCATCGGGTGCAGTTTCTCTTGATACTTTGACCTTGATGATACGTAACACAAGGACATTTGTCTGAACATGCACCAGAGAAATGTGCGGTTGCGCACGTCATCCGCCGCAACCGGGTCTGTTTGACGCTTATTTTTGCCTCGGGTTGCTCAGCCTTTACGCAACCAGATCAAGGCGTTGTGCTTGAGCCAGGCTTCGCGGCTTTGCAATGTGTAGAGCGCCGCCTCATCGCGACTGCCCGCCTGCCAGCTCTGTGGCTCCTGCTTGGGCAGCTTGCGCTGACCCAGCAGACAGGCTGGCACATGGGCATTGGCCTTGATGGCCGCCTCCAGCCGTGGCTGCGCCGTCTCGGGGCCGTCACAGACAAACGCCATCAGCGCCCGGTTGTAGAGCAGCCAGCTGGAGGCCTCGTCGAAGCGGACCAGCAAGGCGCGCAGGGCGGCCCAATCCCCTTGCAGGGCATAGAGGCTGGAGAGGGGATAACGGCAACCCAGCTCATCGGCGATGCACAGCTCGAGCAGGGCCAGATATTCACTGCGCGCCTGTTCCAGCTGGCCGAGACGAAGCAGGCAATCGGCCCGGCCAGCCCTGGCGGCGAGCAGGGGGCGCGCCTCGTGGGCACTCCAGCCGTGGCCGGTCATCTGCTGCCAGAAGGCGTCGTCGAACAGAGGCCCGGCATCGTCAATCACCTTGTCAAACCAACCGAGGCGAGCCTGGGGATCGCGGCAGGCATCGGCCAGCTCGAACCACTGCTGCCACTGTTCGGCCTGCTCGCTATCGAGGGCTGCCTGATCGTCGGGCACCGCCTGATACTCATCCAGCTGCAGCAGTTGATTGAGCGCCGTCTTCATGTTCTGACGCTGGCGTTTGCAAAACTCCATGAAGGGCAGCTCGCTGCCGGCGGCTGCGTGCAGCATCTGGGCCATGGGTTTGTCGCGAAACAGGCTGAGTTCGGCGGCCAGACTGAAGCGGTACTGGGTGGTGGGATCGTTCAGATCCTTCGGCTTGGGCCAGCTGGCAAACCCCTGGCTGAAACCGTAACACCACTGGCCGAGGGGGTGGCTCTGCGCGAACACCTGCTCCGGGGTCTCGGTGGAGAGACGGCACTGACTCGGCAAGGCGAGCTGGGCCTCGTCCGCCTGAGCTTCCAGTTCGGCGATCAGATGGTGCAGCGCCTCGGCGCTCTTCTCATCCAGCTCGGCGTCATGTGGCAACAGACCGGCCAGCGGGGCCTGCCAGTCAGGGGCATCCGGGCCCACCAGACGGGCACACAGAAAACCGTGCAGCGCCGGGTAGGTCATGTCCTGCCCACTGTGGGTCTGGATCCATTGATTGAGATGACGGGTACGAGTGGATGGATTCATCGACAGTTCCTCTGGATTTGAACAGCGGCGCAGTCTACCCAAAAGTGGGGTTATTTGCAGCAAAGCCCTGGCTGACTGACGATTATATCGCCATCAACCGGGTTGGCCACCCCGAAAATCGTGGGAGAGAAGGGCAAGGGACTAGGCCCGGTTACTGCTCTTGAGGTAACATGCGCGCCCATACGGGCAATGAAAAATTGACCATCCGGATAATGAAAGAAGAGATCACCATGTTACAGATTGGCAAGATGAACACCCTCACCGTAATCGAGCTCGAAGACAGGGGCGCCTGGCTTGCGGCCGACGAATATGGCGAGCTGTTGCTACCCAAGCGTCAGCTGCCCGAAGGCGTGGCCGAGGATGACGGTGTGGAAGTCTTTCTCTATCTGGATGCCGACTGCGAGCCGGTGATCACCACCGACAAGCCGTTCGCCATGGTGGGTGACATCGTCGGCCTCAAGGTGGTCAATGCCAACAAGATTGGGGCCTTCCTCGACTGGGGCATGAAAAAGGATCTGTTCGTGCCGACCCGCGAGCAGAACAAACCCATGCAGGTGGGCCACGTCTATCTGGTGCACCTGATGCTCGACAACGAGGGCCGCATGGTGGGCACCAGCCGGCTGGAACGTTTCCTGCGCACCGACAAGCCTCCCTTCAAGGCCGGTGACGAGGTGACAGCGCTGCCGGGTGAACACACGCCGCTCGGCATCAAGGCGATCGTCAACGGTGAATACTCCGGCATGCTGTTCAAGAACGAAGTATTTGGCCGGGTGATAACGGGGCGACCGCTGACCGCCTGGGTCAAGCAGGTACGTGACGACGGCAAGCTGGACTTGACTCTGCAAAAGCCGGGCATGGATCGAATGGACGACGCAGGTGGCCGGATCCTGACCCGGCTGATGAAGCAGGGTGGCAGTCTGGCCGTCGGCGACAAGAGCGAACCCGAGCTCATCTACAAGCTGTTCAACATGAGCAAGGGCACCTTCAAGAAGGCCATCGGTGGCCTCTACAAGCAGGGCAAGATTGTCATCGAAGACAACTGCATCACGCTCGTCTCTGTCGATAGCGCGCCGGACGGCGAATAAGTGCCGAGTCCCTGCATAGGTCTGTGCCAGGCTTGGGATGGGCTCTGCCTCGGCTGTGGCCGTACCCTGACCGAGATTGGGCATTGGTCGGCCATGGAAAGTGACGCCCAGTTGGCGGTGATGGCAGAGCTGGATGGCTCAAAAAGCACCCATGCGTGCCCTGGTTGTGGCGAGCCGGCGTTTTGCGCCGTGTCGGCCGGCGAAAGCATAGCGCAGTGCTGGTGCAGTCAGCTGCCCACCCTGCCGATGCAGCAAGCCAGCGCCTGCTGGTGTCGTCGCTGTCTGGCCAAGGCTATCGCAGATCGGCCCTGAACGAGGATGAAAAAAGAAAAAGGCGCCGAGGGCGCCTTTTTTATGCCTGCTGCTGGCGGTGCCAACGCACATGGACATCCTGTTCGTTCAGATAACGGGGCAACAGGAAGGTGGCGTAGATCACCTCAAACTCATCCTGATGGTCCAGCAAACCGACCCACACTTCGACCCAGCGCTCCATGTCGGTCGGCACACCGAGTTCGGTTGACCAGTCTGCGTTGGGCAGGGTTGCCTCGACGGCGCCACGCTGTTCAAACTCCAGGGTGATGTCGACGATTTGTTCGGGGGCCAGCATGTCTGCTGCTTGCTCAAGAAACAGATCATAGGCCCATTCGACCAACTGATCCGGGGTACGTTGTTCCATGAAATCACTCCAGATGCATCGAAGTCCGCTACTGTAGCAAGTATTGGCTGTGGCAGCCAGACCAGCGCAGATAGCCGTCCCTGTCCAATGCAGCTGGCAGGAGGTATGGTTTAAGGGGAGCCACAGGGAGAGACGTCATGAAGCGGCGAGCACGGCGACAGCAGATAAAACGACGTCGGGGGACCTGGTGGTGGCACTATCTGCCGTTGCACCAGAGCACGGTTGGTGGTCATCTGGGGCCACCTCTTGATGATTCTCCTGCTGAGCCTGATGAGTCATCTGCGCCAGTTGAGACGTCGTCCACAGAGTACTGAATTCATCAGTCGGCCTGATGCACCCGGTTGAGGGTGACTTGGCCCAGCTGGCCCATTTGACGGCGGATCCAGGCCGAACGCTGTTGCACATAAGGGGAAGGGGGGGTGACCCGATAGCGCCAGGGATTGGGCAGGGCGGCGGCCAGCAGGGAGGCTTCGTAGCGAGTCAGGCGGGCGGCCGATTTTCCGAAGTAATGCCTGGCGGCTGCTTCGGCGCCATAGATGCCGGGACCAAACTCCACGATATTGAGATAGACCTCGAGAATACGGGATTTGTCCCAGCCCAGCTCCATCAGCAGGGTGAACCAGGCCTCGATCCCCTTGCGCAAGAAGCTGCGATCGCTCCACATGAAGAGGTTCTTGGCCGTCTGCTGACTGAGGGTGCTGGCACCCCGTACCCGCCGGCTTTGCTGGTTGTGTTTGAGGGCCGAGCTGATGGCATCCATGTCGAAGCCGTTATGATCGGCGAAGTGCTGATCCTCGGCGGCGATGACCGCCAGTTGCAGCTCCTCTGAAATGCGCTCGAGCGGCACCCAGTCGTGCTTGACCTCGGCCACCTTGGCGGGCGGAAAAAGGGCCCGCTCGATGCGCCAGGTCCACATGGGGGGATCGATGAAGCGCAGCAAGGCCACCGAGACGATGGTACTGAGCAGGGCCCCAAGCAGCAGCTTGCCGAGCCAGCCCAGCAGACGGCGTTTCAGCGCCGGTCGCACGGGGCCAGGCTCGGATTCCCAGGCATACTGGCCAGGATCATCGGGATCCGGAATTATTGGGGCAGCCATTCGATGTGGCAGAACTTCTCGTCAACACGGCGGGAGAGCAGCATGCGGGCAAACAGGTGCTCATACTCTTGCTCGGCATTGCCAAGCCCGACCCAGATCTCGGCGTACTCGGCATCGCTCACGGCAAAACCCACGTCCGCTTCCCAGTCATCGGCCGGATCGGTTTCCGCCAGCAGACCCCGATCGTTGAACGCCTGATTGAACAGGGCTATCTCCTGCTCCGGCAGGTTGTCGGAGGCCAGCTCCATGAAGAGTTCGAGGGCGGTGTCGAGCAGTTCCTCGACGCTGTGCATTTCGTCGTTCAAAGACATTGGTCTGTTCCAGATAATAAAAAAGAGAAGCCCCGTCGGCGATGCCGGACGGTGGCGCGCGGTATTCTAGCTGGCCCCTTCGCCCTTGGCGAGATCCGGCGCGGCGACCTGGCTCCGTTTGTGGCAATAAAAAACCGGATCCTGCTACAGGATCCGGTCTTTATTGAGGGAAGGGGTCACGCATGGGGCGTCAGCTCATCCCTTCTTGTCATCGGCGAAGGTGATGTTGAGCTCCAGTACAGACAGCTCATCACTCTTCTTGTCCAGCTGGACCGTGATCTTGTCAGGGTCAATCTGCACATATTTGCGGATCACGTCGAGCAGGTCCTGCTTGAGCTGGGGCAGGTAATCCGGCCCCCCTCTGGATGAACGCTCGTGCGCGACTATGATCTGCAACCGCTCTTTGGCCAGTTGTGCGGTGTTTTGTTTCTTGTTGGAACGAAAATAATCCAATAATGACATGTTTAACTCCCGAACAGTCGGCTAAAGAAGCCCTTCTTTTCTTCTGCCAGAAAACGAAAATCCTTGGTGTCGCCCAACAGACGGGCAACCGCATCCTCATAGGCCTGACCCGCATCAGACTCCTTGTCCAGGATGACCGGCTCCCCCGAGTTGGAGGCGCGCAGCACAGCCTGGGACTCCGGGATCACCCCGAGCAGCTTGATGGCCAGGATCTCTTGTACATCCTGCACGCTCAACATGTCGCCACGGCTGACGCGGGTCGGGCAGTAGCGGGTGAGCAGCAGGTGCTCCTTGATCGGGTCTTCGCCGCGCTCGGCACGACGGGACTTGGAGGCCAGGATGCCGAGGATGCGATCCGAGTCACGTACGGAAGAGACTTCCGGGTTGGTGGTGACGATCGCTTCATCGGCAAAGTAGAGCGCCATCAGGGCACCCGCTTCGATCCCGGCCGGCGAGTCGCAGACGATGTAATCGAACTTCATCTCGGCCAGCTGATCCAGGATTTTCTCGACCCCTTCACGGGTCAGGGCGTCCTTGTCCCGGGTCTGGGAGGCGGGCAGGATGAACAGATTTTCGCAGCGCTTGTCCTTGATGAGGGCCTGATTGAGGTTGGCCTCACCGTTGATCACATTGACGAAGTCATACACCACGCGCCGCTCGCAGCCCATGATGAGATCCAGATTCCTCAGGCCAATGTCAAAATCGATGACCACAGTCTTGTGGCCACGCTGAGCCAAACCTGTGCTCAGGGCCGCGCTGGTTGTGGTCTTGCCAACGCCACCTTTACCCGATGTAACGACTATGATTCGCGCCATTCTCGCTTCCTTGTAACTCTATTTGATATGGTCTATTCGGAGTTGTTCGTTATCCAGCCGGACATGTACCGGCTGTTGTATCAGGCCGGCCGGCAGTGCATCGCTCAGTTGGAACGTGCCTGCGATGGATAGCAGCTCGGCCTGTAATTGCTGGCAATAGATCCGTGCCTGGGTGTTGCCCTTGGCACCGGCTATGGCCCTGCCCCGCAGGGTGCCATAGATATGAATACTGTCATCGGCAATGACTTCGGCCCCCGGGCTCACCGAGCCCAGTATCACCAGCGAGGTGCCGGCAGCATAGAGCTGCTGACCGGAGCGCACCGGGCCCACGTGTACCTTGCTTGGCACCAAGGGCGCCGTGGTGGCCGTCACCTCGACCACGGGCGCCGGGATTGGCGCTCTTTCCGGCGGAAGCTCGGCCTTGCGGCTCTTGCCGGACGCCATCACTGCCAGACCCGCCGCCTTGGCGGCCGTCTTCATCGCCTCGTTTTGTGTCCCCGTGATCCCGACCAGCACGAAATCCTCCGACTCCACCAGCTCCTTGAGCTGTTCGAAGTCAGGAATATCCGTCAGTCGTTCCACATTGATGACGAGGGGGGCACAATTAAAAAACTGGGGTGCCTGGGCGACCTTTGCCGCCAGCAGCTGGCGGATCCGCTCAGGCTTGCCATCGCTGATATGCAACACAGAAATAGTGAAGGTGGTCCCTTTCAATTCGTTATCGCGCTCAACCATGAATCTTCCCCGAGACAGAGACGGTAATCCGTTATTGTTATTCAATTCCTGATGTTATAGTTTGCCACCATCAGAGGCAATAAACCCGTCGGATTATATCAATTTCCATGTTATGTGCAGTCTATAAAAGTCGCAAAAAAGCCGAGACCTATCTTTTTGTCGAAAGAAGAGAGGATTTTTCCCGCGTACCCGAGGTGCTGATGAGTACATTTGGTCGCCCCGAGCTGGTATTGATGACCAAGCTGGACCCAGCCAGGCCCTTGGGGATCGCCTCGACCAGCCGGGTGATGGAGGCGTTGAAAAGCCAGGGCTTCTATCTGCAGGTGCCACCGCCACCGGAAAATCTGCTGGAACAGCACAAGGCACAATTAAAGGCCTCGGGCTGATGACGGGTCGGCTGGCACTGTTATTGTTGAGCGGGCTGTTAAGTGCCCCCTTGCAGGCCAGTCCCGATTTTGCCACCTATGTGACTGGGCTCAAACAGCAGGCCCTGGTTGCCGGGATCAAGCCCGAAACCGTGGCGGCCGCCTTTGCCGATATTCGGGTCATCGAGCCTGCCATCAAGCACGATAAAAACCAGCCTGAATTTAAACTGACGCTGGACAACTATATTCCCCGCGCGGTTCCGCAATGGAAAGTCAATCAGGCCAAGGCCTTATATCGCCAGCATTTGCCGCTGCTCACAAAAATAGGGGCGGAATATGACGTGCAACCTCGTTTTATTGTCGCCTTGTGGGGAATAGAAACCAATTTCGGTAAATTGACCGGCACATATCCGCTGATCTCCTCGCTGGCGACCCTGGCCTGGGATGGTCGGCGGGAGGACTTTTTCAAGGGTCAGCTGCTGGATGCTCTGCGCATCATAGAGCAGGGGCATGTGACCCCCGCCGCCTTCAAGGGCTCCTGGGCCGGCGCCATGGGGCAGGTGCAGTTCATGCCATCTTCCTTCCTCAAATACGCGGTCGATCAGGATGGGGATGGCAAGAAGGACTTGTGGGGCAATCTGGCGGATGTGTTTGGTTCGGCAGCCAATTATCTGCAGCAGAATGGCTGGCATGGGGATGAAACCTGGGGGCGTCAGGTCAAGGTGCCTGAGGCGCTGGATCCCGCCCTGTTCGGGCTGGAGCAGACCCGACTGCTGTCGGCGTGGCAGGCTCTCGGCGTACGTCAGCTCAATGGTTCACCCTTGCCCAGGGTCGAGATGCAGGCCTCCCTGGTGCGCCCCGATGATGCCAAGGGTCGCGCCTATCTGGCTTATCCCAACTATCTGGTGTTGCGCCACTGGAATCGCTCCCACTATTTCGTGGTGGCGGTGGGCACCCTGGCCGATCGCATCGTGGAATAACTGGCGCAGAGCCGGGTGGCTCAGGTGACGTGTTGAACGCTGTGTTTGTCTGGATAGGTGAATGGGCCGCGGGAATATGGGATGAGCAGGGATGACGAGTCAGGCGAGACAATCAAAATAACGGGCAACAAAAAGGCGGGAATTCCCGCCTTTTTGTATTTCTGGCAAATGCTGCTTATTCGCAGGCAACCTGCATCACCTTGATGGCCAGGCCACCGCGGGAGGTTTCACGGTACTTGGAGTCCATGTCCTTGCCGGTGATGTACATGGTCTCGATGACCTTGTCCAGGGAGACTCGCGGCTTGGAGGTGCGACGCAGGGCCATGCGGGAGGCGTTGACCGCCTTCATGGCCGCGATGGCGTTGCGCTCGATGCAGGGTACCTGCACCTGACCGGCAACCGGATCACAGGTCAGACCCAGGTTGTGCTCCATGCCGATCTCGGCGGCTTCACACACGTGTTCCGGGCTGCCGCCCATTAGTTCGGTCAGACCCGCGGCGGCCATGGAGCAGGAGACACCCACTTCACCCTGGCAACCCACTTCGGCACCGGAGATGGAGGCGTTCATCTTGTAGAGCATGCCCACGGCACCGGCGGCCAGATAGAAACGGGTGTATTCGTCGCGACCCACCGGCTGGATGAACTTGTCGTAGTAGGCCAGCACGGCCGGGATGATGCCGGCGGCACCGTTGGTCGGTGCCGTGACCACGCGGCCACCGGCGGCGTTCTCTTCACTCACCGCCAAGGCAAACATGTTGACCCAGTCGATGATGTTCATCGGATCGTTGGAGAGATTCTCGTTGGTGGTCAGCTGGCGGTAGAGGGGCGCAGCACGACGGGGTACACGCAGCGGGCCGGCCAGCACGCCTTCGGTGCGGCAGCCACGTTCGATCCCTTCACGCATGGTGTTCCAGATCTTGCCGAGCTTTTTGTAGATCTCTTCCGGGGTGTTGAAGCACTTCTCGTTCTCCAGCATCAGGGTGGAGATGGAGAGGCCGGTCTGGCTGCAGTGGGCGATAAGTTCAGCCGCGCTCTTGAACGGGTAGCTGACGGACATGTCGCCGCTGTCGGCTTTGCCGAAGTTCTCTTCGTCGACGATGAAACCACCGCCGATGGAGTAGTAAGTCTTGCTGTAGATGGCTTCATCTTCGATGAAGGCGGTCAGCTTCATGCCATTTTCATGCAGCGGCAGGGCTTCGTCATGGAACACCATGGCACCCTTGGGGAAGCTGACAGTGTGGCAGTGCAGGCCGATCGGCAGGCGGCCGGTCTGCTCTACGCGGGAGATGAATTCAGGGATGGCGTCGATGTCGACGTTTTCCGGCAGGTTACCCGCCAGACCCATGATGATAGCGGTGTCGGTGTGATGACCTTTACCGGTCCAGGAGAGCGAGCCATAGACATCGACCTGGATCCGGGTGATGTCACGGATCTTGCCGCCTGCACGCAGTTCATCCACGAACTGTTTGGCAGCTTTCATCGGGCCGACAGTGTGGGAAGAGGAGGGGCCAACACCGATTTTGAAGATATCAAAAACGCTGATCATGTAACAATTACCTCAGGATAGAAGGGGGCGCCATGCCCACTCGCAGAAACGGGGTGATCCATGGGACGAGGGCGTCGTCGCCGAGGTCAATGAACCAGATAACCGCAGTGTAACGGTTCAAAGCCTAAAAAAAGTTGAAATAGATCTATTTTTGTTGAATCAGAGGCGCGAGTATAAAATTTATTTTGATGCTTATCCATTTTGTTAAGCGTTTGCCCATAAAAATACCCGGCCAGGCCGGGTATCGGGGGACAAATTGGAGTCAATTGGCTGTTTTTAACATTCTGTAATGTTAACCGCCAGGCCGCCGCGGGCGGTTTCCTTGTACTTGGTCTTCATGTCGTTGCCGGTTTCCCACATGGTCTTGATCACCTTGTCGAGGGATACCTTGTGCTCACCCGTGCCGCGCAGGGCCAGGCGGGCGGCATTGATGGCCTTGACCGCGCCCATGGCGTTGCGCTCTATGCAGGGCACCTGCACCAGACCGCCCACTGGATCACAGGTGAGGCCCAGGTTGTGCTCCATGCCGATCTCGGCGGCGTTCTCGACGATGGCGGGGCTTCCCCCCAAAATCTCGGTCAGGGCACCGGCGGCCATGGAGCAGGCGACCCCCACTTCCCCCTGACAGCCTACTTCGGCCCCCGACAGGGAGGCATTCTTCTTATATAAGATGCCGATGGCCGCTGCGGTGAGGAAGTAGCTCAGCAGCAGCTCATCATCCACCTTGCGCACGAAGCGATCATAGTAGTGCAGCACGGCTGGAATGATGCCGGCGGCGCCGTTGGTCGGTGCCGTGACCACCCGGCCTCCGGCGGCGTTCTCTTCGTTGACGGCCAGTGCAAACAGGTCCACCCACTCGATCACCATCAGGGGATCCTTGTTGAAGTTGGTCTCGCAATTGAGCTGGCGGTGGAGAGCCGGGGCCCGGCGTTTTACCTTGAGGCCGCCAGGCAACACACCTTCACTGCGACAGCCACGCTCGACACAGGCCTGCATTGCCTGCCAGATCTTGCGCAGTCCCGCTTTTATCTCCTGTTCGCTTCGAAACACCTTCTCGTTGGCCAGCATCAGACCCGAGATGGAGAGGCCACTCTCCTGGCAATGGGCCAGCAGCTGGGCGCCGCTCTCGAACGGGTAGGGGATGGGGTGGGCGGCATCGAAGCGGGCCGCCTCTTCCTTGGCGGTCGCAAAGTGGCTCTCCTCTATGATGAAGCCGCCGCCGACCGAGTAATAGGTCTGCTCGAACAGCAGAGCGCCACTGGCGAAGGCCCGCAGCGTCATGCCGTTGGAGTGGGCGGGCAGTGTCTTGCGGCGATTGAAGATGATGGCGCCGATCCGGGCGAACTGGCATGGCTGCTCGCCAGCCAGCAGCAGCGACTGGTTGCGATCCACCTCGCCGAGGAAGGCGGGAATGGCCTCTATGTCTACCGATTCCGGTTCAAAACCGGCCAGCCCCAGAATGATGGCCTTGCCGGTGCCGTGGCCCTTGCCGGTCTGACCGAGGGAGCCGTAGCACTCCACTTCTACCCGTTCGATCCTGGGTAGCAGATCCTGCCGCTTGAGCTCTTTGACAAAGGCGCAGGAGGCCCGCATCGGCCCCACCGTATGCGAAGAAGAAGGGCCGATCCCGATGGAAAACAGGTCGAAGACACTGATCATGACACCACTCCGATTATGGGTTTTGTCTAAACATTGTAATTTTTTTGTAGTCGATGGAAAGCGGGGAAGCTGAGACGTGTGATGGCGGCATACAAATGAGTGGCTGGCAGCGGGCAATAAAGGTTGGAATGAGCGCCCGGGCATCAAAGAGAAGGAGCGAGACTTGGGCTCGCTCCTTGGCACGGTTCAGTCACTCATCTGAGGGCGGTCACTCAGTCGAGGAATTCGCACAGGTAGGCGGTGGGGGTTTTCACTTCCAGCTTGAAGGAGGAGTGGCCCGCCACGTCGAAGGATTGGCCCTGGCTGTAGGTGTGCCATTCATCTTCGTCGGCCAGCTGTATGGTGAGGGCACCCTTGACCACCGTCATCCGCTCGGGAGCGGCGGTATTGAACTGGTAGTCGCCCGCATCCATCACACCAACTGTGGCTTTGTCACCTTTTTGCTCGAAAGCGATGGATTTTACACTTCCGTCAAAATACTCGTTAACTTTCAGCATGTTTTCATCCCTGTATGCATGTTTGCACAGCAAAAGTAGCACAATGTTTTGTCAGTTGTCATGAACAAAGCGGCAAGAATCGTCATGTTCCTTTTGAATCTTCACTTTGTTGCAAACTTATCAATAACTCCCGTTAACGATCCGGCGATTTAAAACAGCAGATAAATATGAGATAAAGCGCCCGCTCAGGGGAATGAACAGCGGTTCTTCCCCTGTTTGGTTAATTGCACTGGGAAAGTGTGAATATTTGCTAATTAAAGGAACATTCTGTGTTAACAAAAGGACTCATCAAGAACGTTGGCTTCCAGGTGGTGGTTGCCATGGTGCTGGGGGCGCTGGTAGGGGCGTTCATGGGTGAACAAGCCACCGTTTTTGCGCCGCTCGGCACCCTCTTCATCCAGCTGATCAAGATGCTGGTGATCCCGCTGGTGGCGGTCGCCATATTGTCGGGGGCGGCCAATCTGGGCGCCAGCCCGGCGGCGGGCAAGATAGGGGTTACCACCCTGGTCTTCTTCCTCGGTACCTCTGCGCTGGCCGTGCTGTTGGCGCTGGTGATGGGGCAAATCTTCAAACCGGGCGTCGGAGTCGAGTTTGGCTCGATGGCTTCCATGTTCTCCGGTGACTACGCCGACAAGGGCGCCTTGCCGGATGCCGTGTCGACCCTGCTCGGCATGATCCCGACCAACGTGTTCCAGGCACTGAACGAGGCCAACATTTTGCAGATCCTGGTGTTCTGCATGTTCCTCGGCATCGCGCTGGCCAAGCAGCCCCGCGAGCGTGCCAAGCCGCTGGTGGACGGGCTCAACACCCTGGTGGATGCCTTCGTCTGGATGATCAACAAAGTGATGCTGATAGCACCGCTCGGGGTATTCGGTCTGATGGCCGAGGCCATAGGTACCTACGGCTTCGACGTGCTGACTCTGGTGCTCAAGCTGTTCGTGGTCTATCTGGCCGCCATCCTGATCTTTGCCTTCGTGGTCTACCCGCTGCTGATCGTGCTCTTCTCCAACACCCCGGTGCGCAAGTATCTGTCGGCCATGAAGAAGCCGCAGATCGTCGCCTTCTCCACCGCCTCGTCCATGGCGACCCTGCCGGTCAACATGGAAACCTGCGAGCAGGATCTGAAGGTGACCAACGCCACGGCTTCCTTCGTGCTGCCGCTCGGGGCCACCATCAACATGAGCGGTAACGCCATCTATTACGGTCTGGTCGCTATCTTCTTCGCCCAGGTCTACAACATCGATCTCTCCATGGGGGCCTGGGCCGCCATCATAGTGACCGCGACTCTGGGGGCCATCGGCCAGGCCGGCGTGCCGGGACCGAGCTTCCTAGTGGTGGCCGTGCTGCTGGCGGCCGGGATCCCCATCGAGGGCTTGCCGCTGCTGTTTGCACTGGATCGCCTGTTCGACATGATCCGTACCGCCCTGAACATCACGGGGGATGCGGCCTGCGCCATTATCGTCGACCGCTACAGCCCGGATTACGATCCGGATCGCTGGAGCAAATAATCCGTGTCAGCGCGGTAACAATGAAAAGGGGCCCGCGGGCCCCTTTCTTTATGACGGCTGGCAGGGGGTCATTGCAACTGGGTCAGCGCCTGCTGGCAGCGCTGCTCGGCGGCATCGAGTTCCAGCAGCACCATCTTGATGTCTTCCAGCTGCTGCTTCAGCATCTCCCGCTTGTCGGCCACCAGTCCCAGCATGGTCTGCAGCTGGGTTCGGCTGCTCTTGTCCGCATCGTAGAGATCAAACAGATCGCGGATATCCGCCAGGCTGAAACCCAGCCGCTTGCCGCGCAGGGTCAGCTTGAGACGCACCCTGTCCTGCCGGCTGTAGATCCGGGTCTGTCCCTGACGGGCCGGATTCAAAAGCCCCTGATCTTCATAAAAACGAATACTTCGGGTCGTAACATCAAATTCACGGGCCAGTTCGCTGATGCTGTAGGTCCGCGTGTCATCCTTGGATTTGGTCATACGGCTGTCTTGGCTGCCATCTTGGTTGTCAATGCAGGCTGGCACCTTACCCAAACGTCAACTGCCCCGCAAGTCTTGTTCCTGCTGCGGCGACAGCATATGTTATGTCTATGTAACAAGGAGAGTGCAATTGATGGATATCGTGATTGTTGCGGCCAAACGTACCCCCATGGGGGCCTTTCAGGGAGCCCTGGCCAGCCTGACTGCACCCGAGCTGGGTGCCTGTGCCATCGCCGCCGCCATGGCGCAGACCGGACTCAGAGGCGATCAAATCGATGAAGCCTATCTGGGCAATGTGCTCAGCGCCGGGGTGGGGCAGGCGCCAGCGCGTCAGGCTGTGCTGAAGGCTGGCTTGCCGGACAACGTGCCTTGCACCACGGTCAACAAGGTGTGTGGCTCCGGTATGAAAGCGGTGATGCTGGCGGCAGATGGCTTGCGCCTTGGTGACACAAACGTGGTGATCGCCGGGGGGATGGAGAGCATGAGTCGCGCTCCCTATCTGCTCGACAAGGCGCGCAGCGGTTTTCGGATGGGGCACCAGAGCGTGCTGGATCACATGTTCCTCGATGGCTTGCAGGATGCTTATGAGGGTCAGCTGATGGGCCATTATGCCCAGCAGAGTGCCGATCGCGCCGGGTTGACCCGTTCCGACATGGACGCTTTTGCCATCGCCTCTCTGGAGCGGGCTCTGGCGGCGCAACAGAGCGGCGCCTTCAAGGCCGAACTGGCACCTGTGATGGCCGGAGATACCTTGCTGCTCGCCGAAGATGAGCAGCCTGCCAAAGCAAGACCCGAGAAGATCCCCCATCTGAAACCGGCATTCAGCAAGCAGGGTACCATCACGGCGGCCAACGCCAGCTCTATCTCGGACGGGGCCGCGGCGCTGATCCTGATGCGCGCCGAGACGGCGATGCAACTGGGCTTGCCGGTACTGGCCCGGCTGGTAGGCTATCAGAGCCATGCTGCTGTACCTGCCGAGTTTACCAGTGCCCCGGTCGGTGCCATCCACGGCTTGTTGACCAAGGTGGGTTGGCGAGTGGATGAGGTGGACTTGTTCGAGGTCAATGAGGCGTTTGCCATGGTCAGCCTGCTGGCGATGGCGGGTTGCAACCTGCCCCATGACAAGGTGAACGTGAACGGCGGGGCTTGCGCGCTGGGTCATCCACTGGGGGCGAGCGGCGCCCGGATCCTGGTCACTCTCATTCATGCGTTGCGTGCGCGGGGCCTGAAACGAGGGGTGGCTAGCCTGTGTATCGGTGGGGGGGAGGCGACGGCGATTGCCATCGAGCGGAGTTAATCCGTGTCCGCCATGGCTTGGAATTGCTGGTTGACCCAGGCGGTAGCGGCCAGATAGAGCTGGCTGACCTTCTCTTCGTTGAGCCCGAGCCGCGCCGTTCTGGCAGTGATGCGCTGCCAGTTTGCATTCTCATAATCTTCACAGAACGAGAGATAAAATCCCAGATTGCCCTTGCGTTCCAGCAGAGCAACCCGGATCTCCTCGATCAGGGGAATGGTGCCGAGCAGCTTGTCCATCGGCTGCTCCATCAGGACATCCAGCAGCGAGAACAACCCTGTGATGAAGGCTTGCTGTGCCTGTTGGGTAGGGGCATGGGCATGGGCCAGCAATTCACAGAACCGGGCCCGGATCATGGACATCTGATAGAGCTCGGCACTCTTTCCCTGGCCGGCGCTGGTGGCGGCAACCAGAGTCACAAAGCGCTTTAGCTGGGTATGACCGAGATAGACGGCGGCTTGGCGAAACGAGGAGATGGGGTTGGTGTGACTTTTCAAATGATTGACATAACGCAGTAACTTGAGTGACAGCGAAATGTCCTGGCTCAACAGTTGCTCGATGCGATTAAGGTCTGGTTCGGGCTGATTAACCACGTTGAGCAGTTGCATCACCACCACCTGGGCTGGCTCCATGGTCGCCTGCTTCACCATCTCGGGCCGACTGAAGAAGAAGCCCTGAAACAGATCGATACCGAGTCGTTTTGCACGCTCGAATTCTGCCTTGTCCTCTACCTTCTCTGCCAGATAGATAAGCTTGAGATGCTGATGCTGCTGGATGAACACCTTGATCTGCAACAGTGAGGTGGCGCGCAGATCAAACTTGATGATATGGATAAAGGGCAAAAAACGCTCCCACTCCGCCGACATGGTGAAGTCATCCAGCGCCAGCTGGTAGCCCAGCCCATGCAACTGTTGCACCTTGGTCAGCAGGGCATCATCGGGATCGGCATCCTCCAGGATTTCGATCACCACCTTCTCTTGTGGCAGGCACTCGGCCAACCCCTCCAGCAACAGGGAGTGAGGGAAATTGATGAAGCAGGGGCGCCCCCCCAGTAGCTGATCTATGTTCTGTTGAAGGAACTGCTCGACCACCAGTCTGGCGGTGGCTTGTTGGGAGGAGATCACCGGAAAGACATTATTCAGACTGTCGCGAAACAGCAGCTCATAGGCATGGGTCTTCAGTTCTCGATCCAGAATGGGCTGCCTTGCTACGTATGAATACATGCATTTCTCCAGCGTGATTACTGGATTGATTTTATTGTGAAGACGCGCACTATGCCAGCGCTTGGAGGCCAGAAACGGTCAATAACTGGCATAGTGCTTGAATGGAGGGGCGTTATGCGCCTCAGGAGGTCAGAAGAGGTAGTTCAATTGCAGGCCAGCCAGCCAGGCATCCCCTTCCGAAGTGCCCTGGAAGGTGGAGGTAGTCTGCGGGATCCCGGGTTTCAGCTGCATGGTTTCGGTCACATCCACTTTCTTGCCATCGATCAGAGTCAGGCCCAAATCCAGTGAAAGGTTGCGATCGATCTGGTAGCCCACCCCGGCGCTGTACCAGACCCGATCAGAATCAGGAATGGAGATGGTGCGGCGATCAGCCGGCACCGGGCTGCGATCATAAGCCAGGCCTGAGCGCAATTGCCATTGTGGTGCCAGCTGATAGGTCAGGCCCAGTGCGTAGCGCCAGCTGTCTTCCCAGTGCTCGTCCTTGATGTGCATGACACCGTGATTGTCGAGCTCGGATTCGAGCTGCACGAACTTGCTCCAGTTGGTCCAGTTGATGCTTGAGTGCAACGCCAGGTCAGGCGTCAGCTGGTGAAACAGCGCCAGTTCGGCGGTGGCGGGCAGGGGCAGTTCCAGGCTGCCGGTATCGGTGAACGGCTGACCGCTCTGATCGATGCCGATGGCATCACCAGAGAGCTTCAAGGTTACGTCGTGGCGGTAGGAGATACCGATGCGCGTCGAGTCTGAAAACTCCAGCAGGGTACCCAGATTCCAGCCCATGGCCCAGCCATCTCCTTGCAGATGCTTGGCGATCTTGTTGTTGGAGGGGAAGGTACCGCCTACTTCCCCTTCGCCCTGAATAGCGGAGAGGCCGGCACCGACGGACCAGACTCGGTTGATGCGATAGGCCAGCGAGGCACCCAGATCCATGGTTCTGATATCGGAGACATTACCGAAGTGGCCGGCATTGTAGTTGTCTGGCATCTCGACACCGAGGCCATAGTAGGAGGTCGCCGCCAGCCCCAGGCGCCACTGGTCGTTGAGCGGCACTATGAGGTAGGCGTTGGGCACCCAGGCATCATCGGCAATGTCGTGGGCCGCCGCATCCAGGCTGACCGGCCCCATGGCGGTGGGTACCCGGGTGGTACCCTCAATGTTGACGTCGGGCCGCACATAGATAAAACCACCGGAGAAGGCCGTACGATCGAAGCGGGTCATGGCGGCGGCGTTGCGGGAGAGCACACTGGCATTGTCGGCGATGGCGGCCTCGCCTGCGAAGGCGCGGCCCATGCCGGTGGCGGATTGTTCGGCCAGCTGGAAACCTGCCGCCTGGACCTGGCCTGACAAAACCAGCAAGGCGATGAGAGACGGCTTCATGATGGAGTGCATTGGATAATCCTTGAAAGTGAACTCGGGGTTCAATCTGCTTTATGGTTGGGAGCAGGATTTTATATGGTATGACCAGTAAGGCAACGGCAGGGGATGAGTCAGGAGGAAAACAAGATTAAATGCTGAAGGATGGAGTGCTAATAGTTTGATAAAAAAGGAAAAGCGTACAGCTGTTTGCTACAGCTGTACGCTGAAAACCTACCTCTGCATAAAAAAAGAGCGCCCACAGGCGCTCTTGTCGATTGGCTGATGATCAGAATTTCATGTTGAACTGAGCGGAGGCCAGCAGAGCGTTACCGTGGGAGGTGCCCTTCCAGCGCAGCGCATCGTTGCTTTCGACCAGCTTCTCGTTGACGTCCACTTTCTTGCCGTCCAGATAGGCCATACCGAAATCGACGCTCATGTCTTTGTCGATGTTGTAGGTGGCACCGGCGCTATACCATACGCGATCGGAGTCCGGGATACTCAGGCTGCGGTTCTCTGGCTCGATCGGGGATTTGTCGTAGGCGAAGCCGATACGAGCTTCCCAAGATGGATTGACGTACCAGGTACCGCCCAAGGAGTAACGGGTGGAATCCTTGAATTTCTCCGGTTTGTACAGGCAAACACCGGCTCCGTCAGTGCTGCTGCACTGATCGCTGGTCGCTCTGAGCTCCTGGAAGGCGCTCCAGTCGGTCCAGTTGACGGAGTAGTGAACGGCAAACTGCTGGTTCAGACGATGGTAACCGGCAAACTCGGCCTGGGCTGGCAGATCCAGCGGCAGCTCGCCACCGACGGTCTTGAAGCCGGAAGAGGTTCCCTGATAGTCACCTTTGAACTTCAAATCTACCTGTGAGCGATAGGTCAGGGCGAAACGGTTGTTTTCGTTCACCTCATACATGGTGCCCACGTTCCAGCCGTAACCCCAGTCATCCCCCTTCAGGTGGCTGACGATGGTGTCCTTGCCGATGCCCGGCACGCTGCTCAGCGGTGGCACGGCGGCCAGCACACCGGCACGGCGGTTCAGTTCGGCCTTGGCATAGACCAGGTTCAGACCGGCACCGAAGCTGAAGTGTTGGTTGGCGCGGTAGGCGATGTTCGGGTTGATGTTGAAGGTCATCAACTCAGTGTTGCCGGCAATGGAGCCCCCGTTGAAGTTATCGGAGTATTCGGTCGACAAACCGTAGTTGGAAAACATGCCGATACCCCAGGCCCACTGGTCGTTCAGTGGCTGGATGAAGTAGGTGGCGGGTACGAAGGCGTTCGGCGCAATACCGCTCTCGCTGGCGTGGGCCATCATGGCGGGGCCTGCATAGATATCACCATCGACATCCACGTCCGGTTTGATGTAGGTACCGGAGACGGAGAATGCCATCTTGTCAAACAGGGTCATGGCTGCAGGGTTGCGTGACAACACGGAGGCGTTGTCCGCCACGGCAGCTTCCCCTGCATACGCGCGACCGAGACCAGAAGCTGAGTGTTCACTCAGTTGGAACGCGGCGGCGAAGGTTTGGGTACTGGCCAGGGTGACAGCGGCAGCGATCAGGCTCTTTTTGAAAAAGGCAGTGGTCATAGTGTTGTTCTCTCTTGTAGGCAGATTTTCTGTCTGCATCGGGGCTTTTTTGCCGCCGTATGCGACAAGATCTGTTGTTATTTCAGCTTCTTCCCATTCAATTCTGGCGTGATTCTATGGATATGACAGAAGGTAAGAAATCAGACCAGTGATCGCAGAATACATAAAAGTTTCCGATATGTTAATCGTTTGTTTTAACTTGGCGTTTAAATAATCTCTTTTGCCAGTTGTCGAGCGAAAAGTGAGCATTGATGCTGATCTGTATCACAAAAATAATTTCGACCACTTACCGTGATTGGGCGGCAAATGGGTGAGGATTGTGGCAGGAAAGGAGAAGAACGGGCAGACAACTGGATTGTCTGCCCGTGAAGTTGGCTCGATTCGGTGTGAGCCAGGATGGGGTTAAACTTTGTTAAATTGACCAGTGCAAACGGGACTCCAGCGCTTGCGCCACTGGCGCGAGCGGCTCTTGCATGCCGCCGATCAGCACCATGTTGGCCCCCTTGAGCTGCACGATTTCCCCCTTGAGCTGACCGTCTTCGAAATTGGGTTGCAGGGTCAATGGGACATGTTTGGGCACAAGAAACAGGGTCACGGGCCCCATCTTGCCTTCAATGACCATGTGCAGCGCCGGCCCCTGATAGAAGGAGCAGTGGTTGACATAGGTGATCTTCAGCCCTTGCATGCCCATCAGGGTCGCGCCATATTTCTCCATCTTGGCATTGATGGTGCGCAGACTCACCTGCTCGTCTACATCCTTGATGAAGGGCTCCTCGCCATAGACGTGTGCCATGGCAACCTGGGCGAGGGAGAGCTCTTCCGGCGTGGTCAGCGGCCAGCTGAGCCAGCGGGTACTCATGCCAAGCAAGAACGCAACCGAGGCCGCCATGGCCAACGGGCGCCAGTGGCTACGCGGACGGGTCGGCAGTGTGGCCACCGTCTCGGGTTCGGTCGCCATCGCCTGTCTGAGCAAGATGCGTTCGGCCAACCCTGCCGGCACCTCTACCTCAAGAGCCTGATGCAGGCTGCGATCCAGCTGCTTCATCTCGTCCAGATACTTGCGATTGGCAGGCGAGGCCTGCGCCGCCTCGAGAAACTCGGGATCATGCTCCAGTGGATGGGCGAGAGCCCGACGGCGAAATTCAAGCTCATCCATTGGTGTGTCCCCTCTGTTGTGTCGTTGACTCCATGGCCTCTTTGATTTGGTTGCGTGCCCGAAACAGGCGAGTCATGACGGTGTTTTTGTTCAATCCCAGTTGCGCCGCTATTTCCTCGCCGCTAAACCCTCCCAGCACCTGCAGCAGCAGGGGCTCCTGATATTCTTCGGGCAGGCGAGTAATGTGGCGTCTGAGCCACTCGTTTTCCATCTCCTGCTCGTTGTGCAAGGCATCCGGATCGCTCTGGGGGTGCTCATCGAGATCGATGAGATCAAACTGCTTGCGCTCGAACCGGCGGGCATTCTCCCGCCGCAGTATGGTGATGAGCCATGCTTTGGTCGCTGTCTCATCGATCAAGGAGTCTATACCCTTCCAGGCGCGCAGGAAGGTCTCCTGCACCAGATCCTCCGCCACCTGTGGATCCCGGCACAGCCAGTAGGCGTAGCGATAAATGTCCCCGTACAGGGCATGCACCAGGGCCTCGTATTTCGTTTGTTTGTCTGCCATTTCCCCATAGACCGGGGAAGCTGCGGGATCCTTTCCGACCGTGGCAACTTTTTTTCTGAAAAAACCTAACGCCATCGCTGGGCCTCCTTTTAAATGAGTGATCCTGAAGGGTCAGCGACTCAACCGGGCCAGTCTCCTGAGGCCATAGGTTATCGCAAAAGTTTCATATACGCATAGCGGGCCGGCGAGGCCCTGCCATACGCTCTGACTGTCGGACGATGCAGCCTGGTGGGTGGCAAAGCAGGCTCGATCCAGTGCGGCAAACCCACGGGCAAGGGCCGGGTCATGGCGACAGGGCAATCCGGTGAGGTGCGCATGGCGCTGCTGCCAGCGCAGAGAGGCCCATGCCAGTAGTGCCTGCCTGGCGTGGTTCGCATCGCTGCTCTGCAGCGCCCGTTGCACGCGATAGAAGGCGTGCCAGCGTGGCCACCCTTGCCAGATGGCGCGCAACAACAGGGCCCAGACCACCCAGTACAGGCTCTCATGGTTGGGTCCGATAAACGCATCCTGTGCCGAGGTATCCGCCGCCTCGATGCGCAGCGGGGTAGCAGGCAGGCGGGCGTATTCTATGCGCCCGCTTTGGGTATTGAACCAGGGCAGGGTGATGGCCGGTAGCAGGTAGTCCCCTGGCGCCGTGACCGTCAAAGCCTGACGCCACTGGCGCTCGAAGTGCAATACCCCCTTGGCGAGGAAGCGCTCCTGCTGCTGCTCTCCATCCGGTCTTGCCTGCATACCGGTGGGCAGCGCAGACGGCCCGGTTAGGCTGGGCAGGCTGAGCCGGTTGCCATCGCCCCCTTCCATTACCAGTGTCAGGGTGCGGATCACCGGCTCTCCCACCTTGGCGCCCGAGGCGGGGCTTAGCTGCTGGCTCAGGGTCAGCAGGCTGGCCACAGGTTGTTGTGGTGCCTGGTCGATTTTCACAAACAGCGTGGCCGCTCTGGCCGAGAGGGGGTCACTGGTGCCGTTGTCCTGGGGCAAACGGCCCTGAAAGCGCGGCGACATCAGCGGGTGAAGCCCAGGCTCCCTGGCCTGCAGCAGCCAGTTGCGGGTCAGGCGCCCCGGCAATCCCGACCCCGCCGGGGCCTGCCACTGATCATTGCCCAGACGGCGGATAATGAAGGCGTCGCTGGCGGGTTCAGTGAGATTTGGGGCTTCCATATTGGCTGGCAACCAGAGGCTGAGCTGGTAGATGAAAGGCTGTCCCGGATAGAGCGGTCCCTGATGCAGCACCCTGGCTTGCAGCTCTATGGGGGAGATGGCCTGGCCGGGTTGCGTTGCCAGCGTGCCCGCCTGGCTGCGCTCTGGCAGGGGCAGGGCCGGGGTCTGCTCCGGGCCCAGTGACAGAGAGGGCACGACTCCGGGGCCAGTATCCAGAGCATGCAGCGGGATCTGCCAGCGGGTCAGGCTGTGTTCCGGTGTCGTGACCCGGCTCATGGTCACCTTGCCCACCGCAAACTGGCGTAGCAGGGGAGCAATGGCGAGCTCGTTGCTCTGGCGCTCCCCGTCCGCCTCTATGATCAGCAGCCAGTCACGGCTGTCGGCTCCCGGCAACAACTCGGCCCGTGGTGGCGCGGCCAGCGCAAAGTTTGTGAGTAGACATAGCAACAGAATGACGAAGCTGCGGCAGCGGGCAAGGAGGAGGCTCACCAAGATCCCTCTCCTTTTGGCGTGGCCGGAGTGGATCCCGCCTCTGCCTCCTGCTGGCGCCGGCGCTGATCTTCCTTGCGCAGCCGCTGTTCCAGCAGTACCACGGGGGGCGCTGGTGGCAGCGGCGTGTCCGGGGTGGCGGCCTGCTCGGGGGCATCGGTGGGCTTGGGATCCTGCGCTGCCGGGCTGGCCTGGGGCGGCTGGGCCCGCAGCAGGGCGAGATTGTAGAGTGCATCCTCGTGACCCGGCTCCAACGCCAGCGCCGCCATGTAGGCTTGCTCGGCGGCGGCAAGCTCCCCGAGCTGCACCAGCGCATTACCCCGGTTGTAATGGGCCGTGGCACTGTTGGCACTGGCGTAGGCGGCGACGGCCCTGGCGTACTCACCGGCTCTGTACCAGGCATTCCCTTGCCAGACAGGATCCTGAAAGCGGCGAGCCGCCGCCAGATAATTCCCCTGCTGGAACGCTTGCCAGGCCTGGCTCTCCTGTGCGGATAACGCGGGGGATGGACTGGCCTGCAAGGGAGGCGGGATAAAGAGGCCAACACCGGCGCCCAGCAGAAGCAGCCAGAGCGCACCAACACGGGCCAGCAGGGCCAGCGGCAGCAGGGGTAGCAACAACCAGGGGCCGAGATCCCGTGACTGATGGGTAGTCAGCGTCTGGCCCATGGGCAGGGGGGGAAAGCGTGGCAGCCCGGCCTGCAGCCATTGCACCTGACCACCAAGCTCACTGGCAAGCTGCTGCATGGTCGCCACATCGGGGGCGGGCAGCTCGCGGCCAAAGCTGTCTGCTGTTGCGGGCAGACGGCTGGCCTTGCCGCTATTGACCAGCAGAATGTCGAGACGAGGTGCTGCGGGCTCATGACAAAACAGGCTGCCCTGGCAGGGCCAGAGCGCGCGGATCCGCTTGGCCTGAGCCGCCGACAGATCATCAGTGATAAGCAGCAGGCGAGCCTGCTGGCCGGCGGGGATCTGTTTGAGGGCCAGCGCCACGGCGCGCTCGGGTGCACTCCCTTGCCTGGGCATGATGGCCGGGCGCAGGTCAGGCAACAGCAGCGCCATGGCTTGGTGATCACGGGTGGCGGGCATGGCGAGGTAGGCATCGCCAGCAAACAGTATGAGGGCGATGGGGCGCCCCTCCTTGTTTGGGCGGGCCTCGGCCAGCATATCCTGCAACATCACCCGCACCCGGGTTGCCCTGTCCGGTAGCAGGTCGGTGGTCAGCATGGAGCGGGAGAGATCCAGCAGCCAGATATCGAGGGCCGGCGTCGTGATGGTCTGGCTCTGCTGGCGCAGGGCGGGGCCGCTGAGGGCCAGTATGACGGGCAGACCCGCTAGCCAGAGCCAGGGCAGAGTACGGCGGCGCCCCGGTAGCAGGTAGGCCTGCATGGCAGGGGCGAGCAGCTGTGGCTGCCGGCGACGGCGCCAGCCTTGCCACAGCCAGGGCAGCAGGGCCAGCAGCCAGAGTGGGCGCAAGAGGATCAGCTCCATGACGGCCATCCCTGGCAGTGTGGCTTAATCATGAGCCTGATCCTGTGGCAGCCGCGAACGCAGAGGCAAGGCGCGGGGCCAGCGCAGCCGGGCGGGCCAGACAAGCAACAGCCAGGCCAGCGCCAGCGGCCAGGGGTAGAGCTCCACGTTTGGCCGATAGCGGGTGTGGGGTGTGGCGATGGGCTCCAGGGTATCCAGGGTCTGGTTGATGGCAGCGAGATCGCTTTGGGTGCGGGCACGGAAATAGCGGCCATGGCCCACCTTGGCCAGCTGTTGCAGCAGGGCCTCGTCCAGCTCGGCGCTGGGATCGCTCTGCGCCGGAACCATTGCCTCGGCGAAGGTATCGGGATCGGCGCCCACTCCCAGGGTATAGAGGGTCATGCCGCTGGCGGCGGCCCGTTTGGCCTCGTTCAGGGGATCGGCACCGCCTGCCGTGTTGCGACCATCTGTGACCAGCAACAGGGCGGTGGGACGGCTGGGGTCGGCGTGCTGGCGGGCCAGCAGTATGGCCTCTCCCAGCGCCGTGGTGCGGCCTACCAGATCGAAGTCCAGCTCGCGGGCCAGGGTCAGCAGGGCCTGGGTCTCCTGGGTCAGGGGGGAGAGCAAATAGGCGTGATCGGCGAAGACGATGAGGGCGATGCGATCGCCGGGGCGCGCCTGGATCAGCTGACTTATCTGCCGGCGCACCGCACTGAGCCTGTCCCGCTGCTCCCCCTCATCCAGCATGTCCTGGGTGCGCATGCTGTCGGAGAGATCCACCGCCAAGATCAGATCCCGGCTGCTCTGGTAACTGACGAGGGGCGGCTCCTGCCATTGGGGGCGGCAGAGGGCCAGCACCAGAGCGCTCCAGCACAGGGCCATGCGCCAGAGTGGCTGGCCGGCGTGGGCACGCAACAGGGGAAAACCGTCGTGCGCCAGCGCAGTTCCGTTGCGCGGATCCGTTGAACGGGGCGGCAGGCCGAAGCGGACCAGGAGTGGCAGTACCAGTGCCAGCGCAAACCAGGGCCAGGCAAGGATCATGACGATCTCCCGGTCCTGGTGCGCAGGCGCGTCAGGCCATGTTGCCAGCGGCGTCTGAGTGCGATCACCCCAGGTGGCAGGCCGCAGCAGGTTCGCCCCCAGCTGAGGTAGGCACGGCGCAGCGCCTCCCGTTGGCGGAGATCCGGTATCCCCTGGCCGTAGAGCCAGAGTGACCAGAGGGTCGCAAATTCACGGAACTGGCTGCCTCCCTGCTGCCTGTCCAGGAACGCGAGCCAGGCCTCTCCTTGCAAGGTGCGCGCCTCGGGCCAGCGGCCAAGGGCGGCCTCGCGCAGCGCGGCCTGCAGTCTGGGCACCAGCTCGGGCGCCTCCCAGTCGATTTGTCGCTGCCAGCGGCGATAGCGCAGCAGGCTGAGCAGGGCTGCACCGATCAGCGCCCCCATCAGCAGCATGATCAGCAGCGCCCACCAGCCCTGAAGGCGGGGATCCGCTGCCTGGGTCAACATGGGGCCAGGATGGATATCGCGCAGCTGCGCCGCCAGCGCAGACATGGGGGGCGCGCTTGAGACGGCGGCGAGCAGGCTCAGAACTGGCGACATGTGCCCTCCTGCCACTGACGCTGCAGCGGCTGGCCGTTGTCGAGCCGGTAGAGGCGCTGCACCAGTGGCAGCAGTTGTTGATGGCACTGCCTAGCCAGCCGTTCGGCCGCCCGTTGGTAGCGGTGGGCAAAGCCGGGCTGGGTGGCGTCGAGCCAGCCTCTCTGTCTGCCCGCTTGCACCGCCAGCCGTCCCTGCGCTGGCAGGCCTGCCTCCAGCGGATCCCGGATCTGCCAGCAATGGATGTCGTGGCGGCGACCGAGCAGTTGCAACTGCTGGCAAAGGGCCTCATCGCAGGGCTGGTGATCCGTGATGATCGTCAATCTGGCGCCGTGAGGCAGGGTGAGCCGTGCCAGGGTCTGCGCCAGCGAGTGCGGCAGGGGAGCGCGATCCAGCCCCTGGTCGTAGTGGTGGCAAAGGGTCTCCAGCAAGGGTACCAGGGAGCCACGCTGGGGCTGGACATGGCACTCAACGCTGTGGCAGATCAGGGTGTTGGCCTGTTTCTCCCCCTGCCACAAGAGGGCCGCTGCCAGCTCGCAGCCCAGGCGGGCCTTGAGTTGCAGCTGTGAGCCGAAGTACATGGCGGGGGAGAGATCGAGCAGCAGCCAGTGGGCCTGATCCTGCTCCTCGCTGTAGAGCCTTGTGTAGGGGCGACCGAGCCGGGCTGTGACCCGCCAGTCGATGTGGCGCACCTCATCTCCCGCCTGATAGGCGCGCAGCTCGCGAAAGGTGAGCCCCGGCATGCGGCCAAGCCTGCCCTGCTGGGCCGGTTGGACCCGCGCCCTCGGCCCCTGTCTCGCCCACAGCCGGATGGCCAGCAACTGGGCCAGGGTGAGGGCAATAGCGGGATGCGCGCGGGGATCCGGGTGGGGAGTCAAGGGCACGGTATCGCGTCCAGCAGCCGGGCGATCAGGGTGTCGTTATCCAGATTGTCTGCCAGCGCCTGATAGCTGGGAATGAGGCGGTGGCGCAGTATGGCCGGCGCCAGCTGTTGTATGTCCTCCGGCAGCACGAAGTCCCGTCCGGCGAGCCAGGCCTGGGCGCGGGCGGCGCGGGCCAGGCCTATGCTGGCTCTGGTGCTGGCACCCACGGCGATGAGGGGTTCAAGCTCGGGGCACAGACCGCTACCCGGCCGGGTGGCGCACACCAGTTGTACCAGATAGTGCTCGAGCCGCCCCTGCATCTGGACTGCCTGCACCGCCGAGCGGGCCGCCAGCAGATCGGCCTGGCTCAGGGTGACCGGCGGTGGCGTCAGCTGGTCGCCCCGGGCGTTGAGCTGCAAGATGGCCAGCTCCATGGCGGGGCTGGGGTAATCCACCAGCAGCTTGAGCAGGAAGCGGTCGAGTTGGGCCTCCGGCAGCGGGTAGGTCCCTTCCTGCTCTATGGGGTTCTGGGTCGCTGCCACCATAAAGAGTGGTGGCAGGCGCCAGCTCTTCTTGCCCACCGTGATCTGGTGCTCGGCCATGGCCTCCAGCAGCGCGGATTGCACCTTGGCGGGGGCCCGGTTGATCTCGTCCGCCAGCACCAAGTGGTTGAACAAGGGGCCGGGCTGGAACACGAAACTGGCGTCTTGCGGGTGAAACACCTCGCTGCCGGTGAGATCGGCAGGCAGCAGGTCGGGGGTAAACTGGATGCGGGCGAAGCGCCCCTCCACGGCACCGGCCAGCGCCTTGACGGCGCGGGTTTTGGCAAGACCGGGAGCCCCTTCGATTAACACATGTCCTTCACATAGCAGGGCGATCAGCAGCCCCTCTATCAGTGCTCCCTGTCCCAGAATTTGACTGCCAAGATAGTCCCCAAGCGCTCTGAACTCGGCCGCTGCCATGTGATGAACCCGTTGTTTTTATGGAGGTTGATCTTTTTATACTCCAGTTGGCCTCCGAGGGCGAGGGAGGGGGCAAAGATGGGGGCAATTTAGTTTCAATCAGCCGTATGAAATTTGTGAGTGGATTGTTAAGATGTGGCCCAATGAGGTCAGACCTCTGCCTTTTAACCCAAGGAGCCAGGATGAAACAGCCATTGAAACTGACGACTCGCCAGGGCGAACGGATTGCCGTCGTGGCGGGTCTGCGTACCCCTTTTGCCAAGCAGGCCACCGCCTTTCACGGCGTGCCCGCGGTGGATCTCGGCAAGCTGGTGGTGAGTGAACTGCTCGCCCGTACCGATCTCGATCCCGCACTCATCGACCAGCTGGTGTTCGGTCAGGTGGTACAGATGCCGGAAGCGCCCAACATAGCCCGCGAGATCGTACTCGGCACCGGCATGAGCGTCACCACGGACGCCTATAGCGTGTCGCGCGCCTGCGCCACCAGTTTCCAGGCGGTGGCCAACGTCACCGAATCCATCATGGCCGGCACGGTCGACATCGCCATCGCCGGCGGGGCAGATTCCTCCTCCGTGCTGCCCATCGGCGTCAGCAAGACGCTGGCCCGCGCCCTGGTGGATCTCAACAAGGCTCGCAACCTGCAGCAGCGCTTCAATATTCTGCGGGCATTGAGGATCAAGGATCTGATGCCGGTGCCGCCCGCCGTGGCCGAGTATTCCACTGGTCTCTCCATGGGGCAGACCGCCGAGCAGATGGCCAAGAGCCACCAGATCAGCCGCGAGGCGCAAGATGCGCTGGCCCACCGCTCCCACAGCCTGGCGGCGCAAGCCTGGGCCGATGGCAAGCTGAGCAGCGAGGTGTTCACCGCCCATGTGCCCCCCTACAAGTCACCGCTGGAGCGGGACAACAACATCCGCGAAAGCTCCGATCTGGCGAGCTACGCCAAGCTCAAACCCGTGTTTGACCGGGTGCATGGCACTGTTACCGCCGCCAACGCCACCCCGCTCACCGACGGCGCCGCTGCCGTGCTGCTGATGCGCGAAGGGCGGGCCAAAGAGCTGGGGCTCGAGCCGCTGGGTTATATCCGCAGCTTCGCCTTCTCTGCCATAGATGTCTGGCAGGACATGCTGATGGGTCCCTCCTATGCCACGCCGCTGGCGCTGGACCGCGCTGGCATCACCCTCGCCGATCTCACCCTGATCGACATGCACGAGGCCTTTGCCGCCCAGACTCTGGCCAACCTCAAGATGTTTTCAAGCCTGGAGTTTGCCCGGAGCAAATTGGGCCGCGATCAAGCCATCGGCGAGGTGGACATGGACAAGTTCAACGTGCTCGGTGGCTCCCTGGCCTATGGCCATCCCTTTGCCGCAACCGGTGCGCGCATGATCACCCAGACGCTGCACGAGCTGCGTCGTCGGGGTGGGGGATTGGGGCTCAATACCGCCTGTGCGGCGGGTGGGCTCGGTGTGGCCATGGTGTTGGAGGTAGAGTGATGAGCGAGAAGACTTTTTCCCTGGCGGTGCGCCAGGATGGCATCGGTATCCTCACCATGGATGTACCGGGCGAGAGCATGAATACCCTGAAGGCTGCCTTCGTGGACGAGATCCGCACCGTGCTGGCCGAGGTGAAGGCCAACAAGGAGCTGATCGGTCTGGTGGTGGCCTCCGGCAAGAAGGACTCCTTCATCGCAGGTGCCGACATCAGCATGCTGGCGGCCTGCACCAGTGCCCAGGATGCCCAGACGTTGTCGCGGGAAGGGCAGGTGATTTTTGCCGAGATCGAGTCGCTGGCCATCCCGGTGATCGCTGCCATTCACGGCCCCTGCCTCGGCGGCGGGCTGGAGCTGGCGCTGGCCTGTCATGGCCGGGTGGTGACAGATCACGGTAAAACCGTGCTGGGGCTGCCGGAAGTACAGCTGGGCTTGCTGCCGGGCTCCGGCGGTACCCAGCGGCTGCCGCGTCTCATCGGGGTGGCCAAGGCGCTGGATCTGATGCTGACCGGCAAGCAGGTGCGGGCCAAACAGGCCAAAAAACTAGGGCTGGTGGACGATGTAGTGCCGCCCTCCATTCTGCTGGAAGCAGCTATCAAGCTGGCCAAGAAGGGCAAACCCCGCCACGAGTTGAAGCGGGATCTGCAGGGCAAGCTACTGGAGACCAATGCGCTGGGCCGCAAGGTGTTGTTCGACCAGGCCCGCAAGGGGGTCAAGGCCAAGACCCGCGGCAACTACCCGGCGCCGGAGCGGATCCTCGAGGTGGTGCGCATCGGGGTGGAAGAGGGGATGCAGGCCGGCCTCACCGCCGAATCCCGCCACTTTGGCGAGCTGGTGATGACGGCGGAATCCGCCGCCCTGCGCTCCATTTTCTTCGCCACCACCGAGATGAAGAAAGAGGTCACCTATCAGGGAGCCGAACCGCGCAAGGTCACCCACGCTGCCGTGCTGGGCGGTGGCCTGATGGGGGGCGGCATCGCCTTCGTGACCGCCACCAAGGCGGGGGTACCGGTACGGATCAAGGACGTGGCGAGTGCCGGCATCGGCAATGCCATGCGCTACAGCTACGAGATCCTGGCCAAGAAGCTCAAGCGTCGCCACATTCTGCGCAGCGAGCTGGAGAAACAGATGAGCCTGCTGTCAGGCACGCTGGACTACTCGGGTTTTCACCGGGTCGACATGGTGGTGGAGGCGGTGTTTGAAGATCTCGCTCTCAAGCATCAGATGGTGAAGGAGGTGGAGCGCGAGTGCGGTGAGCACACAGTGTTTGCCTCCAACACCTCCTCCCTGCCCATCCACCAGATAGCGGCCGAGGCGGCGCACCCGGAGCGGATCGTGGGCCTGCACTACTTCAGCCCGGTGGACAAGATGCCGCTGGCGGAGATCATTCCCCACGCCGGCACCAGTGCCGAGACGGTGGCCACCACGCTGGCGTTTGCCCGTGCCCAGGGCAAGACCCCGATCGTAGTGAAAGACGAGGCCGGTTTCTACGTCAACCGCATCCTGGCGCCCTACATGAACGAGGCGGCGCGGCTGGTGCTGGAAGGGGAGCCGGTGGAGGTGCTGGACGGCGCCCTGCTCGATTTCGGCTTCCCGGTCGGCCCCATCACCCTGCTTGACGAGGTGGGGATAGACGTGGGCGCCAAGATCTCGCCCATCCTGGAGAAAGAGCTGGGGGGTGAGCGCTTCCAGGCGCCGGCGGCGTTCGACAAGCTGCTGCAAAACGATCGCAAGGGGCGCAAGAACGGCAAGGGCTTCTACCTCTATGGCAAGGCGGCCAAAGGCAAGAAGAAGGTGGATGAGAGCGTCTACGCCGTGCTGGGCGTCAAGCCTGTGCCCAAGCAATCCCGGATGGAGATTGCCGAACGCTGCGTGCTGATGATGCTCAACGAAGCGGCCATGGCGCTGGACAGCGGCGTGGTGGCCTCGGCCCGTGATGGTGACATAGGCGCCATCTTCGGCATCGGCTTCCCGCCCTTCCTCGGCGGCCCCTTCCGTTACATGGACAGCCTCGGCATAGAGCACCTGGTGGGGCGTCTCGAGCACTACCAGAAACGCTATGGCGACCGCTTTGCCCCCTGTGAGCGCCTCAAGGCGATGGCGGCGGAGCAGCTGAGCTTCTACTAAGCAGCGTACCTTGCCGGTGACGGCTGGGCTGATGTCAAGGAGGCGATCTCAGGGTCGCCTCCTGCGTTTTGCGCGATCCGTGTTGTAGGCGGCAGGCACAGTCGGCTGACAACTGGCTGAATTGCGTCCATATTTGTCCTGGCCAAGGGCTAAATTGTTGATCCAGCGCAAAGTCGCCCCCTATTTATTACTTTGGTGGCATAGGACTCAGGCGCTGGTTGGGGTCAAATAGCATCATCAGGAGCGGGGAGATAACCCCGTCACGAAAGGGACACCCATTTCACTGGATGAAGGACACATAATGAGTCTGCTTGAACAAACCATCTGGACTGTATTGGGATACGGGGCCATGCCCTTTATCTTCCTGAGCGGGTTTGTGGCGGTGGCAGTGACCTGCTGCTTGCTGCTCAATGCCTTCGGGGTCAAGTCCGCCGAGAAGTGATCCGCTTCTTTCGTTCATACCGCCAAATGCCAGTCTTCGGACTGGCATTTGTTTTTTGAGCCTTTTTCGGCACTTATCCGCGCCGCTCAGGGCAAATGTTTGGCCAAGGTGGTCGAACCGATCGCCGATTTTGATTACACTGGCGCGCAGTTTTTCCACCCCGGATTGACCACTCAAGGTATTCAAGGTTTCTATGGCTCTCAAGGCAACCGTATTCAAGGCTCAACTCAGCCTGTCCGACATGGACCGCCACCAATATCAGGACGTCTCACTGACCCTGGCTCGTCACCCTTCCGAGACCGATGAGCGCATGATGATCCGGCTGGCGGCCTTCGCCTGGCACGCCGCCGAGCGGCTGGAGTTCACCAAGGGGCTCTCCGCCGACGACGAGCCCGAGCTGTGGCGCAAGAACTATTCCGATGAAATCGAGCTCTGGATCGAGCTGGGCCAGCCCGACGAGCGTCGTCTGAAGAAGGCGTGCAACCGCTCCCGTCATGTGGTGCTCTACCTCTACGGCGGCCGTGGTACCAACGTCTGGTGGAAGCAGAATCAGGGCAAGCTCAGCCAGCACGACAACCTCACCGTGATCGAGCTCTCCGACAGCCAGACCCTGCCGCTGACCGCCATGGTGGCGCGCACCATGCACCTCACCTGCACCATCTCCGACGGTCAGCTCTGGGTCAGCAACGGCACGCTGGAAGTGACGCTGGATCCCGTCTTGCTGATGGGGCCACCCGCCCGCGAACTGTAAAGAGGCTCGCCCATGTTCAGCGCACTGCTCAATATCGTCATCCCGGTGTTTGCCGTGGTGGGCCTGGGTGCCCTCTATGGCCGGCTGCGACCGGGCGGGGCGCTGGGCTATGTCAACCGGGCCAATATCGAGCTGTTTACCCCGGCGCTGGTGTTCTCGGCGCTGGTCAAGTACCCGCTGGCGCTGATGGCCCATTTGCCGCTCATCGCGGCGGGGGCCCTGGTGATCCTGTTGCCGGGCCTGCTGCTCTCCCTGCTCAGGCTGAAAAGCATCAGCAGACCGGCACTGATCCTGCCCGCCATGTTTCGCAACACGGGCAATCTCGGCATTCCGCTGATGGTGCTGGCCTTTGGCGAGCAGCAGCTGGGCGCCATCATCATACTGTTCGTGCTCTCCAACCTGCTCCACTTCTCGGTGGGCATGTTCATCCTCTCGGCCAATACCTCCCGCTGGCTCTGGCTGCGCAGCCCCGTGCTGTGGGCCGCATTGGCCGGTTTTGTAACCCACCACCAAGAATGAAAAACCGGGAGCTGGTGGAAACAAGTGGGAGATGGCGGGACAAACTCAGGAATGGCGTGGCTTGTAGCGTGATGCGGTTAAACCAAGCCGTTTAAGCGCAAAATGAAAAATTGGTACGCTCGGCCGATTGGAATCTGCTGAAAATGAAAAACAGGCTGGCGCCTGTTTTTTCTTTTGTGTGACCGTTAGTAGTGGTTTAAATCCGGGTTTAAGAGCTGCACAAGCGAGACACTCTCACTTGTGAGCGTGTCTCGTTAAAAAAAATCGTGCCCGGCCCAGACTACCTTGCCGATCACGGCCAAGTTCTCCAGCTGGTTGGCTGGAACGACCTGCAGGGGGTAATCATCGCGGTTGTCGCTGATGATGGTGATCCCGCCATCGAAGTTTTTCTGCAGGCGCTTGGCATAGAGCTCTTCGCCAAGGCGCAACACGAAGATGGATCCATCTTCGATCTGATTCTTGCTGATATCGACCAGGATAGAGTCGCCAGAGTGGATGGTGGGCTCCATGCTGTCGCCTTTGGCAAAGACCACCACCAGGTTATCCGGGTTTAACTTGCGAAACGTGAGCCACTTGCGGCGAAAGGCCAGCTTGCGTTTAACCTCGTGATCATCATTAAACGCACCATGGCCGGTACTGACGGTGACATGGTAGCCATCGATCAGCGCGTACTCCTCATCAAACTCATCACGTCGCACCATCAGCTCGGTATCTACGTCTGGATGCTTGGGGCCTTGGCCGGTGGCCAGCCACTCGAGATTCACATTGAACACCCGCGCGATGCGCAGCGCTTTGTCGATGGTGGGCAGTGAATTGAACGGAGGGAAGTATTTACGCATCCCCGACTCGCTCATCCCCGCCTGTTGCGCGAATGCCTTGTAACTCAGATTTCCCCGCAGCTCATCCAGACGAGCGCTCAGAGTATCCATTCCCATCGTCAGAAAAGATACCTCACCGTCTTTTTGTACTGCTTGTGGTTTTTCTTCATAACGTTCTGACATACAAGGAATTCTCGGCTAGTGGCTAATGCTGGTGAGTCGATAGACAAAAAATTCCGCACAAAAAGACTTGTCAATCTTTTTGGGGTGATCAATCATTCATATGTGACGCGTTGCGACATAAAATCATTCTTTTATGAATGATAAAGATACGCGCCGCGACACTTGATGATACCGAAACGGGGTGAGTATGTCAGGGAAAACACCAGAGTGGATCAGGGCTGAGCTCATAAAACGCGGATATTCCCAAGCTGCTTGGGCCCGCGCCAAAGGGCTGCACCCCAGAGCCGTACAGCGCTGCATCAAACACTATGCCCCAGCCATGGGGGTCAGCCCCAAACGGCGAGAAAGCCGCACCATCATGACGCTGCTTTCCGAGTCGCTGGAGATCGATCTGCTGGGAGGTGACCAATGAGCACCTGGTACACCGCCCAGGCGCTGGCCGGGTTGGTCGGCATGCCTGCTTACCCCGATGGTGTGCGCAAAAAGGCCGAGCGAGAAGAGTGGCAAAGCCGCAGGCGCGAGAAAGGCAAAGGGGCCGAATACCACATCGGCTCGCTGCCGATAGAAACCCGCCGCTACTTGGCAGAGAGAGCTGTGGCTGAGCAAGGTCAAGCCGTGACCGATCACGCTGCTGGCGGCAAGGCCATGGCCAAGTTGCTGGCGCGTGAGGTACCGGTCAAACCGGATGCGGGTCGCAAGTTGCTGACGCTGGGGGAGGGGGCGCGCAAGAAGGTCGATGCCAGGCTGCTGATCCTGCAGGCCGCCGATATCTTTCTGGCGCCCTATCAAGCTTGTCAGCAAGGAGAAGTGGGGCGCCGGGCGTTTATCGAGGCTTACCGTGCCCGCAGCCTGTCACTCCCTGCGAGCGTCTATGACCGGCAAAAACCGTTCAGCCTGATCACCTTGCGCCGTTGGCAGGGGGCGTTGGCTGATGAAGGCCCCGCAGCCTTGGCCGGCAACTATCAGCGGGAGCGGCCATCGACCGTGGAGCAGAGCCCGGATCTGGCCCAGTTTCTGACTGCCCTGGTCACTGCCAAACCCCATCTGGCCAACAAGTGGGGCGCCCTGCACGAGCTCGCCAGCCAATACAGCGAGATGAACCAGTTGGGATGGCAGATCCCCAGCCAATCCTCCTTGCGCCGCTGGATGGTCAAATGGCTGAGTGACAACAAGGTGGCTTTTACCTATGCCACCAACCCCGATGCCTACAACAACAAATACCGCAGCGCGATCGAGGAGATGTATCCCTGGATGGCTCAGCCCAACGACGTGTGGGAGTTCGACAGCACGCCGGTCGATGCCATGTTGGTGGATGGTCGTCACAGCATCATCGCGGTGATCGACGTATTTACCCGCCGGGTGCGCCTGCTGGTGGCCAAGACCTCATCGAGCGAGGGGATCTGCCTGCTGCTGCGCAAGACCCTACTGGCCTGGGGCACCCTCAACGACAACGGCGTGATGCGCACCGATAACGGCTCTGACTACGTGAGCCAGCGGGTCATGTCCATCTGCACTCTGCTGGGGATGAATGTCAGCCGCTCCAACGCCTATTCCGGGTGGGAGAAACCGCACATAGAGCGCTTCTTTCGCACCATGAGCCACGGCCTTATCGAGTTGCTGCCCTCCTATATCGGGCACTGCGTGGCCGACCGGCAGGTGATCGAGGCGCGCAAGAGCTTTGCCCAGCGTCTGGAAGAAAAACGCAAACCGGATGCTGAAAAGGAGATCTTCGAGCTGGCCATGACGGCCTTCGAGCTGCAGAGCCTGCTCGATAACTGGCTCGATGCCCGCTACCACAACCGTAAACACGGCTCCCTGGGAATGACTCCCAACGAGAAATATGGCCATGCCCGCTATCAGCGGCGGGCCATCAGCGACGAGTCGGCGCTGGATCTGCTGCTCAACCATGTCGGTGAGGCCACCGTCTCCAAGGGCTTCATTAAGGCCGGTGGGCTCAAATACACGGCCCCTGAACTGCTGGAGCACAACTGGAAGAGCCAGCGGGTCAGCGTGTTCCTCGACCCCAGCGATGTGGGCCGCGCCATCTTGTATCGCACCGGCGACTGGAACGAGCGGATCGAGGCCGTGAACATCGAACTGTTGGGCAATGGTGTCAGCCCGGATGCCTTTCGTGCCGCCAAGCGAGCCGACGCCAAGGCGCTGGCCGGCTTTCGCCGCGAGATGCGCAATGTGGCCAAGACCTTTGGCATTGATCAGCTCCATCAGGATGTGGTGCGCCACTTCGTCTCCCAAGCGCGGGATATCGCCCAGTTTCAACGCAGCGATCTCACCCTCGATAACCCAGCCTTGGCTGCGTTATCCGGCATTGCCGCATCCGCTGAACCGGCTCAGTTCAGCGCTGCAGAACTTGCCGCCATTGAGGCCAGGCGAGAAGAGAAAGCCGCCCGCCAGCAAGCAACGGCAGGGCAAGAGTCCAGAGCACTCAAGACCGAGTACGAACAGGCCATCTACCTGGCAGAGAAGGAGTTGGATGCCCCGCTGACGGAGCGGGAGAAGGAGTGGCTGACCCGATACCTCTACAGCCACAAGCTGATGGCGAAACGGATTCACCGCCATCTCGATGAAGTCAGGGCCACACGCAGTGCCCAGGCAAAAGGTTAGCGTGCGGCCCTGTTAAACCAGAAACAAAGGACAAAACCACTATGAAACACAAGATTGTTGAAGTCAAAAACATGATCAAGACCGAGCAGTTGCTCGACAACTTGCTCAACCGCTCCAGCATAGTGCCGGGGATTGGTCTCATCCACGGCCCCTCCGGGTTTGGCAAGACCACCGCCGTTGAGTGGCTGTTCAACCAGGACGAAGTGAACGGTATCTATGTGCGCTGTTACAAGGCCGACACAGTCACCAGTTTGCTGGAGCAGATAGCCAAAGAGATAGGCATTCCCCAGCGCCATAACTTGCGCGCACAGGTCGATAGCATCATTGAATCAGTGCGCGCCGAAGAACTGGCCATCTTCGTGGATGAGGCGGATTACGTGGTCGGCAATGCCCGCATCATGGAGACCCTGCGCGATATCTACGATGCCACCGAACAGCCGCTGATCCTGGTGGGCATGGAAGAAATTGCCCGCCGCATCAGCCAGCGCAAGCAGCTGTTTAACCGCATTTCCCAGTGGATTGAATTCAAACCCGCCGATCTGGAGGACGTGTCCCTGATAGCCAGTGAAATGCTGGAGGTAGACGTGGAGATCGACGATGCCCTGCTGGACCTCATCCGCAAGCGCTCCAACGGTGTCGTGCGCACCATCGTCTCGGCGCTGGACAAGATCGAGAAGATGGCCATGGCCTCTGACGCCCGGATTATCCGGTTGGAGGATGTGGACGCCAGCGAACTGCTGCATGACGTGCGCCGCAACCGTTAGCGGTGCCAGCGTACCTCGATAAGAACAAAGCACGGGAGGGATACCAGTGGTGGATAAAAACAGTGAGCCCATGACAGCACGCGCTTGGCAATGGATGTGCGAGCAAGAGGTCTTTGTCATCAAGGATGTGGTTGCCGTTACCGGCATGTCAGAGCCCCACATTTACAGGGTTGTGAAAGATTGGCTGTCTTCGGGTTACTTGATTAAAAACCCGGCGGGTATAGCGACCAAGCCCGCGTGGTTCAAGGTGGCCTGCCTGAATAAGGCTCCTCCAATAGGAAAGAGCAGTGGCAGGAAGCGACCCAAATGCCGCAGCAAGCGCAAGACCAATCAACAAAAGATGTGGAACACCATGAAGATAAGCGGGCGATTTACATTGGCAGATTTGATGCTGACGGCCGGCGTTGGTCAGCGCCAAGCTTGGCATTTTACCGATCGCTTGGTGAGGGCTGGTTATGTGAAAGTCCTTTTCAAAGTGGACAATCTTTCACCGGTGACAGAACGCAGGGGATTAACAGGACGGTTCCAGCTGGTCAGGGATACTGGTCGTCATGCCCCTGTCTGCCGCAGTAATGGCTGTTGGGATCAGAACCAGCAACGGCTCTATCCGTTCCTGGTTGAGGAGGATGAACATGGACACGTGGCTTGAGGTGTTACAGGCCGAAGTCGCAGCCAGTTCGCTGGCCGTGGTGGCCGACAAGCTTGGTTTATCCAGAACCACTATCAGCCAGGTCTGCAACCAGAAGTATCCCGGCGATATGGCAAGGGTGCAAACCCTGGTGGAAGGGGCCCTGATGGGTAGCAAGGTGATGTGCCCCATTCTGGGTGAAATACCGGTGCATCAGTGTCTTGCCCATCAGCGCCGTGGTCCCCGTGATGTGGGCAGCAGCCCGATGGACATCAAGCTCTGGAAGGCGTGCCGCAGCGGCTGCCCGCATAGCCAGCTCAGTGAGGAACAGCAACTGCGACGGCCAATGCGCATCTCGGTTGGGCCAAGCAACAAAGGCATGGACAAGAGCGCCCGCTATGACGCCGAGGCCACCCTCTCCCGGCTGCGCCGACAGGCCAAAAGCGATGGAGAGAATGCCAGTTCGTCCCTGCGCATCCTGACCGAACTGTTGGCGGAAGAGCTCAAGATCATGGGCATCAAGTACAACCGGCTGCTCGATCGGGCCGAGAAGAACAACCAGTAAACCAGCGGGCTCGGGGTGTGCGGTGGGCCCAGTGATTGAGATCACAAGGAGAACGGGATGAAGAAGAATCTGCAAAATACCGCCGAGCAACTGCGTCATTGGCTGACGGCGAAAGGCTGTGAAGTGCGTACCAGCCAGATCTGCCATACCCCGCTGCTGGCGGTGACGGGGCCACTGCCCAGCGAGATGAAAGCGCGTGCCGTGTTGAGCCGCGAGTGTCTGGCGGGCGTGGTGCGGGAGGTTGCCTTGGTGCGCTTTGGTGGCTGCGTGCTGCATTGGCGCCAGTAAGGAGACGGAAATGGTCAAGATCCAGATCGACATAGAGGACGAAGACCTGGCCAAGGTGGTGCTGCGCCAGTTACCCAAGTTCCTCGACTTTTGCGGCGCGACTCACCAGGAAGAACAGGCGAGCGCATCAGCCCCGGATCAGGCGGCCTATGTGGGCCATCAGATGCCTGGCAGCAACAAGATCCACTAAGGAGAAGCCCATGCAAGAAGCACAGACCGCCAGCACAACCCCGATGCGTCAGAACGCCCAGGGGCACTGGGTACCGGAAAACCTGATCGCCCCGGCGGACAAGCTGCGTGACGAGGTGGTGATGGCCATCATCGCGGCCGCCCGTGAAGAGCGCTCCCGCTTGGCGGCGTTCAAGATAAACGCCATGCAGCAGATTGCCGACTTTGTAGACCTCTCGGCCGAGCAGTACGGCGTGGCCTGGGGCGGGACCAAGGGCAACGTCACCCTGCTCAGTTTCGACGGCCGTTACAAGCTCATTCGGGCAGTGGGTGAGCACCGCAAATTTGATGAACGGATCCAGGCTGCCAAGACGCTGATCGACCAGTGCATCGCACGCTGGAGCGATGGCGCCGACGCCAAGCTGCGGGCGCTGGTTGACCATGCGTTCCGGGTCTCCAAGGCGGGCCATATCGACGTCAATCAGGTGCTCTCCCTGCGTCAGCTCAACATCGAAGACGCCGACTGGGAGCAGGCCATGCAGGCGATCGCCGACGCCATCCAGGTGACCGGCACCAGTCAATATTTGCGGCTCTACGAGCGAGACGGCCAGGGCCGTTACATCCAGATGAGCCTGGATCTGGCCAAGTTGTAGGGAGGGAATGCGATGGAAAACGTAAAAGCTCTGTTGAACACCAGTGTGGCCGATGCCAAGAGCTCTCTGGAATGTCAGCTACGCAGCAATCCGCATCTTGCCCTGAGCGATGCGCAGCTCGCTTTGGACTTCATGGATTCGCAAGATGCCACCGGAGCGGTGCACAAGTCCCGCCGAGCTATGTTGCTCACTATTGTCAACAAGGCGAGAAAACAACTATCCCACTAAGCGAAACGGGGGCTTGCCCCCCGTCTATCCAGCGTGGTGGCTGGGTACTGATGAGCAACCGAACGATCTGGGCCCAGGTCTTCACCGCCTCGATAAAGGAGCACGGCGATGACCAAAACAGAGATGGATATTCGGCTTACCAAAATTTTCAGCGCGGCAGCCATTGCACAGGCTGCCCCTGATAAACGAGCTGTGTGCAAACAGCTCAAGCAGTTTGATAAAGAGGCCCGTGCACAAGGGCTCTTTGCCCTGGCAGGGGAAGCTTGCCAGATGCGCTGGCAACTGGTGGCAGAGCTGCAGCGGGATAGGACTGTCGCGGGGGAGGTCAGTCATGGCCATCTATAGCCCCCTGCTGGCACCTCATATTCTGGCTCGTCGTCTGCAAAGTGGGCGAGCCTGCATCACCGAGCTGGGGTTGGAGCAGCGCTGCCCCCGTTGTGGCGAGTTCTGGCCATGGGATACCGAATTTTTCGGTTTGGCGAGTGATGCCACTCGGCTCTCCAGCTGGTGCCGGGGGTGTCTCAATGAACACTATCAACAGCTGAGAGTGACCGCACTGTGCCATGACTGCAAGGCAGAACGGGGAGGGGGTACGTGATGGACAAGCGCAGTAGATTGATCCGGTTGGTACAGGTAGGGCGCCGTGCGTTGGCACTCGATGACGAGTGTTACCGCGATCTGCTGGCCAGCCACACCGGCAAGCGTAGCGCCGCCCTGTTGAGCGAGGGAGAACTGGAACAGGTGCTGGCCGCCTTCAAGGCGGCGGGCTTTACGCCCAAGCCTGCTCGCCATAAGGCCAACAAACGGCTGAGCCCCGCTGCAGGAGGTCATCTCAGAGTCAATGAAATTGCCAAGATCAGGGCCATCTGGTGCGAGATGGCCCGACTTGGCATCGTCAGGGATGGTTCGGAAACCGCATTAAACCACTGGGTGCAACGGATGACGGCCCGTTTAAACGGTGGGGTAGGAGTGGCCGAGGTGGGATGGCTGGATACGCCTCTGGCCGTCAAAGTGCTGGAGGCGCTGAAAAAGTGGTGGAAACGACCATCTAGAAAAGACAGGCTATTTTAACTTGGCGGACGTTATCTGGGCCTAGATATTTCATACTCTATAAGAGCTCTGTCGACTGTTGCGGTTGGAACTCCAAGCATTTCTCCAATCGCTCCAGAACTTAGACCTTGTTTTTGTAGAGTAACGCATTCATTTGTGAAATCACTCTGCGTAGATTCATTATTCGGGTCAACTAGATGCGAAAAAAGACGTTTAAAATTACGCTTTTCTATTTGAATATGACTCTTTTCAAGCGTGCTCAAACGGGAATTTAGGGACCGAGTATGATCTAATATCTCGGCTAGAATATCCTTATCAGGGCGTGCTTTGGGCTTCTCGGTAGTTGGTGTTGCTGCAATAATTATTTGAAATTTATCTTCAAACTGTGCCCAATATGTCTCCAGCACCTTGGTCAGAATAGCGGGATCTAGGCGGTTATCGCCAAGACGATTATTGAGAGTATGAACGAGGGCATAAATACCTTCTTGGTCTGGCTTGCTATGGTTGAATTGAGCCAAGGGATCTCGAATATCGTGGGGCTCCAGGTCGATCAGCAGGGTGCAGACCCGAGAGTTGGACAGCCCCTTGGCTAGTGCCCCAGCCTCAAAGAGTATCCAGGGTTTCTCTTTGTTTTCCTGAGTCAGACAGATAATGCCGGTTGTCACATCCTGCAACTGGTCTTGGATCTCGCTAAACCAGAGAGAACCCCGGTCAATATCCTTGGTGGAGATCCAGGGGCGGATCGCCTGCAATACGCAGCGTAGCCACTCATCCAGTAGCGTTGCCACTTGTTTGCTACGCTCTCCTGACCAACTCAGAAATACCTTCATCGCTTACCCCATTAACCCGCTGATTGAGATATGGGATTTTATCTGATGGGCTAAACAGGGGCCAGCAGAATCCTAGTCACTCCACCGCGCCAGCAAGCGAGCTATAAAGCCGAGTAAACCAGGCTGGTGATAATAGTTCTCCAGATTTCCCGCCAGCAATTTCAATCCGGCCACCAGAATACCTAGCCAGAGCAAGATATCTCCAAGACGTTCAGCCCAGTGCAGACGACGCCCGATGAGCTGATCAAGGAAAGGAGTAAGATTGAACGTCCCATTGGGGGTTGCTTGGGATTGTGATGCGATCAGGCTCTGCATGAACCAAGGCACTAACAAGGAGAAGATAATAAACCCTGTAATTCCAAGCAGTAGTGCTCTTTTCCAACTGATACGTAGCATGGTGCTGGCGGTATCGCCAACGAGAGAATTGTGTCGGCGCCGATAGAAACGTCGAGCCATATGCCCCTCCTTGGGTTTGGCAATCAGAGGACTCAGTATGCGCTAAAAAATGTGCGTGCAAAATGGCCTGTGTTCTAATCGGCGCACCGATTTTTTGTGTTTTGTTGGGGGAGTCATGGAACAGAATCAGGATCTCTTTGCCGATGATCACGCCTCGCTGGGGCAACTGGTGGATCGCCTCGACCAGATCCCGGCCTCTGAACTGACAGCAAAATGGCCCAAAGCCCTGAGCGAGCTGGTGGATGTGCTGGCCTGCGAACTGGCACGGGGCGGCATGGCCCCCGATCTTGCTCGGGCTCAGGCCCGCAAGCTGGCATTGGTGCAGGCTCATTATATGGGGGGCCGCGCCTACTATATCCCGACCGGGGAGCACCTCAAGGCAGCGTTACGAGATCGGGCCATCTGGGATGAGTTCAATGGCCGCAATATCGACCAATTGGCTCGTAAGCATGGTCTCTCTGTACCCCAGACCTATGCAGTAGTGGCTGAGCAGCGAGAGCTGACACGGCGCCGCAATCAGTTCGAACTGTTCTAGCGGTCAAACAATACCAGTAACAGAAAATGAAAACCCCGTAGTTACGGGGTCTCTCTCTCGGCCATTGTCGAGGGATGAAACTACAAGGCTGCTATTTGAGTGGCTGCTTTCCTGCTTCAAGCAGCTTGGCATTGAGTGCCTCACGTTTAGCTGCATTTTTAGTCGGTTGTATGTAGCAAAAGTCAAACAGCATATCGAGTACCTCTAGGTTCCATTCAGCCTCATGTGGTTCAACAGGGATAATTTCACCAGTATTCACACTTTTTTGTGTGTGTGCCGCAAAGTTTCCTATTACACGAATGGCATCTAGGCTTTCCGAGATGTAGCTGGGTAGATTTTTTCCTAATGCCTCTTCAATAGCTTTGTTTAAGTTATTGTTTTTTGATAGTCCAGAATCATTTAGTAAATGTTGCAAACATCGGCGGCTGAGAGCTGCTGAGGCTTGTGCACTGAGCTCAAGAACCAAATTAGCTTCATTGTAATCGGTAGCAATGGCAACAGGCACTTCCATTGGAGCTGATGGCCGAGTTCCACGAGTTCGGGGGAATGCAATGAAATTTTCTTTCGGCATAAGTCCCGTACTCGTTAACAGAGAACCTTTCAAATTAATAATTGGTTGATTACATGCTGGGCATTCCTGACGTTCTGCAACCCAGTAATACGGCCGTCCTATCGCATCCTTACCACAATGACCTATGTTTACCTCTATGAAACCTTCATGGAAGGCAATACGGCAATGGGGGCAAATCATCAGCACACACTCCAAAAATGTAATTTCATCAATATTATCATTAAGTGATTTGATGACATAGATTCTTCATGTAACCCACCATAAACCCCTGCCCATAAGGCCTCTCGGTACGCTGCGATAACGCAGTTAATCGAGGGGCCTTTTATGTTGCCTGATACCTACCCAATAGCGCTTGCCTGGTTGCTTCGTCCCGATGTGGAAGGGGGCGAGGTCAATCACCCGGCCGACCGGGGCGGACACACAAAATACGGTATCGCCGATGCCGCCGATGGCAAGAAAGACGGCATGGCCGACCTCGATCGAGACGGCCAACCGGATATCGCCATTCGTGATCTGACGCCTGCTCACACCGAATTGTTTTACCGAGCCAACTACTGGTTACCCGCCCGCTGTGATCGGGTCGATGGCGTCTGCCCGCTGATTGCCATTGCGCTGTTCGATGGTGCCGTGCATCACGGCCCTGGCCGTGCAGTGCGTCAGCTGCAGCAGGCACTGGGCATCCTGGCCGATGGGGTACTGGGCCCGCAAACCTTGCGGGTTCTGGCCGCCAAGACGGGTCGGGATGGTGGCCGCGCCCTGTTGCTTGGCTTACTGGAGATCCGCGCCAGCTACATGCTGGGCATAGTGCGCAAAGATCCGAGTCAATGGGCCAACGCCTGGGGCTGGGTTAACCGTCTGCTGCGCCTGCAAAGCTATCTGCTCTCGATCCGGTTTGGGGAGGTGGCATGAGCAAACCCAGCTTGGTTAACAAGCACCGCCAGGCGCTGCAAGGGATCCAGGCCGCTGGCTGCTTTGGCATTCCTGAACTCAAAAACCCCCGTTATCTTGCCTGCTTCAAGGATGGGCGCCGCGCCCACCTCAAGGCGTACCTGGCCAACCCGAACACCACCAGTGCAGACCTGGAGACGATCCCGCTTTACAGCCACCACGCCACCCGCCAATCCCTGTTCGCTCAGGGTTGGCGTTCGGTCACTGAGCTGGATCGCCTGCGGGCCCGTGCCCGTCTTTCCCCCTGTCAGTCGCAACCCCCACATAAGGAGCCTCAACATGGCTGATTCTCTGTTACCCCAAGCAAAGTCGGCGTTCAAGAGCCGCACCGTGATCGGCGGCCTGATTGCTGTCGGTGCCGGTATTGCCGGCCTGTTCGGTGTGCCGGTCGATGTCGGCACCCAAGCCAGTCTGGCCACCACCATAGTGGATCTGGCCAGTGCAGTCGGTGGTCTGGTTGCTATCTGGGGCCGCCTCAAAGCGACCCATGTGGTTAAGTAACCGGCCCGCAAGGAGACGACCTTGAGCGACCCCATAGACCGCGCCCAGCAGCTCGATGCCGAGCGAACCGGGCGCCTTATTCAATCCCATCAAGCAAGGTCAAGGCCTCAGGGGGATGGCATCTGCTGCGATTGCGATGACGCCATCCCGCCCTCGCGCCTTGCTGCAGAACCGGGTGCCGAGCGCTGCATCGAGTGCCAGACCCTGTATGAGCGCAAGGAGGCAGTCCGTGTGGGAATTCATCGTTAAGAACTGGGGTCCCTTGTATGCCCTGGCCAGTTTGGTGGGGCTGGTGGTCATCATCCTGCTCTCCAAAACCTACGCCAAACGGGAAGATCTCACCGCCCTGGTGGCGCGGGTGCAACGGGTGGAGCAGGCGCTGATCGATCTGCCGAGCGAGCGGGAGCTACACAAGCTGCAGTTGGAGATAAGCGAGCTGCGCGGTGAGCTGCGAGAGGTCAAGCCGGAGCTGCGCCAAGCCCGCCGCCTTGCTGACATGCTGCTGGAGAATGAACTCGCAGCGGCACAGAAGGAGAAAGCATGAGCATTCAAGCGATATTGGATTCCCAGCAGCGCCTGGTGATCTTGCGCTCCCTGCTGGATATCGGTGGCGCGGCCAACGAGTCGATCCTCAATGACTGCCTCGATCAGCTGGGTACCGGCCGGGTGACACGGGATCGGGTGAAGACCCTGCTGGCCTGGCTGGAAGAGCAAGGGTTGGTGCGCATCGAACGCCTCGCCCAGGTGCAGGTGGCCCACCTCACCGGCCGTGGCCAGGACGTGGCCGAGGGGCGCGCCTCGGTGCCTGGCGTCAAGAAGCCTCGTGCCGAGGATTAAGGGAGGATGACCATGGCCGAGAAACCGACCCGAGGCCGCGCCAGCAAGGTATGGCTGCTGCCCGAGGCTATCCGCAACGCCCTCAACGAGATGCTGCGCGATCGGGCAAACAGCCAGACCGCCATCCTGGATGAGATCAATGGCCTTATCGAGGAGGCAGGGCTACCCGACGATCTCAAGCTCTCCCGCTCAGGGCTCAGTCGCCACGCCAGCCAGGTTGAGCTGGTGGGTCAGCACCTGCGCGACTTGCGAGAGACCACGGCGGCACTGACTTCCCAGCTCGGTGACAAGCCGATGGGGGAGACCACCAAGCTCATTCTGGAACTGGGTCGCTCCCAGCTGTTCAAGGCGATGCTGGCCCAAGTGCAGAACCCGGAGGAGGTCGTGGATATCGACATGCTGAAAAACGCCATGCTGGCGGCCCAGCGGCTCGAATCCACCGCCATGCAGAGTCACAAGCGGGAGAAGGAGATCCGCCAGGCCTTTGCCGAAGAGGTGGCCGCCAAGACAGAGGCCATCGTCACCCAGGCGGGGTTGAGCGGTGAGGCTGCCGCAGCCATTCGCCGTGAAATTCTGGGGATTGCCTGATGAGCGAGAGCACTATGGCGCAGACCGCCGTTGCCCGTTCCCAGCAGTTGGCGCAAGAGCTCGGCACCGAATACAGCCCCGACGAGGTTCTGCTGCCTTATCAGAAGATTTGGATCGCCGACGAGAGCCCGCTCAAGATTGCCGAGAAGAGCCGCCGTACCGGCATCACCTGGGCGGAGGCCGCCGATGCCACGCTCACGGCCTCTCGCGCAAAGGCCGCTGGCGGTGGCCATCACTTCTACGTGGGCAGCAACAAGGAGATGGCCCGCGAGTTTATCGACGCCGTGGCCATGTGGGCCAAAGCGTTCAACAAGGCGGCCGGAGAGATCCAGGAGGAGGTGTTCACCGACGATGAGGATAAAGCCATTCTCACCTTCGTGGTCTATTTCGCCTCCGGCTTCAAGGTGCAGGCGCTCTCCAGTAACCCCTCCAACCTGCGGGGGATGCAAGGCAATGTGACCATCGACGAGGCCGCCTTCCACGACCGGCTGGCCGAGGTGCTGAAAGCCGCGCTGGCGCTGACCATGTGGGGCGCCAAGGTGCGCCTCATCAGCACCCACAACGGGGTGGATAACCTGTTCAACCAGCTCATCAACGACAGCCGCGCCGGCAAGAAACGCTACTCCATCCACACCATCACTCTGGACGACGCCTGCCGGCAGGGGCTCTATCGCCGCATTTGTCAGGTCAAGGGAACGCCCTGGACACCGGAGGCAGAAGAAGCCTGGAAGACTGGCCTGCTCAAGGACACCGCCACCGAAGAAGACGCCCTGGAGGAGTATTTCTGCGTGCCCAAGCAGAGCAGTGGCGCCTATATCAAGCGGGTGCTGATTGAGCGGGCCATGCAGCCGGATATTCCCATCCTGCGCTTTACCGCACCAAAGGACTTCGAGCTGCAAAGTGAGGAGACCCGCAAGGCAGTGGCCGAGCTCTGGTGCGAGGAACACCTCAAGCCCTGCTTGGAGGCGCTTGATCGCAGTTGCCGTCATGTGCTGGGCGAAGACTTCGCCCGCAAGGGGGATCTCTCAGTGTTTGTGCCGCTTTCCATCGCGACCAACCTGCGCAAACGGGTGCCCTTTGTGGTGGAGCTGGTCAACGCCCCCTATGAGACCCAACGCCAGATCCTGTTTTACCTGTTGCATGGGCTGTACCGCTTCACGGCGGCGGCCTTCGATGCTACCGGCAACGGCGGCTATCTGGCGGAGGCTGCCCGGCTACGCTGGGGGGCTGGGATGATCGAATGCGTGATGCTCAATGACCCCTGGTATCGGGAGTGGATGCCCAAGCTCAAGGCCGAGTTTGAGGATGGCAACCTGACGATCCCGCGCCATGCAGATGTGCAGGACGATCTGGGCAAGATCCAGGTCATCAACGGCATCCCCAAGATCGACAAGGGCAAGAACACTGGCCAGGGCGGCCAGCAGCGGCACGGCGACTTTGCGGTTGCCCTGGTCATGGCGGTGCGAGCCAGCTGGATGGAAGGGGGCGCCATCGAGTTCACCCCTTTGCCTGGCAAGCGTGACGAAACGCGCAATGACGACTATCACCGATTCGAGAGGGGGGCATGGTAATGAGCGGGATCATAGACATTCACGGCAATCCGTTGCGTCTGCCTAAGCACTTGCGTCCGCAAGAGTCACCGCAGAGCGAGAACGACGCCAAGCTGGCTCAGCTGCGCCGCCACTACAGTGAGCACCCGACCGTGGGGCTGACGCCGGGCAAGGCTGCGGCGGCGTTGAAAGAAGCGGAGGAGGGGAGCCTCATCGCCCAGTGTGAACTGGCCGAAGACATGGAGGAGAAAGACGCCCATCTGCAGAGCGAGCTCGGCAAGCGCCGCCGCTCCCTGCTGGGGGTGAGCTGGACCATAGAGCCACCCCGCAACGCCACCCCGGCCGAGAAGCGCGACAGCGAGATGATCCGCGAGTTGATAGAGGACTTCACCTGGTTCGACGATGCCATCTTTGACGCCACCGACGCTGTGCTCAAGGGGTTCAGTGCCCAGGAGTTCAGCGGCTGGGAGATGGTGGAGGGGCTGCAACTCCCCAAGGGCATCGTCTGGCGTGATCCCGCCTGGTTCCAGACCCACCCGGACGACTGGAACCAGCTGCGGTTGCGCGATGGCAGCAAGGAGGGGGCCGGCCTCAACCCGTTTGGCTGGCTGCTTCACAAGGCCAAGTCGAAGTCGGGCTATCTCGCTCGCACCGGCCTTATCCGCACCCTGGTCTGGCCCTTCCTGTTCAAGAACTACAGTGTGCGGGATCTCGCCGAGTTTCTGGAGATCTATGGCCTGCCGGTGCGTCTGGGCAAATACCCGGAAGGGGCCACAGAGAAGGAGAAGGCGACCCTGCTGCAGGCGGTGCTCTCCATCGGCCACAACGCCGGCGGCATCATCCCCCGAGGAATGGAGATCGAGTTTGAGAACGCCGCCAGCGGCCAGGCCGATCCCTTCGTGGTGATGATGGAGTGGTGCGAGCGCTCCATCAGCAAGGCCGTGCTGGGTGGCACCCTGACTTCCCAGGCTGATGGCAAGAGCTCGACCAATGCGCTGGGCAACGTCCATAACGAGGTGCGGCAAGAAGTACGAGATGCCGACTTGCGCCAGTTGGCCGCGAGCCTGACCCGGGATCTGGTCTATCCCCTCTATGCCCTGAACTGCAAGAGCTATCAGGGGCCGCGCCGCTGCCCCCGGTTGGAGTTCGACGTCACCGAGCCAGAGGATATGCGCGATCTGGCTTATCCGCTGCGTGCCCTGGTGGGGATGGGGATGCAGATCCCGGCGCAGTGGGTGCGCGACAAGCTGCAGATCCCGGCCCCCAAGGAGGGGGAAGAGGTGCTTGTTATCATCGATAAGCAAGCCGCGCCGGGGGAAGCCGCGCTCAAGGCGCAGCTCGCTTCTCAGGCTGTCACTCCTGGGCTGGCTGCGCTTGTGGCCAGCAAGGCTCAGCCGCGAGGGGATAACAACGACGCCCAACTGGCCCGTCTGCAGGCCGAGGTGGCCCCCTTGCTGGCGGGCATGACAGATGCCGTCCAGGCCTTGGTGATGCAGGCCACCACCCTGGAGGAGATCCGGGATGGCCTGTTGGCGCTGGAGCCGGCACTCAGTCATGACGAACTGGGCGCCCTGCTGGCCCAGGCCATCGCCGCCAGTGAACTGCTCGGCATGCTGGAAGTGGAGGAGGGCCGCTGATGCTGGTTCGCTCTTCACCAGTCAGATATGGCTCACTTCCCTTTGCCGAGGCGGTCGCCTTCTTTCGCCAGAAGCTAGACATGCCGAGCGAGCGCTGGGCTGATGTGTGGCGGGATGCCCATAACCGCGCCTTTATGGTGGCGGGAGCGACCAAGACGGATCTGCTGGCCGACCTGCGCGGGGCGGTGGACAAGGCGATCAGTGAAGGCCAATCCATCGGCGCGTTTCAGAAGGCATTCAAGGACATAGTGGCACGCCACGGTTGGGATCATACCGGCCCGGCGTCGTGGCGTTCTCGGGTCATCTTCGAGACCAACCTGCGCCAGAGCTATAACGCCGGGCGCGAAGATCAGATAGAGCGCATCAAACACCAGCGCCCTTATGCCCTTTATCGTCATGGGGACTCCGAGCACCCAAGGGAGTTGCACCTCAAGTGGAATAATCTGGTGTTGCCGGTGGATCACCCCTGGTGGAATACCCATTCCCCGAGCAACGGTTATGGCTGCAAGTGCAAGAAGTTCCTGCTCTCGGCAGCCGACCTCAAGCGGCGCGGCCTTGAAGTCGGCAAGGCGCCGGATGATGGCGATTATGAGTGGGTGGACAAGGCGACCGGGGAGCTACACAAGATCCCCAGAGGTATCGACCCTGGCTTTGATTATCGCCCCCAGACTCCGGCTGCCTTGACCAAGGCCGTGACCAAGCGAGAGGCGGCCAAGCCAGTGTTGGCGCAGCGGCTGCCAGAACGCCTGGTGGAGAGTGCCTATTCCAGTGCCAAGGGAGTGAGTGCCCAGGGTTTGAGCGACCTGCTGGCCCAGCTGCCAGCCCCTCAGCGTGAGCCTTTGGCGGCTTTCCTCAAGGCGCACCCGGTCAAGACCTTGTTTATCAAGCAGACCGAGATGGGCAAGGGGGTGGCCGGGCTCAAGGTAGCCTCGGCCATTGCCGAGTATCTGGGCAAGGATGCTTACCAGGTACGCGCCTTCTACCATTCCCGCCGCGCCAGCATGACCAATGGCTTTACCGCCAAAAGCTGGGGTCATCTGGTTATCAAGGTAAAGGGGGGCGATACTTTAAAGACGGTCGATATCAAGGCGGTGCAAGCGGCGGCTACCGAGGTGGTGGCGGATGCCAAGGGCAACAGCGGTCCCCGGCAATGGCAGCCAAGAGGGACCAGCGGTGAGACCCTGCGCCGCCATTGGAGCGTCTCGGCCAATGTGGGGGCCAGGCAAGGTGAGTCGGCACAACGGGTATCGACCTGGCTGCACGAACTGGGGCATCAGGTCCACTTTTGGGCTGGTGAACCGGATTTGACGGGGGTTGGCTTGCTGACCGAGTATGCCGGCAAGACCAGGATGGAGGCCGCCGCCGAGGCGTTTGCCGCCTGGGTATTGGCCAGGGACGCCATGGTGGCGCATTTCCCCGAGCTGGCCAAACGGGTAGAGGCCATGTTGGCCCAGGCCACGGCTGCCAGTGGCAAAGGAGAAAGAGGATGACCTTGTTGGAACAAGCCAGCGCCCTGCTGGCAAAAGATGGCCCCTTTACCTTGGCACAAGCCAAGGCGCTGGATGCGCTATGCGAGCAAGCCCGTGATGCGGAAGCCGACTTGATGGGGGATCTCTGGGAGGCCGCCATGGTGAATGCGGATGAGGAAGCACTGCACTATATGACCACCTTTGAGGATGAGATCTGATGGCCGGCAGCTTTATCGCCATCAGCCACCATGGTGTGGCAGATGCACACGAGCTGTTGGCCCGCCTCTACCAGCGCACCGGTGATCTCAGTGAACCCCTGGCCGATATCGGTGAAGGGTTGCAGCTGTCCCACCGGGATCGCTGGGATGCGCAAGAGAGCCCGGAAGGGGAGCCCTGGGCCCCGCTCTCGGACAAGTACCGCACCCGCAAGCCACGGCATGCCGATGAGGTGCTGCGCCTCAACGACGACCTGCGCGATACCCTCAACTATCAGGCCGAGCCGCAGACCCTCTATTTCGGTACCCCGCTCGAATATGGTGCCGCTCATCAGTTCGGCCGCCCCGAGATCAATCTGCCAGAGCGCCCCTATCTGGGGTTGTCGGATATTGACGTCGGCGAGCTGCGCACGGCGATAGAACGTTACCTGTACAATTCGTTCTCCTAGAGGCATCCAATGGGCCCTACTCTTTACCCATTCTTATCGCTACATGCTCACCTGTTGTTTTTTAAACACCTTTAAACAGCACTCTGCCCACAACTGTTAGATGTGGCCTCGAAAGATGCTCTTTTTGCATCTATTCTCCTCTTAAGTGCAAAGCTCAGGCAGGTAATCGAGAATGGAGTCCTAAACGAATGAGATTGGAATCCAAGCTATCTGGGGGCGGGGCCGTTATTGTAGCCATTGTGCTGGCGCTTTTCGTCACCACTTGGAGGGTTTCTTATGATGCAGAAAATGCCTCTCGTTGGGTAGCTCATACCCATGAATTACTGCACTCTCTATCCCGCATCCGTAGTTACACATTACAAGTCGAGCTAGCGACTCAAAATTTCCGTCTAACGGGTAATGAAACGTATCTGATTGCACGTGATCAAGCGATAGGGGAGCGAGAGCAGCTTCTCGCTAGCCTAAAGGATAAGTTGTCTGATAATAAAGAACAGTTAGTCAGATTAGGTAAGATCGATGATGTGATTCGACTTCGGATTAACATTTCACACGAAATAGAACGAATCCGCATGGAGAGCGGGGAAGCTGCAGCCAGCACTTACGTAAAACAAGCTCCGTTAGAGGATACCAGGAACAGTCTATATAACACATTGGATGCAATGGAGTCATCAGAAAGATCTCTTTTGGCAACGCGCCAATCTGCACAAGAAAGCTTTAACAGAGTACTTTTCTTCTTGGAAGTTATTATGGGGCTATCCCTTCTAATATTATTGACAGGGATATACATACTCATACTTAAGCAGTTTGAACGATTGAGTAAAGAAAACAAAATTATTATTGAAAATTCGGAAAAAACGGTATCTATATTAAGCGCTATCGGCGATGCAGTTATAGTGACGAATGTAAATGATATAATCACAAAAGTTAATCGTGTTGCTGTTGATATGTGTGAGCGCAAAGAGTCTGATGTTCTTGGCGAGGACATCGATAGCGTATTTATCTGTATTAATGAGGTTGACGGCGAGATAAAGAAAATTTCTGACATTAGTCTTTTGAAAGGAACCTTATATTCAGACTCTCATCTTTATCTAGAGCAGTCATCAGGTAATAGAATTGATATAAACATTCGCATGACAGCGCTCTCTCATTCCATGGAGGAACAGCGGGATATCGTTTATGTGTTGCGTGATGTCACTGAGCAACGACATGCTGAGCATGAGATGCAGGAGAAAACTGCTCAGCTTGAGTATAACGTTGAAGATAAAACCCATCGATGGCAGGAGAGTCAGAAACACTTGCAGGATATGCTGGCATCGATACCCATGTTGATTGCCTATGTTAATTCAGAACGAAAGTATGTATATGTGAATGATCAGTACCGCCTGAGGTTTGCTCCTGAATTGGAGTCGCTATCTGGGTTGTATGTGAAAGACGTACTCGGTGAAGAGCGTTACGCAATAGCTTGTCCATTAATAACAAAAGCACTTAAAGGCGTTGCTCAGCACTATGACTGGCAGCCTTTCCCTGACGTGTGGCAGCATATTGGATATTATCCAAAGACCGAAGGTGAAGAAATACTAGGTTATTATGTCCTAGGCATGGATATTACAGAGCTGAAAATTTCAGAAGCCCGCATACAAACATTGAATATTGAATTGTCAGAGCGGGTTCGAGAGTTGGAGCATCTCTCTAAGGCGCTTCGTACGCTCAGTGCGGGCAATAAGACCATGTTGCGAGCGAGAAATGAGAGTGAATTGCTTGATAATATGTGTAAGGCCATTGTTGATGCTGGGCGTTATAAAATGGCAATCATTTGGTTTAAGGGGGAATGTCAAGATCTGCCGATATACCCAGCCGCTCAAAGTGGATTTCCCGGTGGGATGGCCGCATTGGAGAGTCTCAAGCATCGACTGGTCAACAGTGTGAATGATAGTAGCGTTACCCCAAGAGCAATCCAGAGCGGTCAAGTACAATTGTCGCGGAACATGGCGGCGGATCCCAATTACGCCAAATGGCGTGATCAGCTAAATGGAGCAATTTCCAGTATATCTTGCCCGTTGATTGTTGAGGGGAGTGTTGTTGGTGCGCTAACGATATATGACTCTGATGTTAATGCATTCAGTGCAGGTGAGATCAACATTCTCACTGAATCAAGTGAAGATCTTGCGTTCGGCATTGCCATGCTACGAGCACAAATTGACAGGGAGAAAAATCGTGTCGCGATACAGCACATGATGCGCTATGACGCGTTGACCGGACTGGCGAATGTGTTTCTTTTTGAGCAGTTCCTGTCTGAAAAGATCGCGTTGTGCATTCAGACAGATACCCCGGTTACCGCGTTCCAATTCAATATAGAAAGACTGAGTGAGATTAATGATGCCCTTGGCTTTAGGCATGGTGATGAAGTCTTATGTGAATTCGCAACACGCTTACAAAGCGTTTTTAAAGAAAACGCTATGGTGGCACGCATACGTGGAGATGAGTTTGCAGTTGCGCTTGTAGGAAAAGATGTTCACTCAGCCCTGCTATGCCTCGAGGCATACTTTGAAATATTAATGCAGCCTTATCATATCGCTGACTTATCTATAGATGTTGCATCAAGGGTGGGGATCGCATCCTTTCCCCAACATGATGAGAATGCAAGTGAAATATTACGCAGTATGAGTAAGGCCGTATACCAGTCGAAGAAACGGGGTGAGCAGGTGTCGGTCTTTAACCCTGGGCTGCCTCAGGTCGAAATGGAAAAGCTGGCAATGGTTGGGGAACTACGACGGGCAGTCGATAACAATGAGTTTGTGCTTTACCTACAACCAAAATTGAGATTGAGTGATATGCAGGTCGCGGGGGCTGAGGTGTTGATTCGGTGGGAACACCCTAATCTTGGTCTGCTCGGGCCTGGCAGGTTCGTCCATCTTGCAGAACAAACCGGGTTGATCAAGCCGCTCACAGAGCTAATTATTCAGCTGACATTGTCACTGCTCAGCCAATGGACTCACGATGAAAGCTTGATGCCGTTAGCGGTGAATCTTTCTGCCCGGAATCTTAGAGATGATGCATTGCCGGATAAAATCATTTCCTGGATAAATGGGTATGGGGTTAATCCAGGGATGTTGGAGTTTGAAATCACAGAAAGCTCTATCATGGAGGACCCGGAGCAATCCATGTTGCTATTGCATGCGATGAAAAATGTTAATTTCGCTCTGTACATAGATGATTATGGTACCGGATACTCGTCATTGAAATATATCCAACAACTCCCTGTTGATTACATAAAGATAGATCAGTCGTTTGTGACATATATGGCAGAGGATGAAAGTTCCCTGTTAATTGTGCAATCCACCATTGAATTAGTGAAAGGGTTAGGGCGAAAAACTGTCGCAGAAGGGGTTGAGTCCTTGGCTGTTCTGCAGCAGTTGAAAGCGTTAGGCTGTGACTATGCTCAAGGATATTTCATCGCGAAGCCAATGCCTGCCGAGCAGTTTCAGTCCTGGGTAAGTGAGTTTGATTCAGGCCGGTTAGGTGTTCAGCCTGACTCAAACTATGTTGTTCATCGGTGAATCCAGAATCCAGAATCCCTGATCCCTTGGCGATTCTGTAACCCGTCATAAACCCTTCCCAAACCATACCGGTATGAAACTGACTGCACCTGTTTATCGGAGTGATAAGCGATGCCGTCAGCACGTCAAAATGCAATCAGTCCCACACTGACCCCTATATCTATAGCAGTGCTTGATGCGGCTCTGAAGAGTGGTGGCGATGGCTGGCAGCAGCTCCTGCCCCTAGGCCCTTTCAAGGCTCGCGATGGTCGCCCTTTCGATGTACCTGGTGGCTACTGGCAACTCGACAAGTCCATTGCCACCACTCTCATCAATCGTGTGAGAGAGACGGGGCAAGACATCCTTATCGACTACGACCACCAGACCCTCAAGACCGACCAGAACGGCCAGCCTGCGCCCGCTGCCGGTTGGTACAACGCCGACGAAATCGAGTGGCGCGAAGGGGCTGGGCTCTTTATCAAGCCGCGCTGGACCGAGCGCGCCGCAGCCCTGGTGGCCGCCAAAGAGTACCGCTTCCTGTCAGCCGTTTTCCCCTATGACGCCCTGGGTCGCCCGCTGGAGCTGCGCATGACCGCCATCACCAACGACCCCGGTGTGGTGGGAATGCAGGCGCTGGCGGCCTTAAGTGCGTTCCCCACTTCAAGCCTTATGTCCACCCAACCCGGCCAGCTGGCCACCCCATCCCATGTTGCACAAAAGGAGAGATCCATGAACGAGCACTTGATCGCGCTGCTCGGCAAACTCGGCATCCAGCCGGGGGCCGATGGTCAGCTTACCGCCGAGCAGGGCACAGCCGCGCTGGCGGCCCTCGATACCCTGCAAGCCAGTGCCAAGAAGGCGCCGGAACTGGAGGCGGCCCTCTCTGCAGAAAAGGCATCGCTGGCCGCCCTCAAAGCGACCACCTCGGGTACCCAAGCGAGTGGCCAGATTGACCTGGCCCAATACGTGCCAGTGGCGACTTATAACGCCCTGGTTACCCAGGTAGCGGCCCTGACTGCCCAGGTGGATACCACAGATGCCGCGACCCTCATCAAGGATGCCCGCACCCAGGGCAAGGTGGTGGCCGCCGAAGAGGAGTACCTGACCGCCTACGCCGCCCAGAAAGGGGTGGCCGCTCTCAAGGCGCTGCTGGATCCGCGCCCAGCCATTGCGGCGTTGGCCGCCAGCCAGACCACCGCCGTCACCCTGCCCGAAAAGAAGGGCGACGCAGTGCTTTCGGCCGAGGACAAGTACGCCGCCGATCAACTTGGTATCGCTCACGATGCGTTCGCCAAGGCAAAACTCGGCTGACCAGGCTAGATGCCAGGTGTTGCATAGGGACAGGTACGCCCCCCAGCACCAGCTCGGTATCACCCATGAGGCGTTCGCCAAAGCGAAGCAGGCTTAAGCGCACGACTCGCCACCCCGTTTATCCAGAGAAGGAACACCGCTATGGCCATCATTACACCCGCGTTGCTGCAGTCCCTGTTCACCGGCTTCAAGAAGAACTTTGAAGATGCCAAGGGGGAGGCGCCGACCCAGTACACCGAGATCGCCACCGTCATCAAATCGACCACCAAATCCAATACCTATGGCTGGCTCGGCAAGTTTCCCAGCCTGCGCAAGTGGGTTGGGGATCGGGTGATCGAGTCGATGAAGGCGCACGGTTACCAGATCGTCAACGAAGACTTCGAGGCCACCGTGGGGGTCGATCGCAACGATATCGAGGATGACGAACTGGGCATCTATGCCCCCTTGTTCCAGGAGATGGGCCTGGCTGCTGGGGTACATCCCGACGAGCTCTGCTTCGGCCTGCTCGGGGCTGGCTTCACCACGCCCTGCTATGACTCCCAGTATTTCTTCGACACCGATCACCCCGTCTATCCCAAGGCCGATGGCACAGGGACTCCGGTACTGAGTGCCAACCTGGTGGTGGATGGCGTCTATGTCGGCGAGCCTTGGTTCCTGCTCGATACCAGCCGTGCCCTCAAACCCATCATCTTCCAGGAGCGCAAGGCGCCGCAGCTCATCGCCATGACCAAGATCGACGACGAAGCCGTGTTCACCCGCAAAGAGTTCCGCTACGGGGTGGATTGCCGCGATGCCGCCGGCTTTGGCTTCTGGCAGCTGGCGTTCGCCAACAAACGGGCACTCACCCCCGACAACCTGTGGGATGCCTTCTCCAGGATGCGGGAATTCCAGGCGGATGGCGGCCGCAAGCTCGGTGTGAAACCGACGCTGCTGGTGGTACCGCCGTCGCTGGAGAAGCTGGCGACCAAGATGCTGGAGCGGGAGCTGTCCGATAGCAGCAGCAACGAGCTCAAGGGCAAGTTGAAGCTGGTAGTGGCGGATTATTTGTAACCCAAGGCTGTCATCCCCTGCTTGAACAGGGGTTAAACGGCCACGGGATTGGCGTTTAACCCCCCGTTTAAACAGGCCTCGACCAGATATGAAAGAGGGAAACATGAGATGGAACACGAGATGGAACAGGCTATTCGAGTTGGCATTACATCGACGCTTCGTCAGGTCTATTTCCGAGCGGGCCTGCCGATTGATCCAGGCAAGTCTGAGATGGCTGTGTCGGCTCTGCAGTGCGCGACCCTGGAGGCCGATCCGCGTCTGGTGGTCGTGCGGTTGGCTGAGGACGCCGAGCTTTCGCCAGCTGACCCACCGCAGACGAGCGGGGTGCTGGACGCAGCAGTGGGTGGTCTGAGCACAGAGCCTGAAAGCCAGGCGCCTGTCGCCAAGCCCGCCAGTAGCAAGGGTAAGGGCAAATGAGCTACGCCAGCGTCAATGACATGGTGATCCGGTTTGGCGAGGCGGAGCTGCTGCGCCTCGCCATGACACCGGCCGGCGAGCTGGATCAGGCCGCCATCACCATCGCCCTGCAGGATGCTGGAGCCTTGATCGATGGCTACCTAGCGGGGCGCTACCCCTTGCCGCTGGCCCATATTCCGAGTGCCCTGGTCCCCATCTGTGCCGATATCGCCCGTCACCGCCTTTATGGCGAACAGGCGCCGGAGCAGATCGCCAAGCGCAATGAGGCCGCCCTGGCCTTCCTCAAGTTGGTGGGCAAGGGGGAATTGGCGTTGGGGTTGGCGGCAGATGGCGAACAGGTGGAGAGCCAGAACTTGGCCCAGTTGCAGTCTGATGGCCGGGTCTTTGGCCGAGGCAGCGGGGGCTTTCTATGAGCACTCAGGCCAGCACTCAAGCCAGCACTTCATCCCCTGAGCTCGACTACCTGGCGGCCGGTGAGCGGCTGCGCGAACTGCTGCTGCCATTGAAGGCAAAAGGGCTCAAGGAGGTGTTTGTGGCCACCGATCTGGATGCGGTGGCCAACCTGGGTCAGCACACCCCGGCCATTCATGTGATTTACCAGGGCGAGCGGGAGAACGACACCACCCAATCTGGGCGGCAAAGCGCGTTCGATCAGGTCTGGCTGTTGGTGCTGGTGCATCGCGCCAGCCCGAAGGAGGCCGGCGCTGGTGTGTGGATGGGGCGGATGCTGCAGGCCGTTGCCGGGCGGGCCTGCGGTGACAGTACCTTTCGACGTGAAACCGCACCGGTTCGGCCGAGCTACAAGGGCGGGGTGGGGTATCTGCCCCTTGCCTTCAAGACGACAGTGAAGTTCAAGGGAGAACGCTGATGAGCGAAACATTGCACCTGGAAGGGGATCTCTATATCGAGACCTTCACCAACAACGTGTCGAACGGGGTGATAGGCCCGGTGGACGTCAACAGCCTGGAGGTCAAACCGGACAGCGAGAAGATCAGCATTCCGAGCAAGCGCAAGGGCAAGCTGGGCCAGGCGCGGGAGACCTACTTCGTACCCAAGCCCGCCACTGTCACCATCAAGACCAGCGAGATCCCGCCGGTCCTGTTGGCTGCCGCCTTTATGGGGTTGGAGAGTCCCATCAACCAAGGGGCGGGGACGCTGACCGAAGTTCCGCTGACCCTGCCCGCCCATCCGAAATGGTTGTCACTCGGTAAAACCAACCTCTCGGCCACCGGTCTGGTGGTGAAGGAGGGGGCCACCGTTTTGGTGCTGGGGGCTGATTTTGAGATCAACTATGCCCTGGGACTGCTGCGGGCCACCAAGGCGGGGGCCGTGGCAGATGGTGGGCCGGTGACGGTGAGCGCCAGCTATAACGCCGTCACCGGTTCGCGCATCGCCGGTAACGTGCAGCCGGAGGTGAAAGCCAAGCTGACCCTGGACGGGCGCAGCGTGATCGGCGGCGAGTCCATTATCCTGACGGTGCCCCGCGCCAGTCTGGCCCCCAAGAAGGCGGTGGACTTCCTCAGCGACAAGCCCATCGAGATCGAACTGGAAGGGGAGCTGCTGGCCCTGGATGGGGAGAGTGCGCCCTTCTATGTGGACCGGCCGGAGACGGTGTGACGATGGCGAAATAGAAAATGGCGGGTCTCCCCGCCATTATTTTATTGTGCTCACTGATTACATACTTCTGAAGTAAAAATTACATCTTGAATCAGCTATTAGTTTATTGGAGGCCTCCAACAATAACAAATTTCTGATTATCTAACGGAACTACTGCTGAGGCATGGAAGGCTGGAGGTGCAGAATTTTGTGTTGTCCATTTGCCAGTATCCAAGTCGAAAACTTCAACTAGCGACAGCGGCTTTAGGCCTCTTCCGAGGCCATTTACACAATAAAGTTTATTGCCGACGAACCCACATGGTACGTTTGTTCGAGCTGTGGGCATCGGTGGAATGTTGGACCAAGAGTCTGTTGCTGGGCAATAAACTTCGACAATGTCGTTAATAGTTCCATCAGGTAATACACTGCTCACGACGTATATCTTTCCGTTGTGCACAGCTGATGTGACTCCAGTTTCAGGAGTAGGTTTTGGACAGCCCTCAGACCATCTCCCGGTTGCCAAATTCAGAATTTGTACACTATCTCGGCATATTGCAGGCGCAAGAGACCGCTCTGGATTATGTGTAGTAGCGGTGTCGCCGGCAATGAAATAGATACACCCATTAACTTGTTCCCCGACGAGACGAGCTGAACGCCAAGGAAGCCGTGCTATGGACTCCCACTTGTCATGCTTTGGAGAGTATTTAAAAATCTCGGATGAGAGTTCTAGACTTCCATCTGCTGCTACTTTGACGCCACCTCCTAGAATTATCTCTCCATCAGGAGTTTGTGTCATAGTATGCCCAAAAAGGCGAAATGGAAGTGGGCAAACCTTTGATGTTATAAAATTAGAGTCGAGAATTCTAGCATCAGATGTAGGGAATCCATTTTTTTCAATGCCGCCTGCAACAAGTATGTGTTCACCACATTTTGCACCAGCTGTATACCCTAGAGGAAGTACGTCGCAAGATAGTTTGTAAGCATTCCAGCCAGTGCCATTTACAGTGAAAGCGGAATCAATTGATGGGACATGTGAAACCCACTTAGAGTCACTATAAGTCTTCATTTTTTTCTCCTATATACCTTTAACTGATGGTTGGATTCTGGCGAAAAATCCACATGGTTTTTTATGCAGCACTATACCGCCTATCGACCTTAGAAGAGTTTCGCATAGTCTGCATATATAAATTGTTCAAGGTAGGACCGTGGGTTCGATTAGTAATCGAACGTTAGCTGTCTTCCTGTGATGCGACTATGTAATCCTCAATAAATCCAGCCTTTCGACCATTTCTTTACCATGGGGTATATCTGAATCTGATCGGAATGCCCCCTATGTCCACCTCTTCCCCCCTGAAACTCGCGCTTGAGCTCGCGGCCAGGGCCACCGGCCGGGTGGGAAGGGATGGTGTATTGCGGGCGAGGCTTTTTTTTAACGCAATGCCAGCCGCTTAATCATGACCAGTGGTTTAGAGGAGGCTGAAAGGGGCAGGATGGAGTTCTCTAACCATTGCCAGTCCAGAGGCGGAGTACCCTCTTTGAATTTTTGGTATGGCACGCCATCCTTGATAGTCAGAAACAGGGTGCAAGGCGTATCGGCACGGCAGACATAGCGCACCATCACATCGCCATGGAGTGAACGTAGTAGATGTTTCAGGATCGGCAGCCCCTGTATGGTGTGGTGCCCCCCCTCATGCCAGACGCCAAATTGATGCATTCATTTTGTACCTTTGCTCAAGTGAATCTGAGTATCGATCGTCCAGGCCCACTTGCCACTGTCAGAAATGACAGGTCATTGGGTTGTTAGTGAGCGAGCTGGAGGAGAAGCTGTTGGTCTTGGATGGCGAGATAGCCCCCTTGTATGTGGGGCGGCGGAGATGGTGTGAGTGTTGAAAAATAAAAAACGGCGGGGGAATCCGCCGTTTGTTTGCTGCTGACATCCGATTACGCTGTGCTAATCTACGGCCTTTTACCAGCTAACATCGACGATTAAAGCGCCTGAGCTATCTCGTTGCTCAACCGTTTGAGTACGACGAAAACCTTTTATTGCTGTATGGTCGGTGTGCACAACTGAGCCAACTTTTGTACCTTGTGCGTTGATTATTGAGTAAGTATATATATCCATTTCAGCCAGAGTACCTTTGGTGCGATGGCTTTCTCGGACAAGGGTATCCCCATCATTAAGCTTCAATTTGTCGTGCACAGTTTATCCTCCATGTGGCATTGTTTAAGAGCCTCATGAATTAGATGCATGCCTATATATCTGACTGACCATGCATCGGTAATATTGAGAGGGCTGTTATCTTCAGGGTCTATTAAATCGGATTGACCATTTTGCTTAAATGTAAATCTACCTGTTTCGACGAGTTTCTGTTCTGGATGTTCAACCAGCAAGTAGCAGCAAATAACACCTACTGTAAGATTCTTGTCTCCTGTAATTGCAACAGAAAAAACTAATCGAAAGGTCTTGCCGACATAGTTAATATCAACTCGATTTTCATCAATACATTGCGTAACTGAGACTCCGCTGACGGAGAAATTCGGTTGTTTAAATGAACTTTCAAGAAACCCTACGAAGTCGGTAAACTTCGTTTTGATCGTAGTGTAATGACGAGATGTATTCGTCAACGAATCCTGTAACTCTCCGTTTGTTATCACAGGTGTCTCCTTAGCGCGATAAGTTCCGTTAGAGTAGCGTAGTCGAATGTTTCACGGTATTCCCGTGATATGCCTCAGTAATCTGCAGTAAATCCACCCATTTGCTCCCCCCTCTTTACGATGGGGCATATCCTAATTTTTCAGGAATGTCCCATGTCCAGTTCCAATAATCTGAAACTCGCGCTAGAGCTGGCGGCCAAGGTTACCGGCCGCGCTGACGGGTGAGGTGCAGGAGCTGGGCCCCGTTTCAGATTAGACGACCGCCGGAACGGCGCAACTGCTGGCCACCGTTGGTGGTCGCCAGCGGCTTATAAGAGGGGAATAAACAAGCAGAGGGGGTTTGCCGCTATCGATGGTCGCGGCAACATAGGGGTCAGCGTAAAAGAAACAGGATATGGCGTTTGTCGTCGTGTTCTGCATAATCGACGACATCAAACTTGCTGCTGCTCTCTTGGGTGATTTGCTGGTGGGTTAATCCGGTCAGGCACCAGGGTTTGAAGCTACCCCGTTTGATGGGGTAGTCGAGATAGCCGCGAATGGCTTGATGCCGTGCGTCGTAAACTTCAATACATTGTGAGGTGAGTTGATTGATACCGATCAACCAGAGCAGGGCCCCATTCAGGGTTTGCATATCATCACTGACCACGCAGCCATATTTTCCCCGCAGATATTGATACACTTGTCGGGCAAGGCCGCTGCGGTAATCCGGGTCGATAAAAGCGCCACGGATTTGAATACCACATTGCACTTGTGCTTCTGCATTGATGGTCAGCTGTACCGGGTTATAAACAAAGCGGCCCACAACAGTATCGTTGCCGGTGCGGGCATCTGCGACAGAGGCTAGCAGCTCTTCCTCGCTCCACTGACCGTTATCTTCGATCGCGTCGGTCAGCCACTCATCCACCCCCAGCTCGGTTACCACCAGACAGCATGAAAAGTCGCTGTCGTCGCTCATGCGATATTCAGTCAGCGCCAGTATTGCCAATCTGCGCCGGGCGATCATGAAGTGCTGAAAGGTCACCTCGTTTGTCATGCCTTCGGGATCGGTATCGAGTTGTTTGCGGTAGGTTTGAACCAGATTGGGGGCCATAGTCTTCCCGGACTTGTCTCAAAAATAAAAAAGCCTGATTCGGAGATCAGGCTTTTACCACTCTTTATTTATGCCAGCAGTTGCAGCTCTTGGGTCAGCGCCTCGTTGACTGCGCATTTTACCGCCTCGTCAAAACGTGAGTTAACCCTATGGTGACTCGACGGTTTGACGGCATAACGGAGCTTGTCATTCTTGACCAGCAGCTCTGCGATCGGTTCGATGTAGTAGCTTTCGGCACTGCTGTCGTTGCGCTTGGTTTCAAACTCATCACGCCACAGCACTATGTATCTTGGTTGATTGTATCTGGTGATATCACGGCGGATCTGGATGGGGCGCGGAAAGCTGTTATTGCTGACCTCTTTCACCACTTCAGTTTTTTGCAGTAAAGAGTGCATCGAGATTGTCATGTTGCACCTCCTTTGTTGCCGTGCCTGACAGTAGGTTGGCCACTCAGCCTCTTCTTGGCGCTAAGCTTGCCAGCAAGCTTAGCGCCAAGAAGAGGCTGAGTACACACGAATTCGCTTATAAACCGTACAAATATTGGCTGTTAACCATCCCTTTATGCAGGAATGGAGTGGCAAAATATCACACATCCTTCCTTTCATTCTAGCGTTTCACCTCCTTGTAGCGTTCTTTTTTTAATCCACCATAACCCCTTGGCATCGCCTTGCATGGGCAGAATGGGCATGTCTGTTCACTTATTGGTAAGGCTGCCCATGTCAGACCCCCGAACCCTCAAACTCGCGCTGGAGCTGGTTGCCCGTGTTGTTGGCCGCGAGGAGCTGCAAGGGCTGCTGACCGAGCTGGAGGCCCTTGGCCCCGGCAGTGCACAGGCGGCAACTGCAACGACCACCTTGACTGGCGCACAGGAGGCATTGCAGCAGAGCCTGCCCGAGAGTGGCGAACTGCTGGCCCAATCCAGCCCTCAGTGGCAGAGCTGGGGCCAGCAGTTGGCTGCGGTGGTCGAGACCCTGTTGCTACTGGACAGTCGCTCCACCCAAGCCGCGCAGACCATGGTGGGCGAGCAGCAGTTGGTGGGGCAAGCCACCCGCCAAAGCGCCGATGGGGCTGCAGAACTGGCCAAGGCCTTCGAGACGCTGGGGCTGGACTTCGAGCGGGCCAATGGCCGCATCGGCGCAGGCTTTCAGAAGACCCTGGGCGCCCTGGATGTGCTGGTGGCGCACACCGGCACCAGCGCAGCCGCCATCGAGGAGGCGCTGGCTAGTGCCTACAACAGTGCCAAGACCAAGGCCGAGCTCGATGCAGTGATCGAGCGCCAGCAGCAGCTGGCCGCCCAGGGCAAGATCACCGGTGATGCGCTGGCCCGTTCCATGGCCATCGCCGCCGACGCCATGAGCAAGGTGAAAGGGGGGAGCGGGGAGGCCAAGCAGGCGGTGGCGGCCATCGGCGATGGTTTTGACGAGGCTGCCGCGCGGGCGAAGGGGGCGACCGATGCCATGCGGGCAGGGCTCAAGGGCGTGCAGGACGAGGCCGAGCAGACCAATACCAGTCTCTCCAGCGGCGGAGGGGGCGGCAATGGCAACACTCGCACCGTCAATGCCGGGTCTTTCTATTACAAGAGCGTGGATATCAACAGCCTGCGCGGCAATGCCGATGGCCTGGCCAATACGCTTGCAGGCGTTGAAGAGGAGCTCGCCCGCTACAGCCAGAAGGTCAAAGACATTCCGGCCTATAGCGAGTGGAGCAAGTATTACGGCGAGAAGTTCCAAAAGGAGATGGAGGCCATGCGGACCCAGCTCCAGGCCGAGCTCAGTAAGGCCCAGGCCAAGGAGTCAGAGCAGGCTCAAACCGCCGGTACATCGGTAGCAGGCCAGTCAGATCCCGGCTCGCCAACCACCTCCCAAGCCCCGTTCAATCAGGGCCAACCCCAGCGGCATATCATCGAACTGCGTGGACCGAGCGGCGCCAGAGCCGAGGTGCAGGCCGACGAGGCCAATGCCAACGCCTTTATCAGTCTCCTTAAACAGCAGGGATTGCGCTCATGAACGTGACCTTAAACAGCGAGCTGCTGCCCGATGATCTGGTCTGGCGCGACGAGTTTGACTGGTCGCCCGTCGAACAGGTAGTGACGCAGACTCTCTCTGGGGCGCTCTTGGTGGAGGAGACCCCCAGACCAGAGGGGCGCCCCATTACCCTGGTGGGCCACTGTGCCCGTGCCACAGTGCAGCGCCTCAAGGTGCTGGAGGCGGTGCCGGGTCAGTTGCTGACCCTGACCCTGCTGGACGGTGTGGCCCGCACCGTCATCTGGCGCCGCCCCGGTGTAGTAGTGACGGCCTTGATCGAGATGGCCGACCCCGAGGCGGGCGAGCCCTATGCCCTGACCCTGAATTTCACCGAGGTAGCCCCATGACCATTCTTTCCGGCGATATCAAGCTGATGGCCAGCCAGCGCATGACGGATACCACCGATGGCGGTGGCCGCCTCACCGGCAGGGAAATCGTCAGCGGCGAGCACAACAGCATATTCCCCGACATCAGCGATCTGGACCGCGCCTATGGCGTGGTCAACCTGCGCAAGGTGTTTCTGGCCGTGCAGACCGACAACGTGGATACATACTTTGGTGCGAATGCCACCGTGCTGCTGCCCCCGAGCGATCCAAACGTGGGCCTGTGCCTGATGAGCACCAAAGACCACCACGACACCCGGGCTACCGCTCGCGACGTGCTGGAGCGCTATCTGGCCCGTGGGCCCAAGTGGCGGGGCTTTCTCTACGACACCCAGTTGGAAGGGCAGCGGGCGATCCGCTTCTTCCAGCGGGTCGAGGTACGTCTGCCTGAGATTGGCGAGACCCTGGTGCTGGTCGGCAATGAGGGCAAGGCGGGCGAGTTCGAGCAGTATGTGCGCGTCCTTGAAGTGAATCAGCAGTCGGCCAAGTTTCAGATCCCAGGGGTGCCGGAGTTCACCCGCAACGTGGTGACCTGCGTCCTTGCCGACCCCCTGCGCTACACCTTCGAGGGGGAGCAACCGACCCCCTATGACGTGGTGACCAACGCCAAGACGGCGCTGCGCGAGACGGTGGTAGCCGATGCGGCCAACTACTACGCATCGACCCGCATGGCGGAAGATGCGGCGTTCGGTGCCATGCAGGTGAAGGCCAAGACCATTTTCACCCAGCTGGTGCCGGCCGCCCGCAGCGAGACCCCCGCCGTGGATCTGACGGCAGCCGGTGAGCTGGCCAGCCTGGTGGATTCTGGCAAAGGGCTGGTGAGCTTCAACACGGCCGCCAATATTGCCCCGAGCCGGGGCCTGTTCCTTGGCAGCGGCGCCAAGCCCGGCACAGTGACCATCACCATAGGGGCGGCGGTGATCACCGACCGGGGCGGCGACCTGGTGGTGGCCGGTACGATAATCGGTGCCATCGACTATGGCCGTGGTCAATGTGAGTTCAATGCCCAGTGCCCGAACTACGGCGCGGCCAGCAAAACAGTGAGCTTCTGGCCAGCCGCCCTTCCATCACGGATTGCCGACACGGCGCGGATCGAGGTCAAGGCCAACAACCGCGGCTATGCCTACACCATCACCCTGATGCCGACCCCGGCACCGGGCACCACCACTGTGTCATTCATGGCGCAGGGGAAATGGTACGACTTGAAGGACAACGGGCGAGGGGAGCTGCGCGGGGCGGATCTCTCCTATGGCTCGGGCACCATCAATCTGGCCACCGGCTCTGTCATGCTGACCCTGGGGGCGTTGCCGGACGTGGACACCTCCATCATGTTCAGCTGGGCCACCCCGGTGAACTACACCAACCGCAGCGGCCAGGCGATCAGCATCAGCAAGAGCGCCTGGCAACTGCCCCACACCGGGATCACCCCCAAGAGCCTGATCCTGATTTGGGGCGCTGGCCTGACCGCCAACGATTCGGTGGGGGATGGCAAGATCCGGGGCGATATCACCGGCACCATCAACTATGCCGAGGGCATCATCGATCTGGAGCACATCACCCTGCCGGCGCTTGGCCAGGAGTATGCGGCCCAGTACCAGTACGGTGAGCCGGTGACCGAGCGCCACGTCGAGCCGGGGCGCCTGAGCACCCCGGGGCAGGTGGGGCACCTCTCCATCACCCTGGATGGCTCTGGCGGTGGGGCGCACAACCTGACCCCGGGATCGGTACGGGTCAAGTTCAACGCCCTGTATCACAAGTTTGACGTGGACGATCAGGAGCTGGTGATCGCTACCCGCGATCCCATCATCACCCTGCGCGATGACGGGCTCGGCAACCTGCTCGATGCCAGCGGCATGGTGCTGGGGGCCATCGACTACACGGCCGGCACCCTGCATTTCATGCCGGACGGCAGCGCCCCCTTGCCCAAGCCGACCTATGCCTGGGTGACCGTAGGCACCCGCTGGGAGGGCAACCAACAGCTCGCGGTTCAGCGCTGGACCATGACCGGGATCCAGTACCACACCACGGCCTATACCTTCCCGGATGGCGAGCAGGGCTGGGTGGAGGTGACCTACCGCAATAACAACAGCGCGCAGGCCCAGAATGCCACCCTGACGGCGCAGGCGCTGCGTATCGACGTGACCCCCGGCTTTGCCGAGGCGATCCTGGAGGGCTCGATGCGCTTCACCCTGGGCGGGTCTACCTATGTTGACCGGCAGGGGCTGCTCTACCGCAACCCGGATCCCGAGACGGGCGCCGGCATCCAGGCGGGCACCATCGACTACTCCAACGGGTTGGCGGTGCTGGCTGACTGGGCAGCAGGGCAAGCGGCCCAGCCTGCGCTGCAATCGCTGGCCACCTCGTTCAGCGCCCAGTCGGTGGATGCGGTGACCTTCCGCACCCCGGGCGCCCCGCTGGCACCGGGTAGCCTCTACATCAGCGCCAATACCGCCAGCGGCCGCCGTATCGAGGCCACGGCAGACGGGGACGGCTATTTCACCACCACCGACATGGACGGCCGGGTAAGCTACCAGACCGGCATCGTGCAGGTGCGCTTTGGCCGCAAGGTCACGGCGGCCGGCAATGAGAGCCAGCCCTGGTATGACGCCGAGGCAGTGGGGGAGGATGGCAAGATCTGGAAGCCCACCAGCGTGGTGGCTGACACCATCCGGTTCAACTGCGTGGTGTTCAGCTACCTGCCGCTGGATGCCGACATCATCGGGCTGGATCCGGTACGTCTGCCGTCTGATGGCCGGGTGCCCTTCATCCGCAAGGGCAATATCGTGGTGGTGCACAGCACCCAGCGCAGCGCCTTCCCGCTGGGGGTGACGGCAGGGCAGCAGCTCAACACCAACCGCACCCGGTTGGCTTATGCCCATGTGGAGGACAAGGACGGCAAGCAGCTGGCGCCGGCGCTCTACAGCGTCAACCTGGACAGCGGGGTGGTCACCCTGGCCAGTCCGCTGAACCTGACCGGCTACGTGGAACCGCTGGCCGTGGTGCACCGCATTGAGGACATGAGCCTGGTCACTGATGTGGAGATATCCGGCCGGCTCACTTTGGCCCGTCCCTTGTCTCACGCCTATGACTCCACCGACACCTATGTGTCGAGCGCGCTGATTATGGGGGATCTGTGGTCACGTTACACCAGCCTGTTCGACCAGAAGACGTGGACCAACAAGTGGCAGGACTACGTGGACGGCGACCAGTCAACGGCCCAGTACAACGACACCGACTTTCCGTTGGTGGTGACGAACCGGGCCACCATAGAGGAGCGCTGGGCGATCATCTTCCAGTCCAGCACCTCGTTTGTGCTGGTCGGGGAGCATGTGGGCCAGATAGCGCTGGGTGACGTGAACACCGACTTTGCCCCGGTCAACCCCAACAATGGCCAGCCCTATTTTCGGCTGGACAAGCGGGGGTGGGGCACAGGTTGGGCCACCGGCAACGTGCTGCGCTTCAACACCCAATCGGCCAACTTCCCGATCTGGGCGATCCGCACCGTGTTGCAGTCGGTGGCAGCCAGTGAAAGCGACAAGTTCGAGCTGCAACTGCGCGGCAACGTCAACCGCTGATGTGGCAGTGAACCCGGTGGGCACTCTTTTGTAGAGCGCGCCCCCCCTTATTTTGCCGTGGGGCCGGACCTGAAAGGTCTGCCCCGCCATGGAGACTGACGCAATGGCTTATCCCGTGAAGTGGTTCGCGAGTGAAATGCAGGGTGCCCCGAGCTTGGGGGATACCACCGAGGGTGCGCTGACGGCGCTGCTCAAGGCCATCATGGTGACCGGGTTTGGCTCCCTCACCATCAATGCCCTGGCCTGGGATGCGGCCAAGGGCTGGGCGGTGGCGACCTTTACCGGTGGTCATGCCTACCTGCAAGACTCTGTGGTTGAGGTTGGCGGCGTGAGCCCGGCGGCCTACAACGGCGAGCACAGGGTGATGCAGGTCAGCAGCACTCAGGTATGGTTCGAGCTGGAGGGTGGTAACCCGGGTGCTGCGGGTTCTGGCGCGGCCATGACCATGAAGGTGGCGCCACTGGGCTGGACGCTGACCCATGAGAGCGGTGACGGCAAGGTGGCCATCTACCGGCCGACCGACATCACCGCCTCTGGCAACGTCTCCCTGCGTATCGACAACACCGCATTCAGCGGCTGGACCGGCACCAGCAGCGCCCATCTGGCCAAGGTGGCCATGGTTGAGGACGTGGTGGATATCAACACCTATACCAACATCGTGGAGGCTCGCTGGCCAGCGACCAAGCGTTATTCCAACGGCCGCTGGGATCTCATCGGTGACAGCCAGATATTCTATTTCTTGCCCGCCTTTGCCCTTGCCAACTACCAATTTATGTATAGCTTTGGCTACCTCAATTCGGTGCGGCCGGGGGATCGCTATCATGCGGTGTTGAATTGGTATCCCACCGCATCAGCCAGCGATGCAACCAGAGTGTGGTCGAATGGTGCAGGTGCTGGCAACAGCGGCTATGGCAACCCCTATCCGGTGTTCGATAACACCTCATACAAAGTGATCGCTCGCGCCTACCATCAGCTGTTTGGCACCACGACCTGTTGGCAGAAAGGCTTGTTTGGTCTGTTTGGCTCGGGTCTGCCCATTCCCAACGGCCCTGACAACGGTTTTTATCTCTCGACCGACCCCATCATGGTGCTGGAGTTGGGCGGCCACCTCCGGGGGTATCAGCCCGGCTTGGTCGTGCCATATGGTTCGCCGGCGTCATGGGATAGAAAGAACTTCCGGGACTTGCCAGCGATACCCGGCAAGGTGACCCGCTTTATTCTGGTGGGGTATTCGGAGACGCAGAACTCATCGGGGCAACGTGTGCTGATTGGGTTTGATCTCACTGGCCCCTGGAGGTAGTCATGGCCACATTCCTTCCCGATCACGGGCGATTAGTCAGTGTTCGCGCTCAGTCTATCGGTGGCGATAATGTCGATTATGATGTGACCGCCATCAGCAATCCAAACTGGTACAACCTATACGGTGAAACCGCAGACATAGGGGTATTCAGCTATGTATTTAACCCCAGCGGGGTTGCTAACACTGGCGTCGTCCCCACCAAAACCATTGCGCTGGCAGTGCGTGACGTTGTTTTTCGGCTAGATCTTCGAAATGCCACTTTGACCCCGGATTACTGTGACATGGATCTGGAGTTTTTGGATGCTGGCGGGGTGGTGCTGGCCGCTATACGTACTCGCTGGGATGCAGCTTACCGGCATGGGTTATGGTATGGCCCCAATCTGGCTACCTTGACCAAGGCGGCGCAGATCGGTAGTTATCCCCAGACATCCGGCAGTTTGAGTTTTACCGACAGTGCCATCATTTTTACCACTGACACTGGCACAAATAAGAACCAGTCTTTCAGTATTACCTGCAACACCCTCGCCATCACCCAGCTGAGATTTTCTAACCTCAGAGCACAGTCATCCTACACAGGCGGCACCGGTGGGGCTTATGTTTTTGTGGAGATTGCCAGTGCCCCAGCTGGTTTTGATGGTCACTTTGCCGCTCTGACAGAGGCACAGTACATCGCGCTGGCCCCTGACCTTAAACTCCCTGCTGGCGCTGTGCTCACCCACACGCCAGGTGTGGGGCTAGTCGCGTCGGGCTCGGCACCATCCTACATCCTGACAAAGGGGATCTTGCCGGGGCAGACTGGGGTGCTCCTCAATAGCAGTGATCAAGTAGTGGCCCGCCTCTCCTATGTGGGTGGGGTCGCCAGCCTGACCGTTGGTGGGGTGACAACCGACGTTGCATGTACGGCACCCTATATCACCCTGTTTCACTACAACGGCCAAGCGTTTGGTTACTACCAGAATCAGGTGATTGTCCGTTCAACCCTGTTTTTTGCCGAGAGTGAGCAGAGAAATTGGATCGAGTTACAGCCGGGAGACACTTTGGCCAGTGTCGGCACTGAGTGGACACCTCTGTCGCAAGAGTTTACCTATTACACCCATTGCCATCATTTGACCGCCACCCCCGCCAACCAAGAGCCAAGAGCCGTTTTCCAGCCGCAGGATGCGGCCTGGCGTGGCACCCCACCGCTCTATGCCGGGCCAGTCAACGTGCAACAGATGAGCCAGTCGATCGTCTGCAAGGGACATGACTATTTCTGGATCCGCGATGGGGTACGCAATGTGGAGCAGGGCTACATCAGCAACCGGGTGACTATCAACGGGGAGGGGGTCAGGCGCCGGGTGCTCTGCTTCACCCAGGACGGTGAGCTGGTCGGCGAGACCTATAGCCGTGCCTCGGATGGAGTCTATCAGTTTGACCTGCTGTGGCTGAACAAGCGTTACATGCTGGTCGCCCAGGACGACCCTGCCTATGGGCCAGCCGATTACAACGCCGTCGCGGCCGACTACCAGGCGCCGCTCCCCTACCCAGCAGATGGCAGTGTTGTTCCTGTCCAATTTCGCTAATAACCCAAGGAGCGCCACATGCTCAAGTTCAGCGAGACGGTGCGCACCGCCCGCGCCCAGGTGCTGGCCACGGCCATCGACACCGGCAGCGCAGGCCCTGCCACCTTCAAAGTCTACACCGGCCCCCGGCCTGCCCCGGGGGCTGCCATCACCAGTCAGCAGCTGCTGGTCACGCTCCAGTTCCCCAACCCTTGCGCGCAGTCGGTGACGGGCGGGGTGCTGACCCTCAAACCATTGGCTGAGCAGATGGCCACCGGCAACGGGGCCCCCAACTGGGGGCGTTTTTCCAACCGGGACGGCGACTTTGTGGCGGATCTGGATGTGGGCCCCCCCGGTAGTGGGGCCGATCTGGAGATCCCCACCGACGAGCTGTTTGCCGGCGCCCTGGTGCGCATCAACACCGCCACCATCACCGAACCTTAACCGGAGCCACCTATGGCCAGAAAGGACGCCTCCCTTGAGCTGCGCAAGGCGCGCCAGAGCAATGGCAACCTGGAGCTTAACCAGGCCATGGTGGTGCGCTATGAGGCGGTGCTCAATGGCCACCCGCTGCCGCCCGTGTTGGCCTGTTCGCCCTGGCTGGTGCTGCCATCCGTGGTGCAGGGGCAGACCATCGCCCCGGCGCTGTCAGCCGATACGGGCCTGATCTACCCTGCCACCCTGGCGGCGCCGTCACCGGCCGCCGTGGCAGAGATCCGGGGAACCATCGTTATCGAGTGCGCCATGGCCGTGACCACCCAGGCCGCGATCCACGACTTCGACGCCGGCTATGACGTGAACGTGTTCCGGGGGCCGAGCCATGCCAGTGCCGGCGACTGGGACCGGGCCGCGCTGGTGAGCAGTGGGGTGGCCAGTGACTGGCAGCAGCCGGCCATTGAGCGATCCAGCTGCGCCGCTGACTGGCAGGAAGCCGCACCGCAGGTGTCCGCTGTGGTCGAGCTTGGGGAGGTCATGCCCCAGCGCTATGAGCTGGCTCAGGGGGTGTTTGAGGAGGCGGTGGCGGTAGGCATGGCTCATGGCCAGCCGTTCGACAACTTGCCGCCGGGTCACGCCGTCACCCAGACCCTGTGGGTCGAGGCCGGGCCGGTGGATAGCTGGCAGGTGAGCGGGTATCGCAACCCGCCGCGCTTTGACCTGGTATGGCAGGCCGACCAGTGGCAGGAAGGGGGCAAGCTGGGCAAGGCCAGCGGCCAGCAGTTGAGCCATGGCCGCCCGCAGCACTGGCGCTGGCTGGACAGGTGGGAAGAGGCCAAGCCGCCTGACCGAGGCATCAGCCCGGATCCGAAGCCGCCGATCATCCCCGAGCGCCCGGACAAGCGGATCAAGGGGCTGGTCTTCGGCCGCAAGCGTGGTGATGCCTCGCTGGAGTTCGTCTGGTATGGGCAAGATGCCCGCATCGTTATCCCAACCCGGAGGGTTTATCTGGTGAGTAACACAGCAAGCATTGTGCGGGTGCGCGATGGGCTCGATATCCCGGCCACCGCCGTGAATATCGAGCTCGATACCGACTCCTGGGCCTGGCAGTTCAGCGCCCAGATCCCGCGTATCGCGGCGGTGGCCCAGTTGGCGGCGGCCGTGCTGCCGTCTGGCTGGACACTGGAGTGGCAGGCGGCGGATTGGCTGGTACCGGGCGGATTTTTCAGCCTGGATAACCAGACCCCGATCGAGGTGGTCAAGTACCTGGCCGAGGCGGCCGGTGGCTTTGTGCTGCCACACCAGCGCAACCGGCATCTGGTCATCAAGCCGCGCTATCCCACTGTACCCTGGCAGCTTGAGGCGGCGCTGGCCGATGTGGCCATCCCCCGCGCCATCACCACCACCCTGGGCAGTGACTTCCAGCCAGGGCAGGCGGCCAACGGTATCTGGGTTAGCGGTGGCCATCAGGGCATCAGTGCGCGGGTAGTGCGTCAAGGCACTGCGGGCGAGCAACTGGCCCAGAGCATCACCCATCCGCTGGTATGCGATGTGGCTGCGGCCCGCGCTCAGGGTGTGGTGGGGCTGGCCAAGACTATGCCCAAGCGCACTCAGACCATTGAACTGCCGCTCTCGGACGATACGGGTCTCATTATGCCGGGCGCACTACTCGCGATGGATGGCTGGAAGGGCTACAACCGGGGCGTCAGGGTCTCTGCTGAGCTGCAGAACAAGGCCATGACGGTGCGCCAGCGACTGAGCGTGGAGCGATTTGTATGAACCTGTTCAAGCGATTCCTGGAACTGGTACCCGGTGCCGACCCGCTGCTGGTTGGTACCGTGACCGCTGTGGGCTCTACCACGACCACCTTGGATACGTTGGCGGGCGGTACGATCACAGTACGGGGCGCAGGGGTAGCCGTCGGCAAGAAGGCGTTTTACAGGGGAGGGGAGCTTGCAGGAGAGGCGCCTGACTTACCGACCTATGAAATAGAGGTTTAATGCCGGTTTAACGGGCTTATCAAACTCGGCGATTCCTGTGCCATCAAGTTTGATAAAAGTACCAAGGGCACAGTTTTTCGTTTTAGGCAGAAAGATTTTTCATTTTTCGCGGCAGGCTACACAAGTGCAACCTGCTCTACCTGCTGGCGGGCGGGATCTCCCTTGGACTCGCGGTCTGGCTGCTGCCGCTGCAGGCGGAGTGGATCCCGCTGCTGATGTTGTCGGTGGCGCTGCCCCCGGCGGTGCTCAACTACATGCTGTGCGAGCAGTACCAGTGCCAGCCCGAGAAGGTGGCCAGTATCGTGCTCGGCGGCAATGCGCTCTCTGTGGTGGTGATCCCGCTGGCGGTTTGGCTGGCTCTGCACATCAACGGCTGAGCCGGTTATTGCCGTCGTTTCCATGGGCACCTGCTGACGTCCATTCATTGCTGATCCCTTCGCTCCCATCTTTCCTCAAGACGGTGTTTTGTCGCATTGCCGGCATGGCGAGCGATGCAAGTTCCCTTTTCGTGATCCTCGGCGAAGTCACTGCCGTCGAATTGGCATAGTATCTGGCCAGCATGAATCCCACCCGGGGTGGGAGCCAGGGGATTTACAACATGATGTCCGTCAGTAACCAATGTTTGTTGATGCAGATCCAGCCCACCATCTTGCGCTTTGCCAAGATGCTGGCCAGCGTGCTGCAACTGGAAGTGGAAATCGTGGACGCCAACATGGTGCGGGTGGCGGGAACCGGCCCTTATGGCAAGTTTTTCGGCCGCCAGCTGGAGGGGGACTCCCGCCTGTTGCGCTACGTGATCGAACACCAGCGCGAGAAAATAGTCACCCACACCAGCGAGGATCCGGTCTGCGAGGGGTGCAGCTGCAAGGAGAGCTGCCGGGAGCGAGCCTTCCTCGGGGTGCCCATCATGGTGGAGGAGACCTGCATCGGGGTCATCAGCCTGGTGGCCTTCAACGCCGAGCAGCAGGCGCGCCTCAACAACAATCTGCAGGAGGTGTGCGACTATGTGCAGCACATCTCCAGCATCTTCGTGGCCAAGCTGCTCGATTCCCGCGGGCTGTCGGACGGGGTCAACAAGGTGTTCCTGAACCTGATGAACCACATGGATCAGGGCTGCCTGCTGCTCGACGAGAAGAGCCAGGTGCGTTATGCCAACGAGGTGGCGCTCAAGCAGCTCAACTGCCAGCAGGAGCAGTTGCTGGGGCGCGAGATTGGCGTGCGTCCGCTCACCTTCGCCCAGCAGGGACTGACCGGGCACATGCAGCACATCATCACACTGGCGGATCGCCAGGAGCTCATCATAGGCCAGTTGCACCATGTGCAGGGCCAGCAGCTGTTTCTGATGGCGTTTCACCAGTCCCACTCGGCCCTGAGCCAGCCACTGGAGCCGGACGAGGGTATGGCGCTGCTGATCGGCGAAAGCAAACCGATGCGGGCGCTGAAAAAGCTGCTCCATCGCATCGCCCTGAGCCCCTCCAGCGTGTTGGTCTGCGGCGAGAGCGGCACCGGCAAGGAGGTGGTGGCCCGCGCCATTCACCGCCTCAGCCCGCGCCGTGACAAGCCCTTCATCGCCATCAACTGCGCCGCCATTCCGGAGCAACTGCTGGAGAGCGAGCTGTTTGGCTACGTGAAGGGGGCCTTCACCGGTGCCTCCAGCGGCGGCAAGCAGGGGCTGATCCAGGCTGCCCATCAGGGCACCCTGTTTCTCGACGAGATAGGGGACATGCCGCTCACCATGCAGGCCAAGCTGCTGCGGGTGCTGGAGCTGCGGGAGGTGACACCTATCGGTGCCAGCCGGCCCGTGCCGGTGGACATTCGCATCATAGCCGCGACCCACCAGCATCTGGAGCAGTACATTGCCGAGGGCAAGTTTCGCGAGGACCTCTTCTATCGCCTCAACGTCATCCCCATCCACCTGCCTCCGCTGCGCGAACGGGAAGGGGATGTGGCACTGCTGACCCATTACTTCCTCAACCTGCACACCAGCCGCATCGGTCTCATCTATCCGGGGCTGAGCCCGGAAGTGATGGGCCTGCTCGAGGGGTATCGCTGGCCAGGCAACGTGCGCGAGCTTAGCAACCTCATCGAGTATCTGGTCAACGTGGTGCAGGCGGGGGAGGTGATCGAGAGCATACTCCTGCCCCCCAACATATTGCGCAACCAGCACCGTGATGCAGAGCCGGTGCCTGAGGATATGCAGCACGCCGCTCATCTGCCGCACCATCAATGGCGCGGCGCCGGGGAGCTCCCGGTTGCTGTCGATCGTACCTCGCTATCCGCCCCCGTCATGGCTGAAAGCGGCCCGGTCGATCGCGGCCTTGAACCGCCCCTTGGGGAAAACGGGCTGGAGAGCATGGAAAAGCAGGTGATAGAGGAGACCTTGCAGCGACTTGGCAACAAGAAGCTGGCCGCCCAGGCACTGGGGATTGGAATTGCGACCCTCTATCGCAAGATAAAGAAGTACGAAATCGCCGTGCAGGCCTGATCCTCACACCGCCGTGCACCGCAAACGCGGTCTGCTCAGATAATGGCTGCGCCGGGGACAAGGCCATTATCATTATGATAATTTCCCCGCATCGCCTATCAATTAGCTGCCTGCACCCGATAGTCAGGGTGATAATTATCAGCGCGCATCCTGGCATTATTTTAAATACGGCTTCGGCGTACCGGCGTTTATCGTAAAAGAGCCATGCCGTATGTCTAAATAGCATTGTCATGTGCGCTGGTTCACATCTATTTCCCTGTTTTTCGTTATTCCCCCTTAAATACCGCATTGGCACGCTTATTGATTGCTCTTGTTTGACGCTGACCGATGAACTCACCCAATGGCCCTCTTTTCGGTGACCTTGTGAGTGGAAGGGGAGCAATCCATATCTCATCAACAGGGGCTAACGATGAAAGCAGTGAACCAGTTAATCAAAGAGATCAATGAGCTCAAATCCAACCTGCATGAAAAAGACTTCCTGCTGACCTGGGAGCAAACCCCCCAGGAGCTGGCACTGGTGCTCAAGCTGGCCGAGGCCCTCAAGGGGCTGCGCGCCGAAAACATCGCCACCAGGCTGTTCAATACCGGTCTTGGCATCTCGGTGTTTCGTGACAACTCCACCCGCACCCGTTTCTCCTATGCCTCCGCCCTCAATCTGCTCGGCCTCACCCAGCAGGATCTGGACGAGGGCAAATCCCAGATAGCCCACGGCGAGACGGTGCGTGAAACCGCCAACATGATCTCGTTTTGCGCCGATGCCATCGGCATTCGCGATGACATGTACCTGGGGGCCGGCAACGCCTACATGCGTGAAGTGGGCGCGGCACTGGACGAAGGATTCGAGAAGGGGGTGCTGCCCCAGCGCCCGGCCCTGGTCAACCTGCAGTGCGACATTGATCACCCGACCCAGTCCATGGCTGATCTCGCCTGGTTGCAGGAGCACTTCGGCAGCCTGGAAAACCTCAAGGGCAAGAAGATTGCCATGACCTGGGCCTACTCCCCCAGCTACGGCAAGCCGCTCTCCGTGCCGCAGGGCATCATAGGTCTGATGACCCGCTTCGGCATGGAGGTGACCCTGGCCCACCCAGAAGGGTATGACCTGATCCCGGACGTGATCGCGGTAGCCCATGAGAACGCCAAGGCTTCCGGCGGGAGCTTTCGTCAGGTCACCTCCATGGAAGAGGCATTCAAGGACGCGGACATCGTCTATCCCAAGTCCTGGGCACCCTATCAGGTGATGGAGCAGCGCACCGAGCTGCTGCGTGCCAACGATCACGCCGGCCTCAAGGAGCTGGAGCAACATTGCCTGGCGCAGAACGCCAAGCACAAGGATTGGCACTGCACCGAGGAGATGATGGCCCTCACCAAGGGAGGCGAGGCGCTCTATATGCACTGCCTGCCGGCCGATATTTCCGGCGTCTCCTGCAAGGAAGGGGAAGTGAGTGAAGGGGTATTCGAGAAATACCGGATCGCCACATACAAAGAAGCGAGCTGGAAACCCTATATTATCGCCGCCATGATAGTTGCCCGTAAATTCTCTGCACCGGGCGCCGCACTCGAGGGTTTGATCAAAGAGGCGCAGAAGCGCGTCAAATAATGGTTGGGCCGGGCCGGGAATATTTCCCCGCCCGGCCATCATGGCGCAATCATTGTCACGGGTTCTCTCCCCGGGGCTCTTTTTAATCAATGATCCCCGGCGAGATGACTCTCTGTGAGGTATTCATGTCCCAATTCTCCCTGAAGATGGATATTGCCGATAACCGTTTTTTTACCGGTGAATCCCTGCCCCTGTTTTCTCGCGCCGAGGCGCAAAAGGCCCGCGCCTTTCACAAGAAACTGGCCGGTTATGAGCCCACGCCATTGTGTGATTTGAACGCGCTGGCCGCCTATGTCGGGGTGAAAAAAATATTGGTCAAGGACGAGTCACAACGCTTTGGCCTCAACGCCTTCAAGATGCTGGGGGGCGTCTATGCCATCGCCAACCTGCTCTGCGAGAAATACGGGGTGGCGGTGGAGGATTTCACCTTCGATCTCATCAAGGCCACCATCAAGGAACCAATGACCTTCGCCACCACCACGGATGGCAACCACGGGCGCGGCGTCGCCTGGGCCGCAAAACAGGTGGGTCAGCATGCGGTGGTCTACATGCCCAAGGGCTCGGCCCAGGAGCGGGTGGAGCACATTCTGGCGCTGGGGGCCGAGTGCATCGTCACCGACATGAACTATGACGATACCGTGCGCCTGACCATGAAGATGGCCGAGGAGCGCGGCTGGCACATAGTGCAGGACACCGCCTGGGAGGGCTATACCAAGATCCCGACCTGGATCATGCAGGGCTACGCCACCCTGGCCGACGAAGCGGTCGAACAGATGCAGGCCATGGGCATCAGGCAGCCCACCCACGTGCTGCTGCAGGCCGGGGTCGGGGCGCTGGCGGGCGGCGTGCTCGGTTATCTGGTGGACTGCTTCGGCGCGAAAAACCTGCACAGCATAGTCGTCGAGCCGGATCAGGCCGACTGCATCTACCGTTCCGGCGTGGCGGGGGAGATGGTCAACGTGGGGGGCGACATGCGCACCATCATGGCCGGTCTCGCCTGTGGCGAACCCAACCCCCTCGGCTGGCCGGTGCTGCGCGGCTGTACCACCCAATTCATCTCCTGCCACGACAAGGTATCGGCGCTCGGCATGCGGGTGCTCGGCAACCCCCTTGGCGACGATCCTCGCATCATCTCCGGCGAGTCCGGCTCGGTCGGCACCGGCGTGCTGGCGGCGGTGCGCCACCACCCGGATCGCGCGGCGCTGATGACCCGGCTGGGGCTTGATGATCAATCGGTGGTGCTGCTGATCAACACCGAAGGGGACACCGATGTGACCCACTACCGGGAAGTGGTGTGGGAGGGCAAGCACCCCGCCTGCGACTAAGCACGAATTGAAGAACTGACGGTGCTCGCCAGGCGGGCGCCACCCAGCGTACAGGGCGGGAGGTGCACTCCCGCATCCCAGATTGTTTATGGAGAGACACAATGAGCAAGCAGATCCCATTTGAAATGGTGTTGGAGAAGGCCCATCAGTACAAGGCCGAGATGAGTCAGTTCCTGCGCGACATGATTGCCATCCCGAGCGAAAGCTGTGACGAGAAGCGGGTGGTGCTGCGCATCAAGCAGGAGATGGAGAAGGTCGGTTTCGACAGGGTCGAGATAGATCCCATGGGCAATATTCTCGGCTATATCGGCCAGGGACCTCACCTGATCGCCATGGATGCCCACATCGATACCGTCGGGGTCGGCAACCGCGCCAACTGGACCTTCGATCCCTATGAGGGAATGGAGGATCACGAGATCATCGGCGGTCGCGGCGCCTCCGATCAGGAGGGGGGCATGGCCTCCATGGTCTACGCCGGCAAGCTCATCAAGGAGATGGGGCTGGAAGATCAATACACACTGCTGGTGACAGGTACCGTACAGGAGGAGGACTGCGACGGCCTCTGCTGGCAGTACATCATAGAGCAGAGCAAGATCCGCCCAGAGTTTGTGGTCAGTACCGAGCCGACCGACTGCCAGATCTACCGTGGCCACCGTGGCCGCATGGAGATCCGCGTCGAGGTGCAGGGGGTGAGCTGCCACGGCTCGGCGCCGGAGCGCGGTGACAATGCCATCTTCAAGATGGGCCCCATCCTCGGCGAATTGCAGGCGCTCAGCCACAACCTCGGTCATGACGACTTCCTCGGCAAGGGCACATTGACCGTCTCGGAGATCTTCTTCACCTCGCCGAGCCGCTGCGCCGTGGCGGACAGCTGCGCCGTCTCCATCGACCGCCGCCTCACCTGGGGCGAGAGCTGGCAAGGTGCACTCGACGAGATCCGCGCCCTGCCGGCGGTGCAAGCCGCCGGTGCCGAGGTCTCCATGTACCAGTACGACCGTCCGGCCTACACGGACCTGGTCTACCCGACCGAGTGCTACTTCCCGACCTGGAAGGTGGAAGAGGATCACATCACGGTCAAGACCCTCTCCAAGGCCTATCGCGAGCTGTTCAACAAGGAGCCAGTGGTGGACAAGTGGACCTTCTCGACCAACGGCGTCTCCATCATGGGTCGTCACGGTATTCCGGTCATCGGCTTTGGCCCGGGCAAGGAGCCGGAAGCCCACGCCCCGAACGAGAAGACCTGGAAGGAGCATCTGGTCAAGTGCGCCGCCATGTACGCGGTGATCCCCATGCTCTATCTGGCCGAGCTGGACAAGTAAAGGGTCTGCCGGAGGGCGAGCGCTATCGCCGCCCGTCTGTCGCAAGTGCCCCGTCTCCAGTGAGGCGGGGCCTTGGTGTTTGAAGCGATCTGATGTGCGAGGTGGTGGGGATGAAACGGCTTATCAAGAACGGGGTGCTGGTCGATTCGGAAGGGGAATATCGTCAGGATCTGCTGATCGATAACGGGGTGATCCGTGCCCGCGCCGCCGATATTCAGCCCGATGGCGAGACCGAGGTGATCGATGCTGGCGGTTGTTACGTGATGCCGGGCGGCATCGACGTCCACACCCACTTCAACATCGACGTGGGCATGGCCCGCAGTTGCGATGACTTTTTCAGCGGTACCCGTGCCGCCGCCTGTGGTGGCACCACCACCATCGTCGATCACATGGGATTTGGCCCGGCGGGGTGCAATCTGCATCACCAGCTGGCCCGCTATCACGATTACGCCGCCACACAGGCGGTGATCGACTACAGCTTTCACGGCGTGATCCAGCATGTGGATGACGCCATCCTCCACGAAATGGCCGCCATGGTGCAGGAGGAGGGGATCAGCAGCTTCAAGCTCTATCTCACCTATCAGTACAAACTCGGGGACAGCGACGTGCTGCGCGCCCTGACCCGCCTCAAAGAGGTGGGGGCGCTCGCTACCGTCCATCCCGAGAACGATGCCGCCATCGCCGCGCGCCGTGCAGCCCTGTTGGCTGCTGGCCATCATGAACCCTGGTACCACCCGCAAAGCCGCCCGCTGGAGTGCGAGGCGGAGGCGGTGGCCCGGATGATCAATCTGGCGGGTCTCGCGGGCCATGCCCCGCTCTATATCGTCCACCTCTCGAACGGCTTGGGGCTGGAGTACCTCAAGCTGGCGCGCCGTCAGGGTCAGCCGGTCTGGGTGGAGACCTGCCCGCAATATCTGCTGCTGGATGAATCCTGCTACTACCGGCAAAACGGCGTCGACTACCTGCTGAGTCCGCCGCTGCGCTCGCGCAGCGAGCAGGACAAGCTGTGGGTCGGCGTCGCTGCTGGCGACATCGATACGGTGGCGACCGATCACTGCAACTTTTCTCACGTCCAGCGCATGGCACTCTCTGGCGGTGATTTCAGCCGCTGCCCCAATGGCTTGCCCGGGGTCGAGAACCGGATGCTGCTGCTCTTTTCCCACGGGGTGCTGGGCGGGCGTATCTCGCCGTCCCGCTTTGTGGCGCTCACCAGTGCCAACCCGGCGAGGCTGTTTGGCCTCTGGCCGCTCAAGGGCAATCTGCAAGCGGGAACCGATGCCGATTTGGTGATCCTGGATCCCCGTGGCGACACCCTCATTTCCCATCAATACCTGCACGACAACGGCGACTACAGCCCCTATGAGGGGATGCGTTGTCCCGGCCAGCTCAGGATGACCCTGAGCCGCGGCGAGATCGTGGCCCGCGATGGCGAGTTCACGGGACAACGGGGTCATGGTCGGTTTCTATTCCGCTCACCGTTTGATCCTGTACTCAGTTCAGCAGTCCATTTACCACTGAATTTCCCACATCATTCACCTCATCATTTGACGCCGTGTTGAGGTGCGCATCTGCGGACGGCACTGTTTTGTGCCGTTCCCGAACCAACCACTGGGGCCGGTATGACACAGGCTCATCCCCATCACTGGAGATAACAAGATGAAACAGCGTATCGTACTGGCCCTCGGGGGCAACGCTCTGGGCAACAACCTGCCGGAGCAGATGAAGGCGGTGCAGGGCACGGCGCGCACCATCGCCGACCTGATTGCTCAGGGCCACGAAGTGGTGGTGACCCACGGCAACGGCCCGCAGGTGGGGATGATCCAGCAGGCGTTCGAGGTGGCAGCCCGCCACGACGCAAAAGCGCCCCATCTGCCCATGTCGGTCTGCGTGGCTCTGAGCCAGGGCTACATCGGCTATGACCTGCAAAACGCCCTGCGCGAGGCGCTGCTGGATCGCGGCATTCACAAGCCGGTCGCGACTCTGGTGACTCAGGTGGCGGTGGATAAAAACGATCCCGCCTTCCAGGACCCCAGCAAACCCATCGGCGGCTTCTTCAGCAAGGAGGAGGCCGAGGCGCTGATGGCCAAGGGGGAAAGGCTCAAAGAAGATGCCGGTCGCGGCTATCGCCGGGTGGTCGCGTCCCCCAAGCCCATCGACATCATCGAGAAAGAGACTGTTTGTGCCATGCTGGTTGCGGGGCAGGTGGTGATCACGGTCGGGGGCGGCGGTATTCCTGTGCTGCGGGAGGGCAACCATCTGCGCGGTGCCAGCGCGGTGATCGACAAGGATTGGGCCAGCGCCAGGCTGGCGGAGCTGATCGATGCCGACATGCTGATCATCCTCACCGCAGTGGAGAAGGTGGCCATCAACTTCGGCAAGCCCGATGTGCAGTGGCTCGATACCCTGAGCGTGGCTGATGCCAACGGCTTTATCGCCCAGGGTCAGTTCGCCAAAGGCTCCATGTTGCCCAAGGTGGAGGCGGCGCTCTCCTTTGCCAGCTCCATGCCGGGGCGCAAATCCCTCATCACCCTGCTGGAGAAGGCGGCCGAGGGGATCGCCGGCAAGACCGGCACCCTGATCAGCCAGTAGGTGTTGACTTTCCGATTGCTAACAGGGGGCTTTGGGCCCCCTTTGTATTCGCTGGTGAAAGTCGTGGCGGGCAACGGGTTATTCATGGGCAGGGTGCAAGGAGAGGCGTAAGATGGCGCCCCCAAAGAGAAGGTTGAGTGGCGGCATAAGAGGCAACAAGGCAGAGCAATGAGCACAAAGATCAATATGGCAGCGCTGGGAGGCTTGATCCTGCTCACCGCCATCTGGAGTTACAGCTGGATAGTGATGAAGCAGGTGATGCTCTACGCGGGAGCCTTCGAGTTTACCGCCCTGCGCTGCCTGTGTGGATCCCTGGTATTGCTGCTGGTGCAGTGCCTGCGCGGTCGCCAATACCTCAAACCCACCCCGTTTCGCTACACCCTGGCCATCGCCCTGTTCCAGACCTGCGGCATGGTGGGGCTGGCCCAGTGGGCGCTTATCAGCGGCGGGGCGGGCAAGGTGGCCATCCTGAGCTACACCATGCCGTTCTGGGTGGTGATCTTCGCGGCGCTCTTTCTGGGTGAGCGGATGCGCAGGTTGCACTATCTGGCGGTCGGGGTGGCCGCCTGCGGGCTGCTGCTGGTGATAGAGCCCTGGCAGTTGCATCTGGATTCGATGAAGAGCGCGCTGCTGGGGATAGCCTCCGGCATCTGCTGGGGGATCAGCGCCATCATCGCCAAGCGGATGTATGCCCGCCACCCCGGGGTGGATCTCATGTCCCTCACCACCTGGCAGATGATCTACGCAACTGCCGTGATGGCGCTGGTAGCGGCGCTGGTGCCGGAACGTCCCATCGACTGGCAACCCTACGTGTTTGGCGCGCTCGCCTACAGCGCCATCTTCGCCACGGCGCTGGCCTGGAGCCTCTGGCTGTTCGTGCTGAAAAAGCTGCCGGCGGGGATGGCCGGGCTCAGCACCCTGGCGGTGCCGGTAACCGGCGTGCTGCTCTCCTGGTGGCTGCTCGGCGAAAACCCGGGGCCGGTGGAGGGAAGCGGCATCCTGCTTATCGTGCTGGCGCTGTTGGTGATCAGCCGCAAGGGCAAGCGATCCGTGGTGTCTGTCGCGGGGGAAACCCGGATCAAGCACGGCTGAGCCGATTGCAGACAAAGGAATAGCAAAGGGCCCGCCATCATGGTGGGCCCTTTTTTGCCTCTGTGCTGGCTTATCTGCGCTGAGCCAGATGCATCATGGCCTCCAGCACGGCGCCGCCCGTTGATGACGCGAGCCTTGCCGATAGGCTTTATGTTCGCGCTTATCTGCGCTGGGCCAGATGCATCATGGCCTCCAGCACGGCGCCGCCGATGGCGCGGGCCTTGTCGGATACTGTGGTGGGGTCGGCTCGCTCGCCACGCGGGTCGATATCGCCAATCTTGAAGCCGACCGTCACGTCTATGCCATCGCTCAAGAGGCCCCGCACCATGCCCGAGAGCGGTGCAAGAATGGGAGCGTCCCCCACATGGGCGATGAGGTCCCCCTCCTGCACCAGATCGCCGAGCTTGATCAGGCTCTTCATCACCCCGGGGGCGGGGGCGCGCACCACCCGGCGGGCCGAGTGCCCCTCGATAACCCCGGGAATACCGGTATTGGGCTGGGTGGGCCCCTGATAGATGACTCGCCCCAGATGGTGGCCACGGTTGGTTTCAATGACCGCATCGCAGTCGCGTCCCGCCTCGAAGCCCGGGCCGAGCGCCACCGTGATGGGGGCCATCTCCTTGTGGGTGCCGAGGTTCTGCTTGGCCAAAATGGCATCCACCAGATAGCGGGGCTTGAGATCGCTTAAGAATGCGCAGTCGGGATCGACCAGCAGCGGTATGATGCCCAGCTCCAGCTGCTCGAACGCCTGCTCGACGCTCTCTACCCGCTTGGCCCGCACACCCTCGACCGAGGTTTCTCCGTCGAACATCCCCTGGGCAAAGGCAACGGTGCGGCGGATCACGGTGGGCTTGTCGAGATCCAGCATCACCACCTTGAAGCCCGCATTGTGCAACCGCAGCGCCACCCCGGTGGCGATATCACCCGAGCCGCGCATCACCACCAGCCGATCCCGCTTGAGGCGCACATCATCCTGCATCAGGCCGCCTGCCTTGCCGTTTTTCACCTGCAGGAGCTCCGCCAAGATGCTGATGGCGATCTCCTCCGGGGTCTCGGCACCTATGTTGTAGCCGATGGGGGCGTGCAGCCGCTGCAGCTGTTCCTGGCTGACGCCTTGCTGGCGCAGCGCCTGGGTGAAGGTTTGCACCTTGCGCTTGCTGGCGAGCAGCCCCAGGTAGGCGAGGGGACGGGAGATGAGCCGATCCAGCGCCTCCTTGTCCTGATGGTTGGTGGCGATGATGACGAAGTTGGCGGGCTCGATGGCCAGCGCCTCGATCACCGCGCTGATGGTATCGGCCTGTTTGAGATGGGTGCCTGTGGGAAAGAGGTCGGGGTTGAGGCTCCCTTCAAAACAGTCGCCGACATGGATATCAAAGCCCAGCGGCGCCGCCGCATGGGCCAGTGCCCGGTTGACGTGGCCGGCACCGATCAGTACCAGCCTGGGGCGCAGGCCATAGACATCGATATAGACCGACATGGCGCCGCCGCAATCCGAGCCCACCGCATGTTCGCCGTTGCGCACCATACGGCCGTGGAAGATACGGGGCTTGCGCTCGGCAATGGCCGCGACGGCTTCCTCTATCACCAGCCGCTCTATCATGCCGCCGCCTATGGTGCCGAGGATTTGGCCATCGGTCATCACCAGCATCTGGGCCTGATGGCGCGGGGTGGAACCGCGACTCTCGATGATCTGGGCCATGGCAAAGGGGGTGTTCTCCTGCTCCAGCCGGGCTGCGTGTGAAAAAAGATTCATAAGGTACCTCATTTCATCCTTAACGGGTCATGAGCGCGGTGAAGCCACCAGTTCGCCATCCTGAGGGGCCTGGCTCACCACATGACGAATGGCGATGGGCTCGCGTACTGCTCCCTGCCAGATGGCGTGGAGCTCGGGGTGCCGGGCCAGCAGGGTTATCAATGGCGGCTGCCATGACGCCTCATTTTGATAATCGCCATTGATAAACCAGATCCGGCGGGCCCTGGCCGGGGTGCCCTTGAACATTCCCTGCGGGTGGGAAAGCAGCCGGTCAAACAGCGCCCAATCCAGCGGCTCACCGGCCTCTATCCCGCACAGGGACTGGAGCTCGGCCCAGCGGTGGATCTGCTGTGGGTCGGCCTTGGCCCCCACCATGGCGCCGCCCACCAGAGCGATCACCCAATCACTCTGGTGTGGAATGCAAGGTTCGTGCAAAGCGGGCACTTTCAATAACTTGTGATGGGCGCCGTCTGCCTCCACCAGGATGAGATCGAAGCGCTGCTGCCCCTTGATGAGATCGATCTGCTGGGCGCGGGGCCCCACCGCCTTGCCGCTGGTCCGATCGAGATGGCTGAACAGGGCGACCAGGGTGGGGCCATCGGGCACTTGCTGGCAGCGGGTGAGCTGGCGGACGGGATCGGCTTCCAGGATCAATTCCCGATAGTGTGACTGGGCTGGCAGAAACATCCGGGTAGTGGTGGTAACTAACACCCTTTTGCCCTGCCGATAAAAATATTCCGCCAGCCAGAACAGGGTGCTGGTTTTACCGCCTGCGCCGCAGAGGCTAATTAAGGTGGTACGGCTATCTATATTTTCGGTGAGCGGGTTTAATAGCGTATCAATATCGGGAAAGGCACGCTGGACAGGGGGTGAAATGGGCATGGCAACGACCGATTCAAATAAGGGCGCAGGCAGTGAACAGCACTGTCATTCCAGAGCGAGATGTGACTGCATAATAACGGCAGCCGGTCTCTCGTCACGAATGGGCGCGTGGAAACTGATGCTACCGTATCGCCAGAGCACGATTCTTGATGAGAGTCTCAAAAATGCCCTCGCTTTCTGTGACCGGATTATTCTGGTGGTGGGGCATCGTGGGGACGAGCTGATGGCGCGCTATGCAGGCAGACCCGAGATCCTGCTGGTGGAAAACCATGATTATGCACAGGGGCTCGGCAGCTCCATCCGACTGGCACTGGCGGCCAGCAGCAGCGACTACCTCTTCATCTCCCACGGCGATCTGCCCTGCATCCCACTCGATGTCTACCAGACACTCTGGCAGGCACGGGGCCCCCACACACTTTTCCCCCGTTATCGGGGTGAGTCAGGGCACCCGGTGTTGCTGCCATCATCGCTTGGCAAGGCGCTGGCCGAGGCACCGGTACAAGGCTCCATCCGCCGCTGGCTGATGGCACATCCCCATCGCTTCGCCGAGGTGCACAGTGACGCCATCCTGCTGGATGTGGACACCCCAGAACGTTATCAGGCGCTGTTGCGGGCAGACGGCGCTGGCTGAGCCTGACTGTTGGCGAGTGCATAATTATTAAAATAGGAGCCAGAGAAAACACGGCATTCTGGCCGACATTATCACCTCTTGTGGCCTGATAACGGCAGGTGCAACGAGATTATCAAACTGATATTCACCCCCACCAACGAGAGACTTTCTCAGCGTCTATCGCTATTGCAACGTTATTAATGCGCGTTATTGATAGCCGCTCTCATCCCCGAGACAGTTATTGCCTGTCGATATTTCATTAATTCGAGGTGCCTCACGCTTTTACACTCACAAATGTAAATGCGCCAGCACTGGCCTGATTGTTGCTCTTGTCAGTTTCAAGGGGCTTTTTATGAATAGTTGTGGATGGGCCCCATTTATTCACCCTGTCAATGAGCAGTGCCGCTGCAAGGAGATCAATATGGGCGATATTATGCGACCCGTTCCGTTCAAGAACCTGCTGACCCGTATTTTCGCGGAATATAAAGAGAGTCAGAGCATTTTCGGTATTCCCGCCGCGCAATTCTATCGCAAGCAGGACGAGCGCAAGATCAAGGTGTTCGGTGAAACCTGCGAAACTCCCATCGGCCCGGCAGCCGGCCCCCATACCCAGCTGGCCCAGAACATCGTCACCTCCTGGTTGACTGGCGGGCGCTTTATCGAGCTCAAGACGGTGCAGATCCTGGACCGTCTCGAACTGGCAAAGCCCTGCATCGATGCCGAGGATGAGTGCTTCAACACCGAGTGGTCCACCGAGTTCACCCTGCCCAAGGCGTTTGATGAGTACCTCAAAGCCTGGTTTGCCCTCTATCTGCTGGAAGAGGTGTTCGACCCCCGCCAGGGCGACGAGGCCAAGTCCTTCATCTTCAACATGAGCGTGGGCTACAACCTTGATGGCATCAAACAGCCACCGATGCAGCAGTTCATCCACAGCCTGATGGATGCCGGCAGCAGTCCAAAATTTGCCGAGTACCAGCAAGTGCTGCGTGAGCTGGTGGCCGATGAGCAGTTTATCGCCGAGCTGGGACTGGGGGCGCGACGCGATCGCCTGCAACAGCTGGTGGCGAGCATCCCGGCCAAGCTGGTGCACGGCGTCACCCTCTCCACCATGCACGGTTGCCCGCCCAACGAAATTGAGGCCATCTGCCGCTACATGCTGGAAGATAAGGGACTCAACACCTTCGTCAAACTGAACCCGACCCTGCTGGGCTACTCGCGGGTGCGCGAGATCCTCGACACCTGCGGTTTTGATTACATTGGTCTGAGCGAAGCGTCGTTCGATCACGACCTCAAGCTGGATCAGGCCAAGGGGATGCTGGTTCGCCTGATGGCGCTGGGGGCCGAGAAGGGGCTCACCTTCGGGGTCAAACTCACCAACACGCTCGGCACCATCAACCGCAAGGGGGCGCTGCCGGGGGATGAGATGTATATGTCCGGCCGTGCGCTGTTCCCGCTCTCCATCAACGTAGCCGCCGTGCTGTCACGCGCCTTCGATGGCAAGCTGCCCATCTCCTACTCGGGCGGTGCCAGCAAGTTCAACATCGCCGATATCTTCGAGACCGGTATTCGCCCCATCACCATGGCCACCGACCTGCTCAAGCCGGGTGGCTACCTGCGCCAGGCTGAGTGCCTCAAAGAGATCGACGCCTCCGATAGCTGGGGCATGAGTCAGGTGGATGTCGAGAAGCTGGAGGCGCTTGCCGCCAAGGCGCTCACCATGGATTACACCCAGAAGGAGTGGAAGTCCGAGGATCGCATCGAAGTGGGCGGCGGTCTGCCGATGACCGACTGCTACGTGGCACCCTGTGTCACTGCCTGCGCCGTGCATCAGGATATCCCCGAGTACATTCGCCTGATGGGCGAGGGGGAGTATGTGGCAGCCCTCGAGCTGATTTATCAGCGCAACGCCTTGCCCGCCATCACAGGCCATATCTGCGATCACCAGTGCCAGTACAACTGCACTCGTCTGGATTACGACAGCCCGCTCAATATCCGCGAGCTGAAAAAAGTGGCGCTGGAGCGGGGCTGGGAAGGGTACAAGGCGCGCTGGCACAAGCCGGCAGGCAGCGGTGACAAGCACCCGGTTGCCGTCATTGGCGCCGGCCCGGCTGGTCTCTCCGCCGGTTACTTCCTGGCCCGCGCCGGTCACCCGGTCACCGTGTTCGAGCGTGAAGCCGATGCCGGTGGCGTGGTCAAACACATCATCCCCGAGTTCCGCATCCCTGCCGAGCTTATCCAGCACGACATCGACTTTGTCGCCGCCCACGGGGTCAAGTTCGAGTTTGGCTGCGATCCGGCGCTCACCGTCGACAAGCTGCACGCTCAGGGCTTTACCTATGTCTTCGTTGGTATCGGTGCCGACAAGAACGGCGGCATGCGTCTCGAAGGGGGTCATGATCGGGTCTACAAGTCTTTTAACTTCCTGCGTAGCTTCAATCAGGGCAAACCGCTGCCGCTGGGCCGCCATGTCGCCGTGATCGGGGCGGGCAACACCGCCATGGATTGCGCCCGCGCCGCCCTCAAGGTGCCGGGTGTCAGCGATGTGACCGTGATCTACCGTCGCAGCGAGAAAGAGATGCCCGCCTATCGCGAGGAGTATCTGGAAGCGGTGGAAGACGGGGTGCGTTTTTGCTTCCTCACCAATCCGGAACGCTTTGACAAAGATGGCAAGCTTGTCGTGCGGATGATGGCGCTGGGGGATCCTGACGAGCAGGGCCGCCGCCGTCCGGTGCCCACCGAGCAGACCGAAGTGATGCAGATGGATGCCTTGATCACCGCCATCGGCGAGCAGCCTGATTGCGAGGTGCTCAAAGCGATGGGGATTCCCCTTGGCAGCGATGGCTGGCCCGAGGTGGATAGCCAGAGCGGCGAAACCAGTCGTCGCAACGTCTTCCTCATCGGTGACGTGCAGAGCGGCCCGTCCTCCATCGTCGGTGCCATCGGCGGTGCCCGCCGCGCCGCGGATCGGGTGCTCTCTCGCGAGCATATCGCTGGCAGTCAAGCCGAGGTGTCAATCCAGCCGTCGGGCAAGGATGAGATCTACCGTCGCAAGGGAAACATCGCCGTCACCCTGGTCGACAAGGGCGAGCGGGAGGCCTTCGTGGCGCAAGAGGCGCACCGTTGCCTCGAGTGCAACTACCTCTGCAGCAAGTGCGTGGATGTCTGCCCCAATCGGGCCAACGTCGCCATCGCTGTGCCGGGCTTCAAGGACCAGTTCCAGACCCTGCACCTGGATGCCTACTGCAACGAGTGCGGCAACTGTGCCCAGTTCTGCCCGTGGCAGGGCAAACCCTATCAGGACAAGGTCACCGTCTTCAGCCTGCCCGAGGATTTCGACAACAGCCGCAACCCCGGTTTCTATCTGGCCCAGACCGGCGAAGGGTGTGGTGAGCTGCGGGTGCGTCAGGATGGCGAGACCTATCGCCTGACCATAGACGCCCAGAGCCGGATCAAGGATGCCCCCGAGGTGCTCGCAGACATGTGCCGCATCATCAACCATGTCCATGCTCATCACCACTACCTGCTGGGGGCCGTCGAGGCCTGAGCGAACAACGAATAAGCGAAGGAGCACACCATGTTTATTCTGAAGAACGTCACCGCTGTCCAGCTGGAGCCGACCCGGGTACTGGAAGGGGTGGATATCGCCATCGAAGGCACCCTTATCAAAGCGGTGGGGCCCAATCTGCGGGCCCTCTACCCGGAAGCCAGCTATCGGGAGATGGGAGGCAAGCTGGTGATGCCGGGCATCGTCTGTGCCCACAACCACTTCTACTCCGGCCTGTCGCGGGGGATCATGGCCAACATCGCCCCCTGCCCGGACTTTATCTCCACCCTGAAGAACCTCTGGTGGCGCCTCGATCGGGCGCTCGATGAGGAGTCGCTCTACTACAGCGGTCTCATCTGCTCGCTGGAGGCGATCAAGAGCGGTTGCAGCGCGGTGATCGATCACCACGCCTCGCCCAACTACATCAAGGGCTCGTTGAATGTATTGCGCAAAGGGTTTGTGGAGGCGGGTCTGCGCGGCATGACCTGCTTCGAGACCACGGATCGCAACGGCGGCCTCGCCGAGCTGCAGGCCGGGGTGGAGGAGAATATCCTGTTTGCCCAACAGATCGATGCCGCCAAGGCCAAGGGGAACGAACCTTATCTGGTGGAAGCGCACATCGGCGCCCACGCCCCCTTCACCGTGCCCGACGAGGGGCTGGCCATGCTGCGCGAAGCGGTGCAGGTCACCGGTCGCGGTTTGCATATCCATGTGGCGGAAGATAGATACGACATGGCTCACGGCCACCACCACCATGGCAAGGAGCCCATTGCCCGGTTGGACGAGTTTGGCCTGATCGACAGCAAGTCGCTTGTCGCCCACGGTATCTACCTGAGCCCGGCCGACATCGAGCTGCTCAACAGCCGCGATGCCTTCCTGGTGCACAACGCCCGCTCCAACATGAACAACCACGTGGGCTACAACATGCACTTGCCTGAGTACCGCAATCTGGCGCTCGGCACCGACGGTATCGGCTCCGACATGCTCGAAGAGCTCAAGTTCGCCTACTTCAAGCACAAGGATGCCGGTGGCGCCCTGTGGCCAGACAGCTTTGCCCGCTTCCTGTGGAACGGCAACACATTGCTGGAGCGCAACTTCGGCGCCAAATTTGGCCGCCTGGAGCCGGGTTACAAGGCCGACCTCACCATCTGCGATTATGACTCACCGACCCCGTTGGCGCCGCGCAACCTCGGCGGCCATCTCGCCTTCGGTATGGGATCTGCCAGCGTCAACAGCGTGATGGTGGAGGGGCGCATGGTCTATCAGGATCGCGAGTTCCCGTTTGATGTCGCGCCCATTTATCAGCAGGCCAGCAAGGTGGCGAGCCGCCTGTGGCAACGGATGGATCAGCTGGCCTAAGGCCACCTTCCACAGTTTTGGACCGGATTGCCCGCCCTGTGGATTCACCCCGGCGGCGGGCAGCAAGAGTAAGGACGACACATGATTGAGCAATTCTTCCGACCCGAGCAACTGGGTCAGGCTTTGGAACTCAAGGCCCGCTTTGGCAACGACGCCGTCTACATGGGGGGTGGCAGCAAGCTTAACGCCGCCCCGACCCGCACCGACAAGAAGGTCGCCATCTCGCTTGGGCAACTTGGGCTTGGCCAGATTGAGCAGCAGCACGGCCAGCTCCATATCGGTGCTACCGTCACCCTGCAGACCTTGAAAGATGATCCCCGCCCCCCAGCCGTCCTGTGCGAGGCGCTGGGGTTTGTCTACTCCCGCCATCTGCGCAATCAGGCCACCCTCGGCGGCGAACTTGCCTGCCAGCAGCAGGATTCCCCCTTGCTACCGGTGCTGCTGGTGCTCGAAGCGGTGGTAGTGCTGGAGAACAACCTGCTGCAACCCATCGACGCCTATCTGGCCGGCCAGCGCAAGGAGCTGGTGCTGGGGGTGGTGCTGCCGGAGCCCGAACTGCGCTGCGCCACTCGCCGCATCAGCCGCAACGCCGACGGTCTGGTCGTAATGACCGCCGCAGTGGCCCTCGATGCACTTGGCGAGATGCGGGTCGCTCTGGCGGGTGTCACGCCGCAGCCGATGCGGCTGCGGGATCTGGAACGCCACGATCTCCATGACGGAACGCTGGAAGCGGCCGTCAGCAAGATATTGATTCCGCGCGCCGATCTGACGGGCAGCGTGGCATACAAACGCTATATCAGCGGCGTGGTGGTGGCGGATCTGCTGGTGGAGTGCCAGCAGCAGGAGGTACAGGCATGATGGAACTCAACTTCACACTGAACGGTGCCCTGCGTACCGTCATCTGCAACGCCGGTGACAATGCCCAGCGGGTGCTGTTCAACCAGTGCCGGATGCACTCGGTGCGCAACAGCGACGACGGCTTCGGCTTTGTCGGCTCCGACGCCATCCTCTTCAACGGCAAGGTGATCAACGCCTCCCTGCTGATCGCCGCCCAGCTGGAGGGAGCACAGGTGCGTACCGCCGAGTCGCTGGGCAGCTGGAACCAGCTCAGCCTGGTGCAGCAGGCGATGGTGGATGTGGGTGTGGTGCAGTCCGGCTACAACGATCCGGCCGCGGCACTCATCGTTACCGACCTGCTTGATCGCCATCCCAACCCCACCCGTGATCAAATCGACGACGCGCTCTCCGGCCTCTTTCACCGGGACGGTGGCTACCAGCAGTTCTATCAGGCCATCGAGCTCGCCTGCTCGCGGATGAAGGATCCCGATTACCTGTGCCAGATCGCCCCGGAGTTTCGGGGTGATCTGCGCCACATCGGCAAGAGCTGCCCGAAAGTGGACGCCGCCAAGATGGTGCAGGCCAAACCCTGCTACGTGGAGGACAGGGTTACCGAGGATGCGCTGATCATCAAGATGCTGCGCAGCCCCCATCCCCATGCGGTGATCACCAGACTCGACGTGAGCCGCGCGCAAGCGCTGCCGGGGGTGGTGCACGTCATCACCCACCTCAACTGCCCGGATGTGTTTTACACCCCGGGTGGCCAGAGTGCCCCCGAGCCGTCTCCGCTGGATCGCCGCATGTTCAGCCGCAAGCTGCGCCACGTCGGTGATCGGGTCGCCGCCGTAGTGGCCGAGAGCGAAGCGGTCGCGCTGGCAGCCCTCAAACTCATCGACGTCGAATATCAGGTGCTGCCTGCGGTCATGAACATCGATGAAGCGATGGCCCCCAATGCCCCGCTGGTGCACGACGAGCCCATCGTCTACATGGCCGGTGCCCCGGCGGATCTGGAGCAGCAGAACGCCTGCTCGGTACGCCGTGGCGACGAGCACATGATCATCAATTTCCCCATCGGTTCCCGCCCGCACGAGAACCTGGCCGCCAGCGTCCATGGCCAGATCGGTGACGTGGCCAAGGGCTTTGCCGAGGCTGACGAGATTGTCGAGCGTACCTACGAATCGACCCAGGCCCAGCAGTGTCCGACCGAGCCGCATATCTGCTTCACCTATATGGATGGGGATCGTCTGGTCATTCACGCCTCCACTCAGGTGCCTTGGCACGTGCGCCGTCAGGTAGCGCGCATTGTCGGCCTCAAGCAGCATCAGGTGCATGTGATCAAGGAGCGGGTAGGGGGCGGCTTTGGCTCCAAGCAGGATATCCTGCTGGAAGAGGTGTGCGCCTGGGCGACCAAAGTCACCGGCCGTCCCGTCACCTTCCGCTACACCCGTGAAGAGGAGTTCATCAGCAACACCTCCCGCCACGTGGCCAAGGTGACGGTGAAAGTGGGGGCCAAGAAAGATGGCACCATCACCGCCATCGACATGGATTTTCGTGCCAATACCGGCCCTTACGGCAACCACTCGTTGACGGTGCCGAGCAACGGCCCGGCGCTCTCCCTGCCGCTCTATCCGTGCGACAACGTGCGCTTCACCGTCAACACCTACTACAGCAACATCTGTCCGACCGGGGCCTATCAGGGTTACGGCGCGCCCAAGGGCAACTTCGCGCTGACCATGGCCATCGCCGAACTGGCCGAAAAACTGGGTATCGATCAGCTCGACATGGTGGAGCACAACCGGGTGCACGAAGGGGACATCCTCAAGGTGTTGGGTGCCATCGGCGAGGGCAAGATGCCTACCTCGGTGCCCCATGCTGCCAGTTGTGCCCTCGAACCCATCCTCAAACAGGGTCGTGAGCTTATCGCCTGGGACAGCCCCAAACCCGCCGACGGGGATTGGCGCATCGGTCGTGGCGTCGCCATCATCATGCAAAAATCGGGGATCCCGGACATCGATCAGGCCAACTGCATGGTCAAGCTGGAATCTGACGGCACCTTTATCGTCCACTCCGGTGGCGCCGATATCGGCACGGGTCTGGATACAGTGGTGGCCAAGCTGACCGCCGAGGTGCTCGGTTGCCCGCTCAGCGACGTGCATGTGATCTCCGGCGACACCGACCACGCCCTGTTCGACAAGGGGGCCTACGCCTCGTCCGGTACCTGCTTCTCCGGCAACGCGGCCAAGATGGCGGCCGAGAACCTCAAGGCGAAGATCCTGTACCACGGCGCCGCCATGCTGGGTGAGCCGGTGGAAGATGTGGTACTGGCGTTCCCGGGCCTGGTGCGTGGCAAGCTGGGGGAGGTCTCCTTTGCCAAGATCGCCCACAAGTCGGAGACAGGCACAGGCTTCGGCATTCTGGTGGGCACCGCCAGCTACATCACCTCGGAGCTCGCCTTCCCGTACGGGGCCAACTTCGCCGAGGTGGCGGTCAACCTCAGGACCGGCCAGATCCGGCTCGACAAGTTCTACGCCCTGCTCGACTGCGGCACCCCCATCAACCCGGAACTGGCGCTCGGTCAGATCTACGGGGCGACCATGCGGGCCATCGGCCACACCATGACGGAGGAGATCTGCTACGACAGCAAGGGCATACCGCTGACCCGGGATCTCAAGAGCTATGGCGCGCCCAAGATTGGCGATATTCCGCGCGATTTTCGGGCCTTCCTGGTGCCGAGTGATGACAAGGTCGGCCCCTACGGCGCCAAGTCCATCTCGGAGATCGGGGTCAACGGGGCCGCGCCCGCCATCGCCACCGCCATCCATGACGCCTGCGGTGTCTGGCTGCGCAAGTGGCACTTCACGCCGGAACAGATCCTGCGCGAACTGGGCAAGCTGGAGCAGAAAGAGTCGGCATAACAAAAGAAAAGGTGAGGGGCGGGCACAGGCTCGCCCCCAGCACCTGACGGCGGAATGAGTACTCCGCCCACATTCTGTGTGATGGGACAAACATGATGTCTAAAACAACACGCAAGCACTCGGATCTGATTTACGCGCTGGAAGACAAGCCACCCTTCTATCAAACCCTGATGGGCGCCGTGACCCACCTGCTGGCCATCTTCGTGCCCATGGTGACGCCGGCTCTCATCGTGGGCGGAGCCCTCGGCCTCTCCACCGAGACCACTGCCTATCTGGTCTCCATGGCGATGATCGCCTCCGGCATCGGCACCTGGCTGCAGGTGAACCGCTACGGTCCCATCGGATCGGGCCTGCTCTCCATCCAGTCGGTCAACTTCTCCTTCGTCACCGTGATGATCGCCCTTGGCAGTGCCATGAAAAAAGATGGCCTGCACGAGGAGCTGATCGTCTCGACCCTGCTGGGGGTTTCCTTCGTCGGGGCCTTTCTGGTGGTGGGCTCCTCCTTCGTGCTGCCCTACCTCAAGCGGGTGATCACCCCGACCGTGAGCGGGGTCGTGGTGCTGATGATCGGCCTGAGCCTCATCAAGGTGGGGATCATAGATTTTGGTGGCGGCTTCTCCGCCATGAGCAGCGGCACTTTCGGCAAATACGAGAACATCGGGCTGGGGTTGCTGGTGCTCTGCATCATCGTCGCCTTCAACTGCAGCAGGAGCCCGCTGCTTCGCATGAGCGGTATCGCCATCGGTCTGATGGTGGGCTACGTGGTGGCCCTGATGCTCGGCATGGTGGATTTTTCGGCGCTGGAAAACCTCCCCCTGGTCACCATTCCCGTGCCGTTCAAATATGGTTTCTCCTTCGATTTTCACGCCTTCGTGCTGGCTGGCACCATCTATCTGCTGAGCGTGCTGGAGGCAGTGGGAGACATCACGGCCACCGCCATGGTCTCCCACCGGGATATCCAGGGTCCCGAGTTTCAAAAACGCCTCAGTGGCGGCGTGCTGGCGGATGGGTTGGTGTCGGTGATCGCCTCGGCGCTCGGCTCCCTGCCGCTCACCACCTTTGCCCAGAACAACGGCGTCATCCAGATGACCGGGGTGGCCTCGCGCCACGTGGGCAAGTTCATCGCCGTCATCCTGGTGCTGCTGGGCCTCTTCCCGGTGGTGGGGCGCTTCTTCACCACCATACCGTCGCCGGTGATGGGGGGCGCCATGGTCATCATGTTCTCCATGATCGCCATCGCCGGTGGCCGCATCATCATCAGCCACGGCTTCAATCGCCGTGAGACCCTGATCGTCGCCACTTCGCTGGGGTTGGGGCTCGGCGTTTCCTATGACCCTAACGTCTTCAAGGTGCTGCCGGCGGGGATCTACATGCTGGTGGAGAACCCCATCTGCGCCGGCGGCATCACCGCCATCATCATGAACCTGGTGCTGCCCCAGAGCCGCAAACGCAAGGCGGCCGTCAAGGATGCCGACGCGGTTGAGGTCATCCAGCTGAGCGACAAACCAGATGTCGTGTTCACTGCATCAAGGAACCAGCCAGGCGCCCGCAGGGGGGATAGCCGGCTGAAATCGAGCAGAGGGCGCGCCGCAAGTTGAGCGCATCTGAGGGTTAACACGGCAAGATCGTCAACACAGAACATGAGAAACAGGGACACGGTTATGAAAAATGACAACTCTGTCAAAGCGGTGCGCGGCAGTTTCTTCGATATCACCCGGGTGGTGGACCAGCCCGAGGAGATAGAGCCCAATGCCCGCCTCGTCGAGGATGGCCTGCTGATCATTCGCAACGGCTGCATCGACTGGTTCGGCCAGTGGGAGGAGGGGAAGGATCGCATTCCGGCCGAGGTGCGGGTGCGCGATTATCGCGGCAAGATGATAGTGCCGGGTTTCGTCGATACCCACATTCACTACCCCCAGAGCGAGATGGTGGGGGCCTATGGCGAGCAGTTGCTGGAGTGGCTCAACCGTCATACTTTCCCGGCTGAGCGGCGCTACAACGATCTCGAGTACGCCCGCGAGATGTCCACCTTCTTCATCAAGCAGCTGCTGCGAAACGGCACCACCACGGCGCTGGTGTTCGGCACCGTCCACCCCGAGTCGGTGGATGCCCTGTTCGAGGCGGCGAGTCGCATCAACATGCGGATGATCGCCGGCAAGGTGATGATGGATCGCAACGCGCCAGATTATCTGCTGGATACCGCGCAGAGCAGTTATGAGCAGAGCAAGGCGCTCATCGAGCGCTGGCACGGCAATGGCCGTTTGCTTTATGCCGTCACGCCGCGCTTCGCCCCCACCTCGACGCCGGAACAGCTGGCGATGGCCAGACGGCTGCGTGAAGAGTACCCGACCACCTATCTGCACACCCATCTGTGCGAGAACAAGGACGAAATCGCCTGGGTGAAATCCCTCTTCCCGGCGCACCAGGGCTATCTCGACGTTTATCACCAGCACGGGCTGACCGGCCACAACTGCGTATTTGCCCACTGCGTCCATCTGGAAGAGCAGGAGTGGGATTGCCTGAAGGAGACCGGCTCCACCATCGCGTTTTGTCCCACCTCCAACCTCTATCTCGGCAGCGGTCTGTTCAAGCTGCACAAGGCGTGGCACAAGCAGGTGAAGGTGGGGATGGGCACCGACATCGGCGCCGGCACCACCTTCAACATGCTGCAGACCCTCAACGAGGCCTACAAGGTGATGCAGTTGCAGGGGGAGCGCCTCTCGGCCTATCAGGCCTTCTACCTGGCCACCCTGGGCGGCGCCCATGCGCTGGGGCTGGACGAGCAGATCGGCAGCTTCGCGGTGGGCAAGGAGGCGGACTTCGTGGTGCTCGACCCGGTCGCCACCCCGCTGCAGCAGCTGCGCTACGACAACTCCACCACCTTGCGCGACAAGCTGTTCGTGCTGCTGACCCTGGGGGATGACAGATCCATCTACCGCACCTATGTGGATGGCCAACTGGTACACGAACGGGGGTAGGGGATGGACGGGGCTGCCGCGGTGCAGCCCCGCTGGATGCGGTGTCTGGCGGGCCCACAGGGAGACCGGCACCCATGCAAGAGCGAGGAAGGTTTCCCCGCAACAGAAGGTGAAATGGCCCGGTTTTCTGATTAGTAAGGCAAACATTTGCCGATCTTCCGAATCCCATATCGCCTGTGACCGTGGCATGACAGACCCACGGCACAGGCCGCCATTTCATCACACATATTCAGGGATGCAGGAAGGAGTCGGCCATGAGCCAGGCAAACAGGATAAACGAGATGGAAGGGGCAGTTGCGGATCAGGGGGCGGCGGCGGGACGACAGCCCGCCAGCGGCGCGCTCGATCGCTACTTCATGATCAGCGAGCGGGGCAGCAATGTGCGCCAGGAGGTGCTGGCGGGGCTCACCACCTTCCTCGCCATGGTCTACTCGGTCATAGTCGTGCCGGGCATGCTCGGCAAGGCGGGCTTTCCCCCCGGTGCCGTGTTCGTGGCTACCTGTCTGGTGGCGGGGTTTGGTTCGCTCTTGATGGGGCTCTGGGCCAAGTTGCCGATGGCCATCGGCTGCGCCATTTCGCTCACCGCCTTTACCGCCTTCAGCCTGGTGCTGGGGCAGCACATCTCCATTCCGGTGGCGCTTGGCGCCGTCTTCCTGATGGGGGTGCTGTTTACCGCCATCTCGGTGACCGGGGTGCGCAGCTGGATCCTCGACAACCTGCCGATGGGGATCGCCCACGGCACAGGTATCGGTATCGGGCTCTTCCTGCTGCTCATCGCTGCCAACGGGGTGGGACTGGTCATCAAGAACCCGCTGGAGGGGCTGCCGGTGGCGCTGGGGGCCTTTACCTCCATGCCGGTCATCATGTCCCTCATCGGGCTGGCGGTGATCGTCGGACTGGAGAAGCTCAAGGTGCCGGGCGGGATCCTGCTGGTGATCATCGCCATCTCCCTCTTCGGCCTCATCTTTGATCCGGCGGTCAAGTATCAGGGGTTGTTTGCCATGCCGAGTCTGGCCGATGCGCAGGGCAAGTCCCTCATCTTCAGTCTGGATATCATGGGGGCGCTCTCGCCGCTGGTGCTGCCGAGCGTGCTGGCGCTGGTGATGACGGCCGTGTTTGATGCCACCGGCACCATTCGCGCCGTGGCGGGGCAGGCCAACCTGCTGGACAAGGATGGTCACATCATCAACAGCGGCAAGGCGCTCAGTGCCGACTCCCTCAGCAGCATCTTTTCCGGTCTGGTGGGGGCGGCGCCGGCCGCCGTCTATATCGAATCGGCGGCGGGCACGGCAGCGGGCGGCAAGACGGGGCTGACGGCGACCGTGGTCGGAGTCTTGTTCCTGCTGATGCTGTTCCTCTCGCCACTCTCCTATCTGGTGCCGGCCTATGCCACCGCGCCGGCCCTGATGTACGTGGGACTGCTGATGCTGAGCAACGTCACCAAGCTCGATTTCGATGACTTTGTCGGGGCCATGTCCGGCCTGCTGTGCGCCGTCTTCATCGTGCTCACCTGCAACATAGTCACCGGCATCATGCTGGGCTTCAGCGCCCTGGTGATCGGCCGCATCTGTTCCAACGAGTGGCGCAAGCTCAATGTCGGCACCGTCATCATCGCCCTGGCGCTGGTGCTCTTCTACGCCGGTGGCTGGGCCATCTAGTCCAGGGGCCTGTGTCATTGCGAACGTCTTATCGGGGGCCACCACAAGTGGCCCCCGATGCTTTTCAGGGTCGGCAGGTACCATTTTGATAATGGGGATTACCAGATTGATAACGGGGCGCATGCCTGTGGTTGGATACGCATGAAAAATCGGCAATCCGGCTGCGCCCCGAGCCCGGCCGGGGTGCCGGATGGGATCTTCTTCACACTTATCCCCATCGCTGGCCTGTCTGCAGGAAACAGGCGCATATCTTGCTGTTTTTTATCCTGGTTCTGGATTTTCTTACCTGAAGCAAGGACTTGCATATGTCCATAGGATTACCGCTCAAGCGGGTGGATGCCGAGGCCAAGGTGACCGGCAGCGCCCGCTATACCGATGACAACATCATGCTCGGGATGCGCCACGCCAAGTACGTGCGAAGCCATATCGCCCACGGCAAGGTGCTCGCCATCGATGCGACCGAGGCACTGGCCCTGCACGGGGTCGAAGCCGTGTTCACCCATGAGGATGTGCCCATCACCTGTTTTCGCACCGCCGGTCACGCCTGGTCCCTTGATGAGACCAAACGGGATGTGAAAGACAGGCGCCTGCTCACCGACCATGTGCGCCACTTCGGCGATGGCGTCGCCATCGTGGTGGCCCGCGATCCCCTGGTCGCCGAGAAGGCGGCAGCTCTGGTCAAGGTCACCTACGAGCCGCTGCCGGTGATGACGGATGCCCGGAGCGCCCTGGCCGAGGGAGCCTACCCCATCCACCCGACCGGCAACCTGCTGCGCCAGAGCCAGATCCGGGCGGGGGAGCCGGAGCAGGCCATCGCTGCTGCCGACGTTCAGTTCACCGGCCACTACCAGACCCCAGTAGTGCAGCACTGCCATCTGGAGACGGTCACCTGCTACGCCTACATGGATCAACCGGACCACATCATAGTGGTCTCCAGCACCCAGATCCCCCAGATAGTGCGCAGTCGGGTGGCCAAATCCCTCGGCCTGCCCTGGTCCAGCGTGCGGGTGATCAAGCCCTACATGGGCGGCGGTTTTGGCAACAAGCAGGATGTGCTGGAAGAGCCGATGGCGGCGTTTCTGAGCCACCAGCTTGGCGGCGTGCCGGTCAAGGTGACCTTGAGCCGGGAAGAGTGCTTCTTTGCCTCGCGCACCCGCCACGGTTTTGTCATTGATGTCAAAATGGGGCTCAACCGCGACGGCACCCTCAAGGGCTATCAGCTCGACGTGCTCTCCAACACCGGCGGTTATGCTTCCCACGGCCACTCCATCGCCAGCGCCGGTGCCAACAAGATAAGTTACCTCTATCCGCGCAGCGCCTTCGGCTATGACGCCAGGACCTTCTACAGCAACCTGCCCACCGCCGGTGCCATGCGCGGTTACGGTGCGCCTCAGGTGGTGTTCGCCCTCGAGTGCATGCTGGATGATGCCTGCGCCGAGCTGGGGCTCGATCCGCTAGAAGTGCGCATCGCCAACGTGGCCCGTGAGGGGGACGTCAATCAGGTCAACCAGAAGACCCTCTACAGCGCCGGATTGCCCGAGTGCCTGCGCCGGGGCGGCGAGCAGTTCGAGTGGGCACGGCTCAAGGCCGAGTGTCTGGGGCAGGATCCCGCGAGTCGGGTGCGGCGCGGCATTGGCGTGGCCTGCTTCAGCTACGGCTCCAACACCTATCCGGTGGGGGTCGAAATTGCCGGGGCCCGCATGCTGCTCAATCAGGATGGCACCGTCAATCTGCAGATTGGTGCCACCGAGATAGGGCAGGGATCGGATACCGTCTTTGCCCAGATGGCGGCCCAGACCCTGGGGATCCCGTTTGAACAGATCCGGGTCATCTCTACCCAGGATACCGACATCACGGCCTACGACCCTGGCTCGTTCGCCTCGCGCCAGAGCTATGTGGCGGCCCCCGCCATCCATCAAGCGGCGCTGCAACTGAGAGCCCGCATTCTGTCGCTGGCGGCCCAGCTCTGCCACCAGGATGTGGGGTCGCTGACCCTGATCGACGGTTACGTGGTGCTGGCCGGTGCGCCGGACAAGGTGCTGTTAAGCGTCGCCGAGGTGTCGGTCAACGCCTACTACCACCTCACCATAGGCGGCCAGATCACATCGGAGGTCTCCCACAAGACCACCACCAACCCGCCGAGCTTTGGCTGTACCTTCGTCGATCTCAGCGTCGATATCGATCTCTGCAAGGTGACCATCAATCGCATCATCAACCTGCACGATGCAGGCAAGATCCTCAATCCGCAGCTGGCGGAGGGGCAGGTGCACGGCGGCATGGGGATGGGGATCGGCTGGTCCCTGTTCGAGGAGATGATCATCGACGCCAAGACCGGCGTGGTGCGCAACCCCAACCTGCTCGACTACAAGTTTCCCACCATGCTGGATTTGCCCGAGCTCGAGTGCGACTTCGTGCAGACCTACGAGCCCCAGTCGGTCTATGGTCACAAATCCCTGGGGGAGCCGCCCATCATCTCGCCGGGCCCGGCGATCCGTAACGCCATTCGCATGGCGACCGGGGTCGCCATCAACGAGCTGCCCATCACCCCCAAGACTCTGTTTCGGGAGTTTGTCGCGGCGGGTTTGATTGGCGAGGGATCAGGGGAGGAGCAACGCCATGTTTGATATTGCCCGTTACTACAAGGCCCACAGCGTGACCGAGGCGGTGGCCCTGCGCCAAGCCGACCCGCAAGCGCGCTTGCTGGCCGGCGGCACCGATGTGATGATCCAGCTGCATCACCTCAACGCCGCCTATCGCCATATCGTCGATATTCACGACTTGCCCGAGCTCAAGGGGGTGAGCGAGTTGCCTGACGGATCGATCCGCATCGGCTCTGGCACCACCTTTACCGAGCTTATCGACAACCCGCTGGTGCAGTGCCGTCTGCCCATGCTGGCCGAGGCCGCCGCTACCATCGCCGGCCCGCAGATCCGCAACGTCGCCACCTATGGCGGCAACATCTGCAACGGTGCCACCAGTGCCGATTCGGCGGCGCCCACAGTGGCGCTGGAAGCTGAGCTGGAAATTGCGGGGCCAGACGGCACACGCCGCATCCCCATCGCCGGTTTTCATACCGGCCCCGGCAAGGTGGCGCTGCAACCGGCGGAAATCCTGGTGGCATTCCACTTTGCACAGGACGTGCACCCCCATGTGGGCTCCCACTACTTCAAATACGCCATGCGGGGGGCCATGGACATAGCCACCATAGGCTGCGCCGCCTATTGCCAGATTGAGGATGGCCGCTTCAAGCGCCTGCGGCTGGCCTACGGGGTGGCGGCGCCGACGCCGGTGCGCACCCCTCACGCAGAAGCCGCGGCCGAGGGACAACCCCTGACTCGCGCCACACTGGCAGCGATTGCCGAGGCTGTGGTGGCCGATGTGGCGCCGCGCTCCTCCTGGCGGGCGGAGAAAGCCTTTCGCCTGCACCTGATCAAGACCCTGGCGCAGCGGGTGATCACCTGCGCCGTCGAACGTGCCGGAGGCAAGATTCTATGATGCAACTGCAAACCTGTCCCGCCGTGGAGATCCAGTGCGAGATCAACGGCAAGCCTTACTGCTACGCGGTGTCCCCCAATATGTCGCTGCTCCACTTCCTGCGTGGCCAGGGGCTGATCAGCGTGAAAGAGGGGTGCAGCGTCGGCGAATGCGGCGCCTGTACCGTGCGGGTGGATGGCACAGCTATCGACAGCTGCCTCTATCTGGCGGTCTGGGCCGATGGCAAGTCCATTCGCACCGTGGAGGGGGAGCGGCAGGGCAACCAGCTCTCCGATGTGCAGCAGGCCTTCATCGACGAGGGGGCTGTGCAGTGCGGTTTTTGTACCCCCGGCCTGGTGATGGCGAGCGCCGCCCTGCTCGACAAGACAGATCGCCGCCCGCTGACAAACGAGGAGATCCGCAGTGGCCTCTCCGGCAATCTCTGCCGCTGCACCGGCTACCAGAACGTGGTGCGGGCGGTGAAAAAGTGCTGCAAGGGCTAGGGTGAGGCTGCCGCCCCTAACGTCATGTGCGGGGCGGCTATGTTGGGGGCATGCCTGCTTCCGATATAGCTGCCGGCAAGGCGACATCTGACGGCCATGCAAACAACAGACGGGGGCCTGGAAAACCTTATTTTGGTCATCTCATATTACTGGCGTGATATTTATCCATGGGAGGGTGAGCGATATTTTCGCCCGGCGACACAGTGACGCCATATGGCCGGGTATCCTCTGCCGTCGTCGCTATTTCCAGCTAATTGTCCCGTGAATGGCCACTCGCGATTCACCCTGGCTATTGCTGGCGGGATCCTTTCTCAAGCTGCTGTTTTTTCTCCCTATGTCAGCTTGTGTCGCCATCTTGTGCGCCGTTGCCGGATATTGGCGGCAGCAAATGCCAATGGTGGTGCGCCGCTCATCCTGTGGCAGAGATGTCAGCTGAAAAACATTATTTTTCGTCACCTGCTCGCAACAATTTTCTGTAATTGTTAGCCAGCTCGCGGCGGCCCCGGGGCCAAACGGGCAGAGTAGGCGCGATATTTGGCCATGGGCCCGTATCGACTGTTTATAGCTGTAACAAGGTGCTGCGGCCCGCCTAACGCGGGGCGCCAATAACATATCTGCTAATAAGAAAAGGAACATTGGCTATGTCAGGAAGACACTCTCTGGTGGCGCTCGCGGTCGGGTTGGCGCTGTCAGGACAGGCACAGGCACAACTGCTGATCAGCGAATACCTGGAAGGATCCAGCAACAACAAGGCGGTGGAGCTGAGCAATCTGGGCGCGACTCCCGTCGATCTCTCCCAATACCGGCTGGCGCTCTACGCCAACGGCAAACCTCTTACCGATACCCCAACCAACAGCCTGGCGCTGCAAGGCACCCTGGCCCCGGGCGCCAGCCTGGTGTTGGCCAACCCCTCCGCCAACGCCGAGATCCTGGCCAAGGCGACCCAGACCAGCGGCAACCTGGTGTTCAACGGTGACGACGCCCTGGTGCTCTATCGCGGCAGCGAGATAATCGACAGCTTCGGCCAGGTGGGGGTGGATCCGGGCACGGCCTGGGTGTCCGGCAGCGTCTCTACCCTGGACATGACACTGCGCCGCAAGGCCACAGTCACCACGGGCCGGACTGATGCGACCGGTCCCTTCGATCCGGCGCTTGAATACGTGGCCGCCGCCAGGGATGACGCCAGCGGCCTGGGTTGCAGTGGCGATGGTCCCTGCGATGGCACTCTGCCACCGGCCTTCGTCTGCCCGGTCGATCAGCTGGTGCCCGTGCCCGCCATTCAGGGCCCCGGCAGCAGCAGCCCGCTGGTGCCGGCCGGCAAGTTTGAATCCGAGCAGGCCTATGCCACCCGTGGCATCGTCACCCAGGTGGTGAACGGTCTCTACAAGGGCTTCTTCATCCAGGATCCGCAAGGGGACGGGGATCCGGCCAGCTCGGACGGTCTGTTCGTCTACAGCACCCAGGCCAACGGCGCCATCGTGCCGGGGGCCGAGGTGTGCGTCTCGGGCAAGGTGAAGGAGTACTTCAACCAGACCCAGCTCAATGCCGACCAGCTGGTGGTGACCCAGCCCATGGTGGCTTTGCTGCCGGCGGTGGATCTGGTGCCGGTGGCGGGCGAGACCCTGAACCAGTTGCTGGAGCGCCACGAGGGGATGCGGGTGCGGCTGGTGCCCGAGTCCAGCCTGGTGGTGACCCGCAACTTCAGCTTCGATTACGACGGCAAGCGCAACAACCTGGTGCTGGCTTATGGCGCGCCCCTCATCAAGTCGACCCAGAAGTTTGCCGCCATGAGCGAGGAGGCGAGCCAGTGGGCCCTGCGCAACCAGCAAAATCAGCTGGTGGTGGAGACGGACGCCAAGACGCCGGATGGGGTGCTGCCCTGGTATCCCGCCTTCAATGCCGAAGATGGCTACCTGCGCATCGGCGACAAGCTCAATGGCCTGGAGGGGGTGCTGGGTTACTCCTACAACCTGTTCCGGCTGGTGGCGAACAACCGCATCGACAGCAGCGACATAGATCACAGCGGCTGGGACAGGGTAGAGACCCCCGAGCTCGCCGAGGCGGGGGATCTGCGGGTCGCCAGCTTCAACGTGCTCAACTTCTTCACCACAGTGGTGGGCGGGGATGCCAACCCCACCGGCAGCAACCGTGGCGCCCTGACAGTGGCGGAGTTCGAGAAGCAGCGCACCAAGATCGTCAGCGCCATCACCCGCCTCAACGCCGACGTGGTGGGGCTGATGGAGATAGAGAACAACGGCTACGGCGACAACTCCGCCATCGCCAACTTGGTGGCGGCCCTCAACGCCGCCCAGCCGGATGAGGCGGATCACTACCGCTGGATTGCCTCGCCGGATGGCCAGCCCATAGGCACAGATGCCATTACCGTGGGTCTCATCTACCGACCTGCCAGCGTGACGCCGCAAGGGGCCGCCAGCCTCATCGTACTGCCGGTGCAGCAGGCCGAGGCTCTGGACGCCAGCGGCACGCCGGTTGCCATCAAGCAGGGCATGCGCGAGTCGCTGTTGCAGCAGTTCAGCTCACCCAAGGGGGATGCGCCTCTGACCCTGGTGGTCAACCACCTCAAGTCCAAGGGCTCCGCCTGCTTCGAGGATTACCCCGACTATGCAACCGCCGATCCGCTGGATGGCCAGGGTCACTGCAACGCGCTGCGGGTCTCCGCCGCCAAGGTGCTGGGGGAGAGTCTCAAGGCGCTGGGTGGGGATCTGCTGCTCATCGGCGACATGAACGCCTATGGCATGGAGGATCCCATCCGGGTGCTGACCAGCTATGATCCGGCGGCCCAGCCGCGCCAGATCATGAGCGCCTCCTTCACCACGCTGGCGGGCCGGCCCTATGAGGAGAGCGGCAGCGCCTTTGGCAAGGGGTATGGTTTCGTGAACCTCAACACCCGCTTCCATGGCACCGATACCTACTCCTACAGCTATGAAGGTGAGCTCGGCAACCTGGATCACGCCCTGGCCAACACGAGTCTCGCGGCCAAGGTGATCGGCATAGAGGATTGGCACATCAACTCCGCCGAGAGCAACTTCTTCGAATACGGCAGCAAGTACACAGGCCAGCTGGCCAAATCGGACGGCCCCTTCAGCGCCTCGGATCACGATCCCGTGCTGGTGGCGATCCAGTATCCGTTGCCGCCTGCCGGGGTGTTGAGCCTCGAGAGCGCAGTCGCCAGCGTGGAGGAAGGCAGCACCCTCACGCTGAGCGTTGCGCGTCGCGACGGCACTCATGGGGAGGCCAGCGTCAGCTATCGCATTTCCTACGGCAGCGCGGATGCCAATGACGTGGCGCCACTGACCGGCACCCTGAACTGGGCGGCTGGCCAGAGCGACAGCCAGACCATCAGCATCCCGGTGAAGAGCGACACCCTGCACGAGGGGGACGAGACCTTCACTCTGGAGCTGTTCGATGCCAGCGGTGCCACTCTGGGTGAGCAGCGTCAGACCCTGGTGACCATCAAGGACAAGCTGGCGCCGTCCACCATTGCGCTGGCTCGCGCCAGCATGACGGTGAACGAGGGGCAGTGGTTTGCCGAGATCCCCGTGGTGCGCAGCGGCGATCTGAGCAAGCCGGCCCGTGCCCAGTTGGGCCTTGAGGGGATCACGGCGCGCTGGGGGCTGGATTTCCTGCCTTGGTTCAGCCAGTCGGTGAGCTGGGCCGCCGGTGAGGGGGGCAGCAAGTCGGTCAAGGTGCTGATCATCGATGACTGGTTTGTGGAGCCCACCGAGCAGTTCAGGGTGAGCCTGCACCAGTTGCAGGGGGGCCAACCGGGCAACCTGCAGGAGACCCGGGTCGATATCAAGGACAACGACAAGCCTTGGTGGCCGTTTGGCCGACGCGGATAGTCGACATGGATATGCGATACAAGGGGCCTGTGGGCCCCTCTTTGCTGATCATGGTGTGATACCAAACCTGCATTTTTGGCTTCCCGATACAGGCGTACCACAGCCATTGTTGTTGAATAACATCGCATCAAAGTGAAACAGGCTCTGCGCATCACACAATTTTAAATCACTTTAAATTATAATTCTTTACAAAAATGGATTTTGAAAAAAACAATCTATTAAATGTGACTTTTTCATTGACACCAGTAATCATTGATATTTGTTTGTGATTAAACCCAAACAAGATATTAAGCAATAGCGGTTCTCTTATAGGGAGAGGCAGCATGAATATAATTTGTCTTTTGTCATTAATTGATGTGTTATTGTGCAGTTGTTCTTCATTTAGATGACAAACATCCATGGAATATAATGCTGACATCTCGAATAAACCCGCCGAAATACCTGCATTTCTTAACATCATCAACTGCAGTTCTTTGGTTTCTTGTGACGGGTGATTCACTTTTTCATTCGAGGTGTTTGTTATTGAGTCATAGTGGTTTAGCACCAATCCTTGTGAGGAAATGTCATTTTTTGACATAAGATATAAATATCTATATATGCTTTTATGATTTATTTCATTGGTGGGTGACAGCGTCTCTATCATTGTGCAGCTCCTTTTATATGAAATGTAACATATAAAAAAGAGACGTTTCTTTACTTTTTACGCAACGAACATTCAAAAGTAAAATATAATTATGATGGTTGAATGGGGGGAGGAGAATAATGTTCGGATATGGTCAATCTCTTTAGTTAACTACCAAGATGAAAGAAATACATGTTGTGATCCTTTTCATCCATCAGTGACTTGATTGACAGAAACGATGCCATGATTCCAGATGATCTGATGAAGGGAGCATTGGATGATGCTGGTGATCGTCCTTGGTGTGAGTAGACCCCAGCAGATTCCACCTGGATATCGGACTGATCGATATGTTACACCTATTTCGCGCGCACCACGGAGTGCAGCTCCGAACGTTTGAGCTGCGTTGTAGTCGGTTGGGTGATAATAGGCATGTTCGGCGGGCAGACCAGTTATGTCCGCGAAGGTCGAGTCACTGAGATCGGTGATCAGGCAACGGTACTCGAACCGCTCGAACTTGAGTTCCGGCACATTCAGCCAGTAACGCTCACAGTGATACGTTACTTCTGCAATGGCCGTGTCTTTGCTGTCCCCGATGTAGTAGACCCCGTAGTCACCGTTCGAAAAACGTCCTCCATCTGGGTTGACGTGCGTGAAAGCCGCCATGGCGTAGTGCGCACCAGGTATCCCGAGCACCCATTCTTCACGTGGAAGCAGGTTGAGGTTACCTACCTCCTGCGTTAAACGTGGATTGGTTATCTCCTGGATCTCAAACAGAATGTCGAATTCCTCTGGGTTAGCGACATCCACAAATACGTCAATCGCAGGGTACTTGGTGTGAATGAGGCGGTATCCTTTGATGGGAACCAGCGCCGTTCTGGGGATCTCTGGGTGGATCATCCGATTAACCCCCCTCGCAGTACATCAATGCGCTTGGCGACTTCATGAAGGTTGCCAAATTCGCCACCCTCAATGAGAGAGAGTGGCGTGGTGCCATTGAAGAACGGGTTGTTGTTCCTCATGGTCATGAAACCGTAGGCGTTGTCGGGGTTGCTGAACACAATGCGCAGGGCGGAGTGCATGTTCAGTAGGTAACTGATCCTGGTCAGCTGATCATGGCTCAATGACGCCGTCTTGGTCTCCAGGCTTCGGTATTTGTAGAATGCGGCTCTTGATAGTTGCAAGATGTTTTGCTGCTGCTCGGCAGAGCATCCCCACTTGTCCATGATATTCATGGCCACTCTGACTGCGATCAGGTCACGGTTCCCACTAGCCTTGGCAGCTGAGCTCAGATGCTTTGTCATATGATGCTCCTGGGTCCTGTTGGCGATAAAGTATGTCTTACTATAGATTCATTTTAATAAATCGTCCATGCAAAGACTTTCCAGCCAGGAGGATCAGATCCTGCCGTTTCGGGTGATAGTTGACTCGCCCCGGGGGAGACTTGACAGCCAACACCGGCCTGGAGCCGGTGTGGGATATTGGTTATGAATGGAGTTGAAAACGCATGGCCTGTTCTGTCAGTCTGCGTGACTGTTGTTCAAGGCTGTTAGCCTCTGATAGAGAAGCTTGTGCATTTGCACTCGCTTCTTCCGCCAGCTGAGATATGTCTGTCATCTTGTCATTGATGTCGTTAATCAGCTTGTTCTCTTCTTCCATCAGGTGATTGACCTCTACCAGCATGCTGCTCATCGCTCCGCTTGATTTGTGGATCCCCACAACCACCTGCTTGGCAATGGCGGCTTGCTCAACAGCTTGCGCTACTCGGGAAATCTCCTTCTCCATTTCCTCAACCGCGCGATGACTGACATTCTGTATTTGGTTGATGGTGTCGGTGATACTTGAGGTAGAACCTTGCGTTCTGATTGCCAGTGCTCTTACCTCATCGGCAACAACGGCAAACCCTCTACCTTGTTCACCTGCTCTGGCCGCCTCAATGGCTGCATTTAATGCCAACATGTTTGTCTGGTCGGTTATCTGTTTGATGTTCTCTGCCAAGCTCGCAATTTTCTCGGATAGACTGGCGAGATCTGAGATGGTACCAGCCACATGCTGAACACCCTGCATCATGGCATCAATAACTGTCTCGACTTCTGTTATTGCATTATCTGTCGTGAGCGCTTCTTGTTCTGATTTGGATGCAATATTACCAAGGTGATGAAGTCTCTCACTAACGTGGCTTATTGCTTCATGTAAAAGTTCTACGATCTGTTTGACATGAACTGCAGTAGCCACTTCTCTTTTGTTATGTGCCACATGCTGCTTGGCTGAACTTGTCAGGTTGATGGATTTATCATGAACGGTTTGGGCACTGTCTTGGATTGTCGAAACCAACTTGCCTAGTTGATCTCGCATATTACTTATTTTATGAATGAGCTCTCCTATCACGTCTTTGCCTGGCGCAGGGAGCTGGCTATTGAGGTTACCCGCTGCAATTGCAGCTGCGGCTTGGCCAGCCTCCGTTAACCGCAGTTGTGTCGGGCGGGCTAGGTATATAACAAGTATGCATCCCAATAGTGTTGCCAGAATTAATAATCCATAGCAAACATTAGCGGTCGTCAGCAACTCTTTACTAGTGTCACTCGCTAGTTGATTCCCAATCACTACTGTATTATCCACCGCTTTTCTGTGCGCGGTATATATGGCTTGTAACGTCGTCGCTATTTGTGATGCTTGAGCAAGATCGCCCTGTTTCAAGGCAGGGAGGAATGACTGTTCTACTAGTTGCCAAAAACGCTCCCCTTGCAGACGTTGCTCACCAAGCAGGCTTGTTGCTAACGCTTTATCCAAATCAGATGATTGCCAATAGGTATTACGCTGTTTAAATTCTTGCTGCAAGCGAGCCAACGTCTCTAATAATTGTGGTTGTTCGGTAATAGGGCTGCGCAGGAGATTGTATATTGTCAGCTGAGCTTCAATAAGGTACAGCGGTGGTGGAAGTATATCCGCCACAACATCTTTACTCTGCCCCATGCGATCTGCTGCGGATTTTATAGAATAAAGACCAAAAAAGCTAATCGAGACCAGAATGATGAAAATCAAAAATACGGAGATTTGACTAAAGAGCAGGGACCGTTCTCTAAAAATTTTAAACATAACGCCTCCATCATCGATTCCAATCAAATACCATAATAACAGGGTTAATGATAGTGGAGCTTTGTAGAATTGCTGTGTGCGATAAAAATAACATAGTCCATGTGTTCTAATACCATGACGTTGGCCAAAACCTGATGTGAAATAGAGACGTCACCGGAACTTGGTCTGTTCTCGACATCAGGTTACGAGTGCCGATTAGATAAAGTAACCACTTGAAAAGAAAGATTTTAAAGGGATTTACTTGAATCGCAATGGATGGGTCTGAATTTTTACTCTGCGGCATGACTGCTGCTACGACAGTAGACAGTTTCTGCCCTCAGGACGAGACCTGTTCGAAGGACTTCTGGTTGACGCTGACGAGGCGACTGTGGCACCGCCTCCGGGGGTGAAGATGTCTTCAATGTAATCGAAGATATCGTACGGGCCAGCTTGCGGGTTTTGTACGACCAAAAATTCAGCAGCGATGGATTGTAAACATACAGTTGTAAAGTTTATTTTTAGAATATTACCTCTAATCATGTGTTAACTCACAATTATTAAGTTTGTCATTTGTTGTTATTGTTATTTGTCGATAGGGTTCCCATCGAGGACAACAATAAAAATGGAATTTTTATGCAAAAAAGCATTTTATGTGCAGCAGTACTATGTGGTTTCAGTGGCACTGTTTATGCCTCCAGCACGTTTGAAACATATGGCGATATTGGGCAGTTTGCAATTCCAGCTATTGCTGCTGGGATATCCTGGTATCAGGATGACTATGAAGGGCTCAAACAATTTGGTTATTCTTTCCTCTCAACGACTGCAACAGTTGAAGTATTGAAACATACTGTTGATGCAACCCGTCCGAATGGGGGTAGCAAAAGCTTTCCCTCTGGACATACTGCGTGGGCGTTTAGTGGTGCTAGCTACTTACAAATGCGCTATGGCTGGAGCTATGGTTTGCCAGCGTATGTGGCTGCAGGAGCCGTTGGCTGGTCCCGAGTTGAATCAGATAATCACTATTGGCGTGATGTGATTGCCAGTGCGGTTATTGCTACTGGATTCAGTTATCTTTTCACATCGCCCAGAAATGGACAGCAACTGGCCTTTTATCCAACCATGCTGGAGGGTGATGCTAAAGGAGTTGGCGTGACCTTTACATACTAATTGTTATTTTTAAAAGAGCCTCAGAATGAGGCTCTTTTATTGTTCCCCTCGCATATGTTACGGTAATAAGTAGGTTTGATCGCCAAATGGGATAACTACGGATTAAATAATCCCGTTCTCCTGGTGATTAAACATAACCGCCAGACAGCCTTGGTTGAGGTCCTGTACCAATATTTAAATTTACATGTTCATTCCAGGGGGCCTCACATGTCGTGTATTTTCGTAACTCGGTAGCCATGAGGCAGAAATGACGATGTTGTAATGAAGCGTCATAGAATATCAATTTTTTAAATTTGCCATGTTGAATATTATGATACTGTATTAATTTATATGTCATCTATATAACCAAGTGAGCACCCTCATCAAGGGTAATATAGCGCTGATTTTTTTGAGTTCTCTAACTTAACCAGCCTGCCGCCATGGCTAGCTTGCCGCAGAGTGCGGCCAGCACTATGCCGATCAAGGTGCGCAGAAACCAGATCACCACCAACTGTCCTACGCTGACTGGAATTTTGGTCGCCAGAATGCAGGGTATGGATGCAGAGAAGAAGAGAATCGAGCTGACCGAAACCACAGCCGCGACGTAGCGTACCAGCAGATCTGCATCCTTGAGCAGGATGGCGGGTAGAAACATCTCCGCCAACCCTGCCGAAAGTGCTTTGGCGGTTGCCAACGGCTCCCCCAGATCCAGCAGCCAGGTCAGTGGCCAGAGCAGCCAGCCGATCAGATCGAACAGTGGTGTGTGTTGTGCCAGCAACAGGCCGAGCAGGCCGACCGACAATATGGTGGGTACCACGGCGGCCGCCATGCTGAGGCCATCTTTGAGGTTCTCCTGCAACTGGCGCAACACAGGGTCCGCCTGACTGGATTGGGTCAGCCCGGATGCCAATGCGGCTTGCCAGCGGCGCTGACCGGCCGGCAAGGGTTCATCAGTGTCGCCCTGATGAGTCATGTTGGAGATGGGGGGAACGCGCGCCAGAATGGCGGTGATGACAAAGGTGATCACCAGGGTGGACCAGAAGTAAAAGTTCCAGTGCTCCATCAGGTCGAGGGTCTTGGCCACAATGATCATGAAGGCGGCCGATACGGTGGAAAACCCGGTGGCTATGATGACGGCTTCCCGCACCGTGTATTTGCCTGCAAGGAAGACCCGGTTGGTGATGAGCAGCCCAACCGAATAACTGCCGACAAACGAGGCCACCGCATCGATAGCGGAATGTCCCGGTGTGCGCCATAGCGGGCGCATCACGGGCTGCATCAGCACCCCAATCAATTCCAGCAGGCCGAAGCCGAGCAGGAAGGTGAGCGCCATGGCGCCTATAGGCACGATCATGCCCACTGACATCGCCAGCTTGTCGAACAAGAAGGGCAGGCGATCCGGGGTCATCAACCAGGCGGGCCCCAGTTCGGTAACATACATCAATGCCAAGCCAAGGCCGAGCAGCTTGAACAGGCTCAACAGCCTGTCGATGGGGCGAGCGCGCCAGCGGCCATCCAGCAGTGGAGTCAGGGCACCATAACTTATCAGCAGCAGGATCAATCCCACCGCAAGTGGTCGCTGTGCCATCAGCAAGCCGGCTAGGTGATCCACCAGTATGGTGCTGCGTCCCGCTAGTTCGAACGGGATGAAAAAGATGGTGATGCCAAGCAGGCTGGTCAGCAACAGCTTGATGCCGGCACCTGATTTCATGGGGGGGATGAGTACATTGTCCTGTTCCATATGTTCCTTTCTCCTTGTGGTGTGATGTCTGCCCGACATCTCACTGAATTATTTGTATATACATTACCGTTGCTGGCCCACAAATTAAACACAAAATTAACCAAGTTGAAACATTAGCTCTTTGAGTCCCGGGTGATACGACGAGCAAATGGCAAAGCCGATGGCGACCTGGGCGCCTGGAAGGCAAAAGGTGGCTAGTGGCGATAACGACCTGGTTGTGAGGGGAATGCTCGCGGTCAGACAAGATGTGGTGCTGTCGTGTGGGCATCGCCAGACCAAGAATAACTAGGCCAGGAGAGGCAGGGGGCGGGAGCTTTATTGGAACCGGGCCGGTCGTCGGGGCCAAAGGGGAAAAAATGCGAGGTTTGTCGTGGGATACGGATCTCGCCGTGACGGGAATCCTGATGATGATAAAAAGATCTATAGCGACAAAAATCATATAAAACATTAACTTGGATTTCAGATTTTCGCTTTCGCTCATCCTTATGTACTTTCATCATTACTATTTATGGATCAGTTATAAAACCTTTGTTCATTTGACTACTTTTCGGGTTTCTCATTGCAGAGTAAGATGCCACTTCAATAAAAATAAGAACCAGGAGTTCGGGTGTGAAGGCATTAGCAAAAGAAAGGGTATCGCCCTATATAAGCCAGTTATATGAGTGCGGTATTAATGACTCTGACATTAAGTTGGTGGTGGATCAGTTCCGCTCCGATGTGTCGGGGAGTTCCTCGCTGTTTCTGTTACGGGATGATGACAAGAGCGACGGGATAAAACTCTTCTCCAGTGGGCTGACGGAGGCCCAGCAGCAGTTCTATGTGCAGCATCATCGCCAGGATGTGTGGTTCAATCACTATCTGGACAAGGGCTGCCAGGGCATAGTCAATGCCACGACACTGTCCAATTCGGCCGGGCTGCTGGCCAGTTTCGGCGCCCAGTTTGCAGCCGGAGGCGTCTGCCGGGTGAAGGGGCGGGGCCTTAGCAGCCTGTGCACCTATCGCGGTGCCAGCCAGGATGACTTCAGCGCTCAGGATATCTCCTCGCTGACGGAGGTTTATTCTGGTCTTGCGGCCTGGAGCCACCATTATTGGAACCTGCTGGCCCTGGAAACCCAGAATTATCAGCTGCAGCAACTGGTAAAAAACCATAATAAGCCCAGTGCCATCGTCGATGACAAAGGCCATATCCATTATTCCAACGTGGCCTTCAATCGTATTGCCGACGAGAATGTGGAGTTGCGGGCAGGCAATGGTATTTTCTCGCTGCAAAATAAGGAGCAACAACGCCAGTTCAAGGAGATCCTGAATGGCTTTGCCTACTTGTTGCCGGGAGCGAGTGCTTATATGTCTATTCCCCGTCAGGCCAATTTAAGACCGCTGTTGATCCAGTGCACCCTGATGAGCGGTCTCAGCCGCTTCGAGCGTTACGTGGAAGTGGTGCTGCGGGATCCCGAGCACTCCTTCAATCCCGACATAGAGGCGCTGGCCAGCCTTTATCCGCTTACCATTGGCGAGAAGGAGCTGCTGGTGCTGATGAGCAAGGGTTACAGCAGCAACGACATCGCCGAGCTGCGCGGGGTCAAGGTGGAAACCGTCCGCTCGACCCTCAAGGGGGTGTTCAAGAAGACCGACTGCCACAGTCAGAACGAGCTGCTGCTGTTGCTGCAATCCATCTCCTGATCCGGTGCGAGCTATGCTTGGAGTGAGCCGGACATAGTGCCCGGCTTGCGCCTTCCGCCCGGGAGGCTGGTTGGGGGAAGCACAATGGAATCACTCAAGGCAAAGGATTACATGCAGACCCGCCCCATCACGTTCAGCGCTGACATGATGGTGCAGTCTGCGGTAGAGAAGTTTCTCAACAGTCGCCAACTTGGTGGCCCCGTGGTGGATGCGCAGGGTCATCTGATTGGCTGGGTTTCCGAACAGGATTGTATTGCCGTCATGCTCAAGGAGGCCTATCACTGCGAGCAGGTGGCCCAGGTCAGGGATGTAATGCGCAAGGAGGTGCTGGCGGTCGGACCCGACACCAGCATTCTGGAGCTGGCCGAGATGATGATGGGGCAAAAGCCCAAGATCTATCCTGTGGTGGAGGAGGGGCATCTGCTCGGGGTGATCAGCCGTCACGATGTGATGTTGGCGATCCACGCCCAGCTGGGTGCCTGCTTCGTACACAAGGCCCGGGCTTAACCGGATTGAGTTGAGCGTCATGCGTCATCGGGAGCAGGCTGGCGGCCTGCTCTTTTTATTCAGACGCGCCATTCTGATACTTCTGTCCAGACACCCGTTATGCCGGTTTTCATCGCCACCCCAATCGCTTTAAGGCTTGCACCTCTCTTCCTCGCTCTTTAGGATCTCCTGACGCTTGTCGATATGGCCCCTCTGGGCACTCATTTAAGGAATTCGTACCTTGTCTCTTTCTATCGAGGCGCTGCGCCGCCGCCTTTCTGCCTGCATGAATCTCGATGCCCGTCGTCTTTCCAGTCGTCTACACGGGGTCAAGAAGCTGCCTGAGGGCAAGCAAGTTGCCGTGCTTGAGACCATAGCCGCGGATCTGGAGGTTGCGCAGGCGCGCTACCAGTCCCGTCTGGCAGGCGTGCCCAAGGTGACCTACCCAGCCAACCTGCCGGTCAGCCAGAAGCAGGCGGAGATCGCCAAGGCGATCAGTGAACATCAGGTGGTGATCATCGCCGGCGAAACCGGCTCGGGCAAGACCACCCAGATCCCCAAGATCTGTCTCTCGCTCGGGCGCGGGGTGAAAGGCTATATAGGCCATACCCAGCCACGGCGCCTCGCGGCCCGTACCGTGGCGGCTCGCATCGCCGAGGAGATGCAATCCGAGCTGGGTCAATACGTGGGCTACAAGGTGCGCTTTACCGATCAGGTGAGCGAGCAGACCCACATCAAGCTGATGACAGACGGTATCTTGCTGGCGGAAATCCAGCACGATCGTATGCTCACCCAGTACGACACCATCATCATCGACGAGGCCCACGAGCGCAGCCTCAACATCGACTTTATCCTGGGCTATCTCAAGCAGTTGCTGCCAAGGCGCCCGGACCTCAAGGTGATCATCACTTCGGCCACCATAGATCCCCAGCGTTTCTCCCGCCATTTCAACAAGGCGCCGGTGATCGAAGTGTCCGGCCGCACCTATCCGGTGGAGGTGCGTTACCGTCCGCTGTTTGTCGATAAAAAAAGCGGTGACAAGAGCGAAGGGCTGGAAGAGCGCGACGAGCTGCAGGGCATCTTCGATGCGGTGGAGGAGCTGGCCCGCGAAGGGCTGGGGGATATCCTCATCTTCATGAACGGTGAGCGGGAAATTCGCGATACCACCGAGGCCCTGCGCAAGCTCAACCTGCGCGATACCGAGGTGTTGCCGCTCTATGCCCGGCTCTCCAACGCCGAGCAAAACAAGGTATTCCAGCAACATGCCGGACGGCGCATCGTGCTGGCCACCAACGTGGCGGAAACGTCCCTCACGGTCCCGGGCATTCGTTACGTGATCGATCCGGGTACGGCCCGCATCAGCCGTTACTCCTGGCGTACCAAGGTACAGCGGCTGCCCATCGAGCCGGTCTCCCAGGCCAGCGCCAACCAGCGTAAAGGCCGCTGCGGCCGGGTCGCGGACGGTATCTGTATCCGTCTCTATTCCGAGGAGGATTTCAACGGTCGTCCCGCCTTTACCGATCCGGAGATCCTGCGCACCAACCTGGCGTCCGTCATCTTGCAGATGCTGGCGCTGGGCCTTGGCAACATGGAGGCCTTCCCCTTTGTCGAGCCGCCGGAATCTCGCCACATCAAGGATGGTCTGAGCTTGCTCAAGGAGCTGGAGGCGGTGCGCGAATTGCCTGCCCGTCACCTCGCTGCCCAGCAAGCTGGCCAGGAGCAGGAGCCCAAGTTGCAGTTGACCGACATAGGTCGCCAGCTGTCACGCATACCCCTTGATCCGCGTCTGGCAAAAATGGTGATCACGGCAGCGCAAACCGGTTGCCTGAGCGAAGTCATGGTGATCACCGCCGGCCTCAGTATCCAGGATCCCCGCGAGCGGCCCATGGAGAAGAAGCAGGCTGCCGACGAACAGCATAGACGGTTTGAGGACAAGGAATCCGACTTCCTCGCCTTCGTCAATCTGTGGAATTACCTCAAAGAGCAGCAGGATGCCCTTGGCAGCAATCCGTTCCGCCGCATGTGCCAGAAGGAGTTTCTCTCCTACCTGCGGGTGCGCGAGTGGCAGGACATCCATTTCCAGCTGCGCCAGACGGTCAAAGAGCTGGGCTTCAAGGCCAACCATGAACCGGCCGATTTCAAGACGGTGCACTGCGCCCTGCTGACCGGACTCCTGAGCCATATCGGCAACAAGGATCTGGAGAAACCCGAGTTTCTCGGCGCCCGTAACGGTCGCTTCCACCTGTTCCCGGCCTCGGGCCTGTTCAAGAAGCCGCCCAAGTGGGTGATGGCCGCAGAATTGGTGGAGACCTCGCGTCTCTACGCCCGGGTCAACGCCAAGATTGAACCGGAATGGGTGGAGCCGCTGGCGGCGCATCTCATCAAGCTGCACCACAGCGACCCGCACTGGTCGAAGAAAAATGGCGCCGTCATGGCCAAGGAGAAGGTGACCCTCTATGGCCTGACCCTGGTCAATGAGCGCACCATCAACTTCAGCCGCCTCGATCCGGCCCTGTGCCGCGAGCTGTTTATTCGCCGCGCGCTGGTGGAGGGGGATTTCGAGACCCGACACCGTTTCTTTGGCGAAAACCGCAAGTTGCTGGCCGAGGTGGAGGCGCTGGAGCACAAATCCCGCCGCCGCGACATCCTGGTGGATGACGAGGATCTGTTCCGCTTCTACGATGCCCGTTTGCCACAGGAGGTGATATCAAGCCGCCACTTCGACAAGTGGTGGAAGGAGGCGCAAAAGCAGGATCCCGAGCGGCTCAACTTCGAAAAAGAGATGTTGATGAAGGGGGATGCGGCCCACATCAGCGATCTCGACTACCCCAACTTCTGGCAGCAGGGGCGCCTCAAGCTCAAATTGAGCTACCAGTTCGAACCGGGGGAGGCGGCGGACGGCGTTACCCTGCACATTCCGCTGCCGCTCTTGAATCAGGTGGAAGTGAAAGGGTTTGAGTGGTTGATCCCCGGGCTGCGCCATGAGCTGCTGGTGGCCCTTATCAAGTCGATGCCAAAGCCAATGCGCAAGAACTTCGTGCCGGCGCCCAACTATGCCGACGCGCTGCTCGCCAGCCTCAACCCTGAGCAGGGACCGCTGCTGGACGAGATGGAGCGCCAGCTGCGCCGCATGACAGGGGTAACTGTGCCCCGCGAATCCTGGGACTGGGCTGCGGTGCCCGATCACCTGAAACTCACCTTCCGGGTGGTGGATGACAAGCACCAGAAGGTAGCGGAAGGCAAGGATCTGGAGGCGTTGAAAGAATCCCTGCGCGGCAAGGTGCAAGAGACCCTGTCCCAGGTGGCGGACGATGATATAGAGCAGTCGGGCCTGACCCTGTGGAGTTTTGGTGAGCTGCCTCAGGAGTACAGCCAGAAGCGGGGCGGCTTCGAGGTGAAGGCCTATCCGGCTTTGGTGGATCAGAAGGATTCGGTGGCCATCCAGCTGGTGGAGAGTCCGGTGGTTCAGCAGCAGCTGATGTGGGCGGGCCAGCGCCGGCTGGTGTTGCTCAACGTGCCATCCCCCATCAAGTATCTACAGGAGAAGTTGCCCAACAAGGCCAAGCTGGGGCTCTATTTCAACCCGTTTGGCAAGGTGGCCGAGCTTATCGATGACTGCATCGCCTGCGGCTGCGACAAGCTGATTGAGCAGCACGGCGGCCTGGCCTGGGACGAGGCGGGTTTCGAGGCGCTCAAGGAATTTGTGCGCGCCGAGCTCAACGATACGGTGGTGGAGGTGGCCAAGCAGGTGGAGGCCGTACTGACCCTCTCTCACGAGATCAAGAAGCGGCTCAAGGGCAAGATGCAGCTCGATACTGCGTTTGCCATGTCGGATATCCAGCTGCAACTGGACAAGCTCATCCACAAGGGTTTCGTGACCGAGACCGGCTGGCAGCGGCTACCGGACTTGCTGCGCTACCTGCGGGCCATCGAGCGCCGGATGGAGAAGCTGGCCATCGATCCCAACCGGGATCGGGTCTACATGCTCAAGGTGCAGAGCGTGGAGGCCGAGTACAAGGCGCTGCTGACCAAGATCCCCAAATCCCAGCTGATCCCCGCCGAGGTAGCCAATATCCGCTGGATGATCGAGGAGCTGCGGGTATCGTTTTTTGCCCAGAATCTGGGAACCCCCTATCCGGTGTCAGATAAACGGGTGCTTAACGCCATCGCCCAGTGCTAAGCTGCTATCTGTCTGTTTTAACTGCGTGATATAGCTTGATGAGGAGGGGCGGCCAGGCAGCTGGCCCCTCCAAACCGGAAGTCAGGGAGGCAAGGATGCTGGGGATCTGGTTGAGTGTGGCGCAGGTGGTGATCAGCGGTTACCAGCCTATTGCAGAGCAAACCTGGGTGCAGTTGAACCCGGAATACTACCCGCTGGCGCGCACGCCGTCCGCCATGTTTGTGGCGTGGCACGGCAACCAGTATCCACCACTGGCCCAGAAGCAGAAAAATGGCCGTTGGCAGATCCTGTTTCCTGCCCGGCTGGTGCCCCCCTTCGATCTGTTTGAGGGGGAAGCGCAGCTCTCCAAGGCGTATCTGGCGAGGCTCAGGCGTATCGATGAGGCCGCTTATGGCCTGGCATCTATCGCGCCCGTCACATCTTCGCGTGATGGCGATCAGGCGGTGGCCGGTCTGGGGATACCCTTCATGGCCGAATTCACTCCGCCAGTGATGCCGGGTCAGCCGCGCGCCGCCAGCCTGGGCACCGAACGGCTGGCGGTGAGCCTGGCTCTGAACGCAACCTGGCAGACGCCGGAAACCCTGCTGGCCCGTGTCGCTAATGGTGATACGCCACCGGCGGTGAACGTATCCCCCAGCGATGAGACGCTGACGCTCTCGGCGCCGGCGGCCGGCAATAGCAAGCGGGTCTGTCATCAGGTGGCATCCGGGGAGACACTGTGGCGCATCGCCGCCACCCTGGCCCAGAATGGTACTGTCACTGGGGCGGCGGGAGACACTTACAGCTATCTGCTGGCCATCGTCGATGACAATCGCCCGCTGATGGGCAACAGTATCCGGGTCAAGGCGGGGGATACCCTCTACTGTCCGGCCCCCCGGACGCTGGCCCGCTTCGATGCCCTGAGTGCGGCAGAGCGGCAACAGCGGTTCGCCCGGCTGGAGCAGGGGCGTTAAGGTCTCTTGTCACTGTTCTGGGCCCGTGCTAGTATGCGCCCTCGTTTTGCGAGGTGCTGACCGGTCGCAGTCAACACCATAAATTCATCTATATGAGATAACCACTATGTCTTTCGTATTCCAAGCTGAAGTCCGTTCTGACCTGGGGAAAGGTGCGAGCCGCCGCCTGCGTCACGCTGACCAAGTTCCTGCCATCATCTACGGTGCAGGCAAAGAAGCCCAGTCCATCACTGTTGACCACAAGAAATTCATCATTGCCCAAGAGAAGCCGGAATTCTACGAATCCGTGCTGACCCTGGTCATCAACGGTGAAGAAGTCAGCGTTAAAGTGAAGGCTATCCAGCGTCACCCGGTTAAGCCGAAGCTGGTTCACCTGGACTTCGTTCGCGTTTAATCGCGAGCCATCCAGTTGAAAAAAGCCACTCTCAGGAGTGGCTTTTTAGTGTCTGGCGTTTGATGAAACGCACAGCAAGCCATGAAAAAGAGGGCGCCCCCGGGGTCGCCCTCTCTGCGTTGATGAGCTCTTTGCCTGTTACCAGATGGGCTGGGTCAGGTAGGGGTTGCTCGCCTTCTCGCGGCCGAAGGTGGAGCTGGGGCCGTGGCCTGGGATGAAGACGATCTCGTCACCCAGCGGCAGCAGGGTCTCGGTGATCGACTTGATAAGCGTCCCGTGATCGCCACGGGGGAAGTCGGTGCGACCTATGCTGCCAGCAAAGAGCACGTCGCCTACCCAGGCGAGTTTTTCGGTCTGGCTCAGCAGCACAATATGGCCCGGGGTGTGGCCGGGGCAGAAATAGACCTCCAGCTCGCACTGGCCAATGTGTACCTTGTCACCCTGCACCAGCCACTGGTCGGGGCTAAAGGCAGGGGTATGGGCGAAGCCAAACATCTGGCTCTGCTGGGGCAGCATGTCGAGCCAGAAGGCATCTTCCTTGTGGGGGCCGGTGATGGTGACGCCGGTTTTTTCTCGCAGCTCGGCGGCCGCGCCCACGTGATCCAGATGACCGTGGGTCAGCAGTATGTGGGTCAGGGTCAGCCCGCGTTTGGCGATGGCGGCCAGCAGCTTGTCCGCTTCGCCACCCGGGTCGATCAGCGCCGCCTGATGGGTCTCGTCACACCAGATGAGAGAGCAGTTCTGGGCGAACTGGGTGACCGGGATCACCTCGAATTTCAACATGTGGGGTCCTCTTGTTGGAAAGCCGACGGGGTCAGCCCTGCTGCGCGTTGGCGTGCTGCTCGGCGAAGTAGTCGAGACAGGCCTGCTTGTCGCCGCGGAACACGATGCGCTCCTGCTTGTTGCCAAGCTGATAGAGATACATGGGGTCGTAGTATCGGGTCAGCAGCAGGGTGATCCAGGCCAGATGCAGCTCGGTGGAGCCGCTGTTGGCTTGCTCGGTGAGGGCGGTCTGCATCAGGGCATCCAGCTCGCGATGGGCCTGATCGCCGAGACGGCGCTTGAGGCGAGCCAGCGCATCGGTGAGATAGGCGGCAAACAGCGGCCAACCGGCTTCTTGGCCATACATGGCTTGATAGCGCAGCCAGAGATCGTGCACGTAATCTTCACGGATCTGCTCGGCCCGATCGATTTGCGGTACATCCACCACCACCAGCGGTGCCTGACACATGGTCTCATAGAGGGAAAGAGGCAGGCAGCAGCGGCCGATGAGCCGGCTCTCGTCTTCTACCACGAAGGCCTGTTCGCCCTGATGACGGCGCTTGAGCAGCTCGATGGCCATGTTGTTTTCAAAGTTGATATTGCTGGGCTGGCCACCGGGCAGCTGCCCAAACGACGAGCCCCGGTGACGAGCATGGCCTTCAAGGTCGAGCGCCTGGGTCACATGGCCTAGCATATGAGTCTTGCCGGAGCCGGTCATGCCGGTCAGCACTGTCCAATGGCACTGCGCTGCTGCGCTGTCCAGGGTATCGATGAGGAAGCGGCGCAGCTCCTTGTAGCCACCGGCGACACGAGGACGGGTGATCCCCGCCTCGTGCAGCCAGAGTTGTACGGTTTGCGAGCGCAGGCCGCCGCGAAAGCAATAAAGCAGGGCATCGGGCTGCCGGCGCAACTGCGCCAGCCAGCCTTCGAGGCGTTCGGCCCGCACGGCGCCACCCACCAGCTTGTGACCCAGTTCGATGGCGGCCGCCTGACCCTGCTTCTTGAAGCAGGTCCCGACCTGGGCGCGCTCATCGTCTGTCATCAAGGGCAGATTGGTCGAGCAGGGGAAGGCCCCCTCCTTGAACTCGATGGGCGCACGCAAGTCGATGAGCGGGACATCGTCCAGAAAAATCCGGGCCAGATCCGTGGCCAGTGGCAGAGCACTCATTGGACAACCTCGATAAACTGATCGCCGGCACGTGCCTTCAGCTGGCCGATTGGGGAGAGGGTCAGCCCTGCCTGAGCGGCAATGGCGAGGAGCTCGGCTTCACTTTCTTTACCGACGGCTACCAGCAGGCCGCCGCTGGTCTGCGGGTCGCACAGGATGTTGCGGGTGCGATCGTCCATGGCGTCCAGCTTGTCACCATAGGAGTCGAAATTGCGCAGGGTACCGCCCGGTACGCAGCCCTCGCTCAGGTAGTAATCTACTTCGTCGAGCAGCGGCAACGCCTTGAAATCGAGGGTGGCGCGCACCCCTGACCCTTCGCACATCTCCAGCAGGTGGCCAGCCAGACCGAATCCGGTCACGTCCGTCATGGCGTGCACGCCGGGCAATTCGGCAAAGCGCTGGCCAATCTTGTTGAGGGTGCACATGGCGTTGGGGGCCAGCTGCTCGTGCTCGGGTTTGAGCTTGCCCTTCTTCTGGGCCGTGGTGAGGATGCCGATGCCCAAGGGTTTGGTCAGATAGAGGATATCGCCCACCTGGGCAGTGTCATTCTGCTTGATGGCATCGAGCGGTACTATGCCGGTCACGGCGAGGCCGAAGATGGGCTCGGGCGCGTCGATGCTGTGGCCGCCAGCGAGCGAAATGCCCGCCTCGTGGCACACCTGGCGGCCGCCGTCGATCACCTGCTGGGCCACTTCCGGCGCTAGCGTGTTGATGGGCCAGCCGAGGATGGCGATGGCGACGATGGGCTTGCCGCCCATGGCGTAGATGTCGCTGATGGCGTTGGTGGCGGCGATGCGGCCAAAGGTGAAGGGGTCATCGACGATGGGCATGAAGAAGTCGGTGGTGGAGACGATGCCCTGACCGTTGCCGATATCGACCACGGCTGCGTCATCCTTGCTGCTGTTGCCCACCACCAGGGTTGGGTCGTCAAAGCCCGGGATCTGGCTCTTGAGAATGGTGTCGAGCACCTTGGGAGAAATTTTGCAGCCGCAGCCAGCACCGTGGCTGTATTGGGTCAGACGAATGGAAGACATACTTACCCCTTATGCAGAGGCTCTGTGGAGCCGTCTTGGTCAATGGGCGGTCATCCGCCGCCTTGTAGACAGGCAGACAAGATACCGCAAAAAATGGGTGGCCTCGTTGCCAACGGGGGCAGCGATTTCAGGCGGCCATGGGAAGGCCACCAAGCCGGACGGGGGAGGAGGGGCGACATGGTGCGCCAGAGCAGCCCCGCCAAGGGCCACAGGACGTGGCATTATGCCACAAATGCCCTCGCTGGTTCGAACAGGAAATCACACAAAAGATGGGGATTGGCGGGTCAAAAAGAGAGAGGGAGCGGCCTCAGGCTAAGGCCACACCCCTGGTTTTGCCCCGATGAGGCGAGTCACGCTCAATTCGGGGCAATGTTTGGGTGGAGGAGCTTACCCGGCTTGCTCCATCACTGGTTGGCGAGCCTTGCCAACGCGGCGCAGACGGCGTTGCAGCGGCCGCTCCAGCAGGGTGTAGCTGAGGGACGAGAGACCGATCAGCACGGCGAGCATCAACATAGTGGCCAGCACACCCAGCAAGGGGTTGGTCTGGGCGTACCACCAGTCGGTGAGCCCCGGCGCCAGATAGTGGATGAGTTCGCAGCCGGTGAGCAGCACCAGGGCGTGGAGCAGGTAGATGGAGTAGGAGAGATCCCCCAGCCAGTTGGTGAAGCGGTTATCCAAGAGGCGCAGCAGCGGGCTTTGGCGATCGCTCTGGCAGGCGGCAATCCAGATCAGCAACACGTAGGCGCTGATCAGCAGCAGAGTCAGCTGCGGTGTCATGGCGAACTGCATCAGCGCGAAGGGCAGCACAAAGGCGATGAGCAGTGGCAGATCCCGTTGCATCATGGACAAGTGCTGCGCGGCCTTGACTCTGGGCAGCAGCCAGAGGCCGAGCACGAATTCACTCACCCCGCGACCCACCGCCAGCGCGCCGCTGGTGACATCCAGCGTGCCGCGAGTGTGCACGATAAAAGCCAGTACCGTCAGCGCCAGCAGCGGTGCGAGATGACTCCAGCGACTGCGGGTCACCGCGAGCGGAATGAGCAACGGGAACAGCAGGTAGCTTATCCACTCCACACTCAGCGACCAGGCGGCGAAGTTCCAGGTCAGCCCGTGATCGGTCACCACCTGCAGCAGCAGGAAGGCGCTCGGCAGCGCCTCGGCCGGGGTGAAGGGGGAGCCGAAGGGGGGCATGCCTTCCCACTCCCACATCTTGAACAGCGGGCCGGCATAGAAGCCTACCCCATGGCGGGCCTTGTAAAGCTCCCAGCCGACCAGCAGCACCAGTGTCACGAAATAGAGGGGGTAGACCCGGGTCAGCCGCAGCCAGAGAAAGCGGCCATAGCCCATGGTGCGGGGCGTGCGGGTGAAGGTTTCCCCGTAGACGTGGGCCAGCACCAGCCCGCTCAAAATAAAGAACAGATCGACCCAGAGGTAGCCGTTCTCGATGAGTTGAGTGACGCCTGCGATCGACTCCGTCCATTGGGGAAAGAGCAACAAGCGGGCATGGAACAACACCACCATCAGGGCAGCGATGCCCCGCAGCGGCGTCAACAGCGGCAATGATTGATTCATGACGGTATCCCTTGCGATGTTCAGCTTGGCCTGACATCGATTTTGTTGTTGTACGGGGCATCAAGCCTGATACCCCCGCAGCCTGGACTCATGCTGGTCACAGGCGGGATCACCCTACCGAAAAGAGAGCCATACGGATGTGATTGTCGTCATGAATGTGCGTTTTTTACGCAAAAACAGCCAGCTGTATGGGGGTAAGGTCAGGGGCTGGCGCGGGGATCTAGACTAGGGATGTCGTCCACCCGATCGCAAGGAACACGCCCGATGAAACTCTACGCCCATCCTTTCTCATCCTACAGCCAGAAGGTGCTGATCGCGCTCTACGAGAATGCCACTCCGTTTGACTATCAGAATCTTGAAAACCCGGCGGCCAACGCCGAGCTTGCCGTGCTCTGGCCGCTCAAGCGCTTCCCCGTGCTGCTGGATGACGGGCGCTGCATCCTCGAGAGCAGCACCATAGTCGCGCATCTGCAGGCGCACCATCCGGGCCCCATTAGCCTGATCCCGACTGGCGATGCGGGTCTGGAGGTTCACATGCTGGATCGCGTCTTCGACAACTATGTGATGACGCCCATGCAGAAAGTGGTGCTGGATGCGCTGCGCCCGCAGGCCGAGCGCGATGGCTATGGCGTGATGGAGGCCCGCGAGCTGCTAGACCAATATACCCCTGGCTCGATCAGCGACTCGAAGGGCGTCGCTGGATTGCCGGCGATTGCTTCAGCCTGGCCGATTGCGCCGCCGCCCCCTCGCTCTTCTATGCCGACTGGGCCCATGAGATACCGCACTCCCACGCCAGACTGCGAGCCTACCGTGCTCGCCTGCTGAGTCGGCCCTCGGTAATGCGTGCCGTGGATGAGGCGAGGCCATTTCGACACTATTTCCCGCTGGGGGCACCGGCCCGTGACTGAGCCGGGTGTTGAGCCCGACGACAGGACTGCTGCCGACTCAGAGATGATGTGTGATGTGCAGCCGAAATTGGGGAATGGCCGGGATCAGGAGAGGGGGAAAACTGATTTATGCAGCAGAGTGATTTTCGATGCGTTTTGTGCCGATATTTCCCCGAGGAATTTCCAATGGTGGCGATTTTATTTTCATGTTTTTGCATAAATAAAAGCTCGGTCAGGTTCCCGTAGGTGGGCTGAGTGCCATTCCCTGGGTGAATACTGTGAGCAAAGGGCTTGGTTAAAGGACTGGAAACGTACGGTAGAAGGATGGCAACGGCAAGCCGAGGAGCGGAGTGAGCGGCGTTATCTCTTTGAGTACAGCGCAAAAAAGGCCCGCTAGTGATAGCGGGCCTTTTTGATGATTCGGCTTGCCGGACTTGGCCCCGTTCTGGAACCGGGGTCAATGGGCGGTTAGCCCTGAACGGTGCCTTTTAGCGGGCGCGCACTACCAGACCCTTGAGGTAGAAACCTTCCGGATAGGCGGTGCCGATCGGGTGATCGGAAGCCTGGGACAACAGCTCCAGGATCTGGGCATCGCGACCGGCGTCGAGCGCCGCATCGGCCACGATTTTTTGGAACAGGCTCTGTTCCATCAAGCCGGAGCAGGAGTAGGTCAAGAGCACGCCACCCGGCGCCAGCAGCTGGAACGCCAGCATGTTGATGTCCTTGTAGCCACGGCAGGCACCCAGCAGCTGGGCCTTGCTCTCGGCAAACTTGGGCGGATCCAGCACGATGACATCGAACTTCTCGCCCTTCTCGCGGTATTCGCGCAGCAGTTTGAACACGTCGTGACGGATGAACTGGGTGTTGGAGATATCCAGCCCGTTAAGTTCGGCATTCTGACGGGCGATGTCCAGCGCAGTCTGGGAGAGATCCACGTTGACCACTTCGTTGGCGCCACCCTTGAGGGCATAGATGCCAAAGCCACCGGTATAGCTGAAGCAGTTGAGTACCCGCTTGCCTTCGGTGTACTTGGAGACAGCCTGACGGTTGTCGCGCTGATCCAGATAGAAGCCGGTCTTGTGACCGTTGCGAATGTCCACCAGGATCTTGACGCCGTTCTCTTCGATCACCACAGGCTCGGTCGGTGTCTCGCCATGGATAACGCCGGTGCGCTCTTTCAGCCCTTCCTTCTTGCGTACCGCCACATCGGAGCGCTCATAGATGCTGCACTCAGGGTAGAGGGTGCGCAGCGCCTGGATGATCAGCTCGCGCTGGAACTCGGCACCGGCGGAGAGGATCTGGCACACCAGGAAATCGGCATAACGGTCTATGGTCAGACCCGGCAGACCGTCGGATTCGGCGGCGCACAGGCGATAGCCGGTGAGGCCCTGACGCTTGATCAGCGGATCCCGGGACTCCTGTGCATATTTGAGGCGACGCAGGAAGAAGTCGAGATCGACTGTCTCTTCTTTGTCGAAGGTCCAGACCCGGGCACGGATCTGGGAGCTGCCTGACCAGGCACCACGGGCGAGCCACCGGCCATCGTTGGCGTAGATCTCGACGGTATCGCCGTCAACGGGGTTGCCTTCAACCCGCTCAATCCCCTTGGAGAAGATCCAGGGGTGACGGCGCAGCAGGGATTTTTCGCGGCCTTTGACGAGATAGATGAAAACGCTCATGGGTGTTTGCCGATGGTAAAAAGAAAAGGGGCCACATTCTATGTGCAATAGGGGCGCTAAGCCAGTTTTTGCTGGCAGAGTTGGTGTGTAGATTGGCGCACGGGTCATTCGGAGAATGGCGAGATAAGTCCGTTAGACGCAGAGGCAAGAGAAGCGACGGGGTGTAACTTGGGGGGCCATGAGTTCAATAAACAACCATCACATAGGGGGTTGTTCGAAATAGCAGCAAAAATGATGTTTATATTTATGTAATGTTGAATCTTAAGACTTTTTAGGCACTGAGAGGATTTTTATCTAAAGAGTCATTTGGTTATGTCGATAGTGTGTTCAGACCATATTGAATCTTGCTATCTCAATAGAGCATTCCATGACCTTGTCTGTTCGTACCAATATTTCAGCTGCAACTGCGCTCCGTCATCTTGATAGATCATCCACTACTCTCGATTCTGTGTTCAAGCGTCTATCTTCCGGTCTTCGCATCAACAGCGCGGCCGATGATGCGGCAGGGTTGCAGGTCAGCAATCGCCTTACCAGTGAAGTGAATGGGACTAACACCGCTATCCGCAATGCCAACGATGGGATCTCGGTGATCAACGTGGCTGATGGTGCGCTCGATGAGTCGGTTAACCTGATGCAGCGGATGCGCACCTTGGCACTGCAGTCAGGAAGTGGCGCCAACACGGCAGAGGATCGCGTTGCCCTGAATGCTGAATTCAAGCAACTGCAGTTGGAGATGGATCGGATTGCCACAGGCACCCGGTTTGCCGGGCAGGATCTGCTGGCGGGAAGTTATAAAGGCATCTTCTCGGTCGGCGCTTATGCAGGACAAAATACCGTCATTACCGATATCAATGCCCAGACCAAAAATCTGGGCGAAATGGAGTGGCGGGCGCGCAGTCCGGCAGGCAGCAAGCCGGGGGCTTACGGTATTGCTGATCTGCAACTCTCATCTCAGCCTGTCACTATCAACGGCGTTACCTTTGACAAGGATTATTCAACCCTTGAAGAGTTCATTGCAGAGATCAATGGCACCACTTTCCCCAACAATCAGGGGCCGGTAAAAGCGCAACAACTGCCATTTTCAGTCGCCTCAGCAGTCGATTTGTCCGCGTTGCCATCGTATATCGATGTGGCGGGTCATTCGGTGGATCTGACTACCGGCATTGATATGACGGGTTGGGATCCGGTCAATCCGACAGCCAAAAATAGTGACATCATGGCAAAGGTGGTTCAACGAATCAATGTGGCTGCCCATGCGGCGGGACTGGACTTTTATGTGAGTGGTTCAAGCGGTTGGAACCCGGCCGGTAATGAACTGACTATTTATAGTTCTCAGGGCAACAGTCTTGCGCTTGCAAATGGTTCAACGCCACCGCCACAGCCGGTACCACCGGCGCCCCCAGTTATCAGCGATCCCTCTCTAAGCACCCTGCTGCCCGATGTCACACCCACGACCTATATTGGCCAGATGGAACTGCACTCATCAGGTGACAAGTACTCCAATATTGATATGCAAGGATCGAGCTTGAATGCACTGGGCTTTTATCAAGCGGACAAGAAAAAATATACCATTGATAATATTGATGTTTTGACTGATGAGAACGCCAGCAGAGCTATCAAGACACTGGATGTGGGAATGAAGCAACTGGGCGTTCAACGTTCGCGACTCGGCGCCCAGGCCAATGCGCTGGATTCACGGGTGCGCAATCTGGCCAACGCCAATGAGAACCTCAGTGCCGCCCGCTCACGGATCCGGGATGCCGATATGGCAAGTGAGTCGGCTCGTCTGGTACGTACCCAGATCTTGCAGCAGGCCAGTTCGACCATATTGAGCCAAGCCAACAGTCGGCCCAATATGGCACTCAGTCTGCTGCAGTCATGACCAGCAAGTCGATATGGATGGACTCTGCCGCTCTGCAATCAATCCAGCCGAGTGTCATGTGTCCGTAGCAGGGCATTGTGGAGTGATGACATTCAAGTTGTATTGACGTGATGCTGAAACAACAGAGGCCATCCTATGGATGGCCTCTGTTGTTATTCCACAGTATGTCAGATCTTGAGCCCCCTCAATGCTTGGGCAAGCTCGGTGGCGGTGGCCTTGAGGCCGGCGGTGCCGGCCACAGAGGCGCTGGCGGATTCCTCTACCTGGCCTGCTTCGTGGCGCACCTGATCCAGGTTGCGGGTGATCTCCTCGGCCACCGAGCTCTGCTCCTCGCTGGAAGTGGCTATCTGGGTGCTCATCTCCAGCACGGCATCGCTGTGGTTGCTGAGCTTGTCGATGTCGAGCCCCACTTCGCTGATCAGCTCCTGGCTGCTGGCGGCGCGGCCGACGGTTTTCTCCATGATGTCGTTGAGGGCACCCGTGCCGGCCTGCAGCTCTTCGATCATCTGCTGGATCTCCACGGTGGCTTGCTGGGTGCGGCTGGCGAGGGTGCGCACCTCATCGGCCACCACCGCAAAACCGCGGCCCTGCTCGCCGGCGCGGGCCGCCTCGATGGCGGCGTTGAGCGCTAGCAGGTTGGTCTGCTGGGAGATGGCGTTGATGACGTTGACCACTTCGTTGATGCGATTGGCATTGTGGGTCAGCCGCTCCACCGCGCCTGAGGCATTGCCTATCTCGTCGGCCAGGGTGCGGATGGCGGCTATGGTACGGGATACCCGGGCGGCGCCATGGGCCGCCTCTTCGCTGGACTGACGGGTCTGTTGCAGGGTGTCGTTGGCGTTGCGGGCCACTTCCCGAATGGCGGCCGACATCTGCTCCATGGCGGCCGCCAGGGAATCCATGTGCTGGCGCTGGGAGCGCGCCATGCTTTCCCCTTCGCTCGCGTGATCACGAAACTCGTCGGCGGCCATGGTAAGTGCCTCGGCAGACTCCTCCACCAGTTGTACTATCTTGTGCTGGCGGTCGGTGAATCTGTCTATGCTGCCCGCCAGGATGGAGAACTCGTCCCGCACCGGGAAGAAATTGAGGCGGAAGGTGAGATCCCCGTCGGCCACCGTCTGCAGTGCCTTGTTGGTGGAGTAGAGGGCACCGGAGACAAAGGTCATCAGGTAGTGGGTGATGAGGGCCAGCAAGGCCGCCAGCACGGCGATGATGGTGAGGGTGGTGCCTTGTCCGTCCCACATGGAGTAACGACCCGCATCCAGGCTGCCGGTCACGAAACCGGCCTGGCCTGCGCTGGCGCTGAAACGGTAGTGGTCGCCCTGCTGGCTCAGGCCGGCACTGCCGGTCGGGCCGAGGATGAGATCGGCAGGCAGGGTGAGGCTGGCGTGCTGGCTCACCAGCTGGGCGCTGGTCTCGACCCGTTGTTTGAGTTGATCCAGCCGGATCTGCATTTGCTGATCATGACCATCGGCCAGCAGGTACCCGGTAAGCAAGGCGATGAACAACAAAGGGCACCAGAAGGTGATGAGAAATTTTTCGCTGATCGTGAGGTGAATGAGATAACGGTCAACCCACCGGAATTTTACTTCTTTCATAATGGTATTGCGTCCTGCAAGGGGAAGAGAGTGTCGCGCTCATTATCGCCTTGGAGGGGAATTTCTTAAGGGAAAGGTGTTCGAAATGGGAGAGCAATCGTTTGTCGTGCGCGTCTGGGGTCGAGTACAGGGGGTGGGGTTTCGTTATTTCACCCGGGAGCGGGCGCTGCAACTGGGACTGCGTGGCCACGCCTACAACCTGGAGGACGGATCGGTGGAGATCCTGATCTGCGGGCCCGAGCACGGGGTGCAGATGATGCTGGGCTGGCTGGAACACGGGCCGCGCACCGCCGAGGTGACCCGGATGGAGTATGAAGAGGCGCTGCCGCCCAAAGGGAGTGGCTTTCATACCAATTGAGCGGGGTAAAACCGCCAATCCACGCATAAAAACGGGAGCCATCGGGGCTCCCGTTTGTGCATGTTGGCGTCAGCCGGCCTGGGCGGCGTCGGCGATGGCCTGGGTCTTGGCCAGCACGGCTTGCAGGGCGGGTCGAGCCGCCAGGCGGTCGCGATAGGCGGCCAGCTTGGGCGGAATGGTCTGCTCGAAGCGGGTCGCCCACATCAGGGTATGAGCCAGCAGCAGGTCCGCGATGGTGATCTGCTCGCCCAGCAGGTAGCCCTGCTCGGGCACCCAGGACTCGGCGATGGCCGCCGCCTTGTCAAATTCCCACTTGGCGGTGGGGAAGATGGCTGGCAGGCGCTGGGGCTCCGGCAGGGCAAACTTGTGCTTGCCTATGGTCCACAGGGGTTGCTCCAGCTCGCAGGTAATGAAACTGACCCACTGGGCGTGCAGTGCGGAAGCCTGCGTCCCTCTGGCTGGCAGCCAATCCGAACCATAGACTTCGGCCAGGTACTGCATGATGGCGGCAGATTCGGTCAGTACGAAATCCCCGTCTTTGAGCACCGGCATCTTGCCGCTCGGGTTGAGGGTCAGAAACCAGTCGCTGCGATTCTCGCCCTTGGCAAAATCGAGAAATTGAAATTGCCATGTCACGCCCAACTCTTCCAGTAACCAGGATACGCGCAGGGCTCGACTGACCGGGGTTCCGTATAAGGTAATCATGCTTGCTCCTCGCCTGATGGATGGTGGGCCTATGTACGACCCAGAGTGAACAGGCAGTCTAGGCCAAATTGCGGGGTGGCAACAAGCGTATATGGGGGGGCTTGGCGACGGGGATACATCTCCCATACCGTGGAAAAAAGGAATAAAAAAGAGAGGCCGTCTGGCCTCTCATTTCAGGGGGGTTGCAGCCAGTGCGCTTATTTGACGCGCATGCCTGGCTGGGCGCCTTCCTGCGGCTCCAGGATCCAGAGATCCTTGCCGCCCGGGCCTGCGGCCAGCACCATGCCTTCGGACATGCCAAAGCGCATCTTGCGCGGTGCCAGGTTGGCCACCATCACGGTCAGCTTGCCTTCCAGATCTTCCGGGTTGTAGGCGGACTTGATGCCGGCAAACACCTGACGGGTTTCACCGCCCAGATCCAGTTGCAGCTTGAGCAGCTTGTCCGCTTCCGGTACCGCTTCCGCCTTCTTGATCAGCGCCACGCGCAGATCAAGCTTGGCGAAATCCTCATAGGAGATGGTTGGGCTTATGGGGTCATCTGCCAGCGGGCCTGTCACTTTCGGTGCCTGCTCCTTGGCCAGATCTTCCTTGGAGGCCTCGATCATGGCTTCGATCTTGGCGGGCTCGATGCGGGAGAAGAGCGCCTTGAACGGGGCCAGCTGATGGTGGGTCAATGGCAGGGCGACGCCATCCCAGGTGAGGGTTTCACCCAGGAAGACTTCGGCGCGCTCGGCCAGCAGCGGCATGACAGGCTTGAGGTAGGCCATCAGTACGCGGAACAGGTTGATGCCCACGGAGCATACCGCCTGCAGCTCGGCGTCTGCGCCTTCCTGTTTGGCCAGCACCCAGGGGGCTTTGTCATCCACATAGCGGTTGGCTTTGTCGGCCAGCGCCATGATCTCGCGGATGGCACGGCTGAACTCGCGCGCTTCATAGGCTTCGCTGATGGAGGCGCTGGCGTTGGCAAATTCGGCGTAGAGCTCGGGCTCGGCGCAGGTCGCGGCCAGCTTGCCGTCGAAACGCTTGGCGATGAAGCCGGCGTTGCGGGAGGCGAGGTTGACCAGCTTGTTGACCACGTCGGCGTTGACCCGTGCCACGAAGTCATCCAGGTTCAGGTCCAGATCGTCGATGCGGCTGTTGAGCTTGGCGGCGTAGTAGTAACGCAAGCACTCCGGATCCAGGTGATTCAGGTAGGTGGAGGCCTTGATGAAGGTGCCCTTGGACTTGGACATCTTGGCGCCGTTGACAGTCACATAGCCGTGCACGTTGACCTTGGTCGGCTTGCGGAAACCCGCGCCTTCCAGCATGGATGGCCAGAACAGGCAGTGGAAGTAGGCGATATCCTTGCCGATGAAGTGATAGAGCTCTGCCTCGGAGTCCGCTTTCCAGTAGCTGTCGAAGTCGATGTCGCCGCGCTTGTTGCACAGGTTCTTGAACGACGCCATGTAGCCGATGGGGGCATCGAGCCAGACGTAGAAGTACTTGCCCGGGGCACCCGGGATCTCGAAACCAAAATAGGGGGCGTCGCGGGTGATGTCCCACTGCTGCAGGCCGCTCTCGAACCACTCCTGCATCTTGTTGGCCATCTCTTCCTGAATGGCGCCGGAACCGCGCACCCAGCCGGCCAGCCAGGTTTCAAATTGCGGCAGGTCGAAGAAGAAGTGCTCGGAGTCCTTCATCACCGGGGTCGCGCCGGAGACGGCAGATTTCGGATCAATCAGCTCGGTCGGGCTGTAGGTGGCGCCGCAGCTGTCGCAGTTGTCGCCGTATTGCTCCGGAGACTTGCACTTGGGGCAGGTGCCCTTGACGAAGCGGTCCGGCAGGAACATGGATTTTTCCGGATCGAACAGCTGAGTGATGGTGCGGCCCTTGATGAAGTCACCTTCTTTCAGACGACCGTAGATCAGCTCCGCCAGCTCGCGGTTTTCGTCGCTGTGGGTGGAGTGATAGTTGTCAAAGCTGATGTTGAACCCGGCGAAGTCGGTCTGGTGCTCTTTGGAGACGGCGGCGATCATCGCTTCCGGGGTGATCCCCATCTGCTGTGCCTTGAGCATGATGGGGGTGCCATGGGCATCATCGGCACAGATGAAGTGCACCTGATGGCCACGCATTCGCTGATAACGAACCCAGATATCGGCCTGGATGTGTTCCAGCATGTGGCCAAGATGGATGGAGCCATTGGCATAGGGGAGGGCGCAGGTTACCAGCATTGTACGAGGATCAGTTGCCATATAGTCGTTCTTGATGTGCTTGTTGGGATGATACAGTGCCGTGCATGTTACCCGAATTGGGGGTAGCCTGCCTAGGGTTGTGGCGCTGTCCGCCCTGGTGCTCGCGCTGGTTGGCAAGCAGGCAAGCCACTGATTTGTGTGCGGTAACCGTTCACCTCAAGATAATTGCAAGATAATGAGGAGTTAATGGTGATTGATTCAGTAAAACAGATACTGGCCGAATTTAAGCCGACAGGGTGGGGCAAGGATCTGGTGGCTGCCGGGTTTGTGCGCAGCGTAGCGCAACAGGGGCAAAGTCTGACCATCACGCTGGTGTTGCCCTTTGCCGGGTGTTCCCTGTTTGAGCAGATCAAGCAGGACTTCGATGCCCGCTTGCGCAGTGCCACTGGCGTCGCCCGCATCGACTGGGTGTGTGACATCGAGGTGGCCAGTCTGCCGCGGGCGCAAGGGTTGGCGGCGGTGCAGGGCATTCGCAACATCATCGTGGTCGCCTCCGGCAAGGGCGGGGTGGGCAAGTCCACCACGGCCGTCAACCTGGCGCTGGCACTGCAAAAGGAGGGGGCGCGAGTCGCCATTCTGGATGCGGATATCTATGGCCCCTCCATTCCGACCATGATGGGCACGGTCAAGGAGCGCCCCAGCAGCCGTGACGGCAAGCTGATGGAGCCGGTGATGGCTTGCGGCCTCAAGAGCAACAGTATCGGTTATCTGGTGGACGAGCAGGATGCCACCATCTGGCGCGGCCCCATGGCGAGCAAGGCGCTGGCCCAGATCCTGCACGAGACCCGTTGGGGCGAAGTGGATTATCTGGTGGTGGACATGCCGCCAGGCACGGGGGACATCCAGCTCACCCTGGCCCAGCAGGTGCCGACCTCGGCGGCGGTGATCGTGACCACGCCGCAGGACGTTGCGCTGGCGGATGCCCGCAAGGGGGCCGCCATGTTCAACAAGGTCAATGTGCCCGTGCTCGGCATCATAGAAAACATGAGCTATCACGTCTGCAGTGCCTGCGGTCATCACGAGACCCTGTTCGGTACCGGTGGCGGCCAGAAGATGGCGGAGCAGTATCATGTGGCACTGCTTGGCCAGCTGCCGCTGCACATCGATATTCGCCAACACATGGACGATGGCTGTCCGACCGTGTTCGGCGCACCGGAAGGAAGCCTGGCTCAGGCCTATATGAAACTGGCTCGGCGGGTGGGGGCTGAACTCTATTTCAGCGGTAAACCGATTGCGACCCCCCTCTATACGGTGGCGCTGGATGAATAATCGGCTGTCGTGTGGTTGAGGTAGATTTGAGGGTGGGCATGGCTCACCCTTTTTTATATAATGGATCGGTTTAAACAATCCCCACTGCTCTTCTCTTTAGGTATTTTCAATGTCTGATACTCAACATTCGTGTGTGATCATCGGTATTGCTGGCGCGTCCGCGTCCGGCAAGAGCCTCATAGCCCAAACCATTTATGAAGAGCTGGTGGCCGAACTGGGCGCGGGGCAGATTGGTGTGATCACCGAAGATTGCTACTACCGTGATCAGACCCACCTGACCATGGAAGAGCGGGTCAAGACCAACTATGACCACCCCAATGCTCTGGATCACGATCTGCTGGTACAGCACCTGAGCCAGCTGGTAAAAGGCGATGCGGTCAACATTCCCCAGTACTCCTACACAGAGCACACCCGCATGAACGAGGTGACCCCTTTCGCCCCGCGCCGGGTGATCATTCTGGAAGGGATCCTGCTGCTGACCGACAGCCGCTTGCGGGATCTGATGGATGCCTCCATCTTCATGGATACCCCGCTGGACGTCTGTCTGCTGCGCCGTCTGGTCCGTGACGTGCAAGAGCGCGGTCGTACCATGGATTCCGTGCTCAAGCAGTACCAGAAGACGGTACGCCCCATGTTCCTGCAGTTTATCGAGCCTTCCAAGCAGTACGCAGACGTGATCGTGCCCCGTGGTGGCAAGAACCGCATCGCCATCGACATGCTCAAGGCGCGAATCCGCCACATGTTGATTGGTTAAGATGAAACAAGCCGGGTGATGCCCGGCTTTTTTAAATGAACATTTTGTCAGGAGAGTCGCCCAATGCGTCTTTGTGATACCGATATTGAACGTCATCTGGATGAAGGCAAGATCGTCATTGAGCCAAGACCCGGAGTTGAGCGGATCAGTGGCGTCAGCGTCGACGTGCTGCTGGGCAACGAGTTTAGAGTGTTTCGTGATCACACCGCCCCCTATATCGACTTGAGCGGCCCGAGCAGCGAGATGGCCGATGCCATCGATCGGGTGATGAGCGACGAGATCCACATCGCGGATGGGGAAGCCTTTTATCTTCACCCGGGTCAGCTGGCGCTGGCGGTGACTTACGAATCCGTTACCCTGCCGGCCGATATCGTTGGCTGGCTGGATGGCCGCTCCTCCCTGGCCCGCCTCGGGCTGATGGTGCACGTCACCGCACACAGGATCGATCCGGGCTGGTCCGGGCGCATCGTGCTGGAGTTTTATAACGGCGGCAAGTTGCCGCTGGCGCTGCGTCCCAAGATGAAGATAGGCGCACTGAACTTCGAGATGCTCTCCGGGGCAGCGGCACGTCCCTACAACAAGCGGGAAAATGCCAAGTACAAGAGCCAGCAGGGTGCCGTTGCCAGCCGTATGAATCAGGATTGAGATCGGCGGTGCGTGATCCGGTCGACAGCCGATCCGGTTGCAATATGTTAAACAAGAGGGCGCCACTGGCGCCCTTTGTTATTGGGTTTGGCACGAGTTTGGGTGACGGGGCAACCGTGGCGGGTGTGAAGGGTGGGGGAGTGGCTCATTTTCGCTTGCCCTTTGTACCGTTGTCGCGATGCCATCGGTCGAAATCTGACGGTGAAGCAGAGCGAAATCCGGTGTCACTGCTCTGGAACGTGATGAATTGTTCCCGTTTGGGGACTGTTTTTATCGAGCTGAGGTTGTTTAATTAATCATCGACAAGCCTGATTCCGTCAGGCTCTAAGCTATTTTTTGATTGAATGCTCTTTTTTTTTCTTACTGAAATATTTCAACAACGGGTATGGCGCAACCAGCCTTCTGGCATAATCCGCCGCAACTCATAAACAGGTTCGTTTTTATGTTTGAAATGTTTAGTGGTTTGGGTTTGTGGTGGTCAATCGGTTTGGTATTGGCCGTTTTTTTTGTGTTGGCTTATGAATTCATCAACGGCTTTCACGATACTGCCAACGCGGTAGCAACGGTTATTTATACCAAGGCGATGCCAGCTCACCTGGCGGTCGTCGCATCCGGGATCTTCAACTTTTTTGGTGTCATGTTCGGCGGATTGGGCGTGGCCTATGCCATTGTCCACTTGTTGCCGATTGACTTGCTGTTGGGCATGGATTCCACCCAGGGTTTGATCATGGTGTTCTCCCTGCTGTTTTCCGCCATCGTCTGGAATCTGGGGACCTGGTTCCTGGGCATTCCGGCATCCAGTTCTCACACGCTGATCGGTTCCATTCTAGGGGTGGGCGGTGCCTATGCCTGGATCAATCATCAGCCGCTGACTCAGGGTATCAACGTCGCCAAAGCGATCGATATCATGCTTTCCCTGATCATCTCCCCGACCGTTGGCTTTGTGGTGGCAGCCCTGTTGCTGTTTGCCATGAAACGAGTCTGGCTGGGCAGCAAGATCCACAAGACCCCGGAAGAGCGCCTGCTGGTGGACGGCAAGAAGCATCCGCCGTTCTGGGCCCGTCTCACACTGGTCGCTTCCGCCATGGGCGTGAGCTTCGTGCACGGCTCCAACGATGGTCAAAAGGGCATTGGTCTGGTGATGCTGGTGCTGATCTGCATGGCTCCGGCCTATTTCGCACTGGATATGAACAGCCGTTCCTACGATTTGGATCGCACGCAGGATGCCAACCAGCGCATCATGGAGATCTATCAGCGCAATCATGAGCAAGTTGCTCAGGTGGTGGACTTCAAGGTGCCTGCTCAGGCTCAGGAAGAACTGATGACCCATTGTGCGGCGAATGGTGCGCTGCAAGCCATGGCAACCCTGGACAACCGTCTTGGTCAGGTGCGCACTTATGAAGAGATGGATCTGACCGATCGTCGCGAAGTTCGTCGTCTGCTGCTGTGCATCGACGATACCGCGCGCAAGGTCTCCAAACTGCCGCTGCCGGCCAAGGAGCTGACGGATCTGGCCAAATGGCGCAAGGATCTGACGGCGACCGCCGAATATGCCCCGACCTGGGTGATCGTCTCCATCGCACTGGCGCTGGGTTGCGGTACCATGGTGGGCTGGCGTCGCATCGTCTACACGGTAGGTGAGAAGATTGGCTCCACCGGCATGACCTACAGCCAGGGCATTGCCGCCCAGATCACTGCCGCTGCCTCCATCGGTGTTGCCAGTTTGACCGGTATGCCTGTCTCCACCACCCATATCCTCTCTTCTGCGGTAGCGGGTACCATGGTGGCGAACAAGTCAGGCCTTCAGAGCCAGACCATCAAGACCATACTGATGGCCTGGGTGCTGACCCTGCCGCTCACCATGCTGCTCTCCGGTGGCTTGTTCCTCATCAGCCATCACCTGTTTGGCGGCTGATAACAAGCGCAACCTCAGATATTGACGAAGGGCCCACGGGCCCTTTTTTCATGTCTGCAGATCCGCACAGCCCCGTTCTTTGGCCGGGAGAGTACAGATCATCTGGCCTAGGCAGACGGGCAGGAAGAGAGTCGATAACTTGTTTCTGATGCTGTTGACTCTTTATATGCCATCAAACTTGTAATGTTAAACACATAGCAAAACAGGTTGGGCGAAGTGAATAATCCAGCCTGCTCAACGACTGTCTACAGAAATAAGCACACCCAATAGGGCGCTGCCATGCTGCGTTGTTTGCCATTTGTTGATAGGCATAAGGTCTTACTCCGTGTTTGATAGGGATTGAAGCGGGGAGCCAAGAGGGCGAGAAGGCGGCAAACTTTCATTCTGTTGTCTGTGCTTAGCTGATGGGTGGCCAGGATATCTCTCCAGGCCAGGGTGCTATTCATTGACGGATACCGTCACAGGGTATGGGCAACAAGTCTGACAGGTACACAGGGTGGCTCATAAGCGGCAGGGTGGATAAAGGATGAGATCTTGGCTTGGGTAGCCAGCGGAGTAACACGGAACGTGATAGAGAGAGGGGGTAACCAGGCTTGCAGCTCATTGGGTCGAACAGAGGGCGACTATCTTCTTGCATTGGCAAACGTGCGAGGAGAAGGAGTGGCTCTGGTGTGACAGAGTGCTTGATGCGACAAGAGAAAAACTATGGGGGAAGGCTGGGAGTCAGTGACTCGGTTAACACCCGAGCCCAAACGGAAGATAAAAAAAGAGCCACACAGTGTGTGGCTCTTTTCCATCAGGCTAGCTGGCAATCAAGGACGACCAGCCGGGCTGGTTGCCACGTTGACAGCAGCCGTGCTGCCACCATGACGGCCAGAGCTTGTCACGTCATTGCGCACCAGCGGTGCCTGCTCGACAGGTGCCTGCGCAGGCAGGGCTGGGGCCGCAGCAGGCGTTGCCATCGGGGCAGAAGCCTTGCGGGCACCGGCCAACAGACCTGCACCTTTCTTGGCCTGGTTGACCACGGGCGCAGCGACGGCAGCGGGTGCTACCGGTTCTGCCTGGGCAACAACCACGGCTGCGACTGGCTCGGCAACGACAACAGGTTCAACAACCTGGGGTGCTGGTTCAGCTGCAGGTGCGGCTTCCACGACAACGGGGGCAACAACCTCGGCGGTCGTCTCGATGACAGGTGCTACCGTGGCAACGACGTCGTCAGCAGGTGCGACAACGACGCTCGCTTCGGCAACCACAGGTGTGGCCACCACGTCTGCGACAACCGGCTCGGCAGCCACAACAGGAGCAACTTCAACCTGGGCTTCGGTCACGACGGGGCCGGCGATCGCCACGGCTTCTGCTTGCTCACGGGCTTCCTCGGCAACGGCTTCCACCACCACATGCTCGGTCAGTGCAGCAGAGGCTTGTACGGCGGCGGCAATGGCTTCGGCGCTCGGGATTGTGATGACGGGCACTGCAGGCTCTTCCACTTTCATCTGAGCCGCATCAGCCTGGGCTGCCGTGGTCAGGATAGTGGTGTCTGCTTGCTGCTCTTCATCATCGCGCTGACTGCGGGCATCTTCGTTGATGCGCTTGCGACGCTGACCTTCGATACGCTGGCTGCGCGGCGTACGACGGGAACGACGCTGGCCGTCGGCCTGCTCGTCACTCTGTTCCACTGTGTCAGCGGCATCGGCCACGGCAGCAACCGGCTCATCAGTCGGCTGGGCAGCAGGGTTGCTGGCTGGGACATCGGCACGGATCTGCTTGCGCAGTTGACGACGTTCGCGGCGCTCGGCGACTTTCTGCTCTTTTTCCTGCTGGGGCTCGGCACTGACGACGGCAGTTTCAACGATTTCTACCGCTTCAACGACCAGCTCGGCACGGGGCTCACGCGGTGCACGGGGCTCACGAGCCGGACGCGGGGCGCGCGGTTCGCGTTCCTGACGAGGTTCGCGGGGCTCACGTTCCATACGCTGTTCAGTGCGCACTTCACTGCGGACTTCACGTTCCTGACGCGGTTCGCGTTCTTTACGCGGACGACGATTGCGGTTCTCACCACCCTCGCGATTGGCCGCGCCTTCGCGCTTATCGCCGGCTTCCGCCGTGTTGCGGTTGCTGCGGTTGTCGTCGCGACGGGGACGCTGGCCACGGCCACGATTTTCATCACGCTGGTGACGATGACCTTCGTCTTTGCGTGCTTCCCGCGGCACAGCCGGTTTCTCGGCAGGCGCCTTGACGTCGCTCGGGGCGGCATCGCCAGCAAACAGACCCGAGATGGCCTTGAACAGCTTGCCAAACAGACCTGCTTCGGTGGCAACCTGTGGCTGTGCTGCGACGGGCGCAGGAGCAGCAGGGGCGGCCGGTTGAGGCGCCTGGACGAAGCCTTGCAGCAGCGGTTGCTCGCGCTCGATCACCTGAGCCTGCTTCGGCTGGTAGACCGGCTTGGCAATCTCGGTTTTCAGCTCGTAGCTGGCCGCTTCCGGGATCTCGTTCTGACGAATGCGGGTCACTTCGTAGTGCGGGGTTTCCAGATGCTGGTTCGGAATGATGTACAGACGTACTTCATTACGTTGTTCCAGACTGGCGATGGAGGCGCGCTTCTCGTTGAGCAGATAGGCGGCAACATCGACCGGCACCTGAGCATGAACCTGCTCTGTGTTGTCTTTCATGGCCTCTTCTTCGATGAGACGCAGGATGGACAAGGCCAGTGATTCGTTGTCACGGATGACCCCTTGACCTTGGCAACGGGGGCAGATGTGGCTGCTGGACTCGTTGAGGGAGGGACGCAGACGCTGGCGAGACATCTCCAGCAGACCGAAACGGGAGATCCGGCCCAGCTGGATGCGGGCGCGATCCTGATGCACCGCTTCACGCAGACGGTTTTCCACTTCGCGTTGATGGCGAACCGGTGTCATGTCGATGAAGTCGATGACGATCAGACCTCCTAAGTCGCGCAGACGCAATTGACGGGCAATCTCGTCGGCCGCTTCCAGGTTGGTTTGCAGCGCCGTCTCTTCGATATCGCCGCCCTTGGTGGCGCGGGAGGAGTTGATATCGATGGAGGTCAGTGCTTCGGTCGGGTCTATGACGATGCTGCCGCCGGAGGGCAGGCGCACTTCGCGCTGGAAGGCCGACTCGATTTGGCTCTCAATCTGGAAGTGGTTGAACAGGGCAACTTCACCCTTGTACAGCTTCACGCGGTTGAGGAAATCGGGACGAACCAGCTCGATGTGAGCACGGGCACGTTCAAAGATGACAGGGTCGTCGATCAGGATCTCGCCGACATCGCGACGCAGGTAGTCACGAATGGCGCGCACGATCACGTTGCTTTCCTGGTGGATAAGCACGGGAGCGGTACGGTCCTGTGACGCCTTGTGGATGGAGTCCCAGTGGTTGAGCAGAACGTTGAGATCCCATTCCAGCTCTTCCGGGGATTTGCCCACACCGGCGGTACGCACGATGAGGCCCATGCCGTCCGGTACTGTCAGTCCGCTCAGGGCTTCTTTCAGTTCCGTTCTTTCATCACCCTCAATGCGGCGGGAGATACCGCCTGCACGGGGGTTGTTCGGCATCAGCACCAGGTAGCTGCCGGCCAGGCTGATAAAGGTGGTGAGGGCTGCACCCTTGGTGCCACGCTCTTCCTTATCAATCTGGACGATCACTTCCTGGCCTTCGCGGACCACTTCTTTGATGTTGGGACGACCCTGATAGGAGTAACCGGAGGGGAAGTAATTGCGGGCGATCTCCTTCAATGGCAGGAAACCGTGACGCTCGGCGCCATAGTCGACAAAAGCAGCTTCGAGACTGGGTTCTACACGGGTGATTTTACCCTTGTAGATGTTCGCTTTTTTCTGCTCGTGTCCCGGACTTTCAATATCCAAATCGTAGAGCTGTTGTCCGTCAACCAGCGCTACGCGCAACTCCTCTTCCTGAGTCGCGTTGATTAGCATTCTTTTCATTGAGTTCTCGTTATTTTGTCATTTTGATTTCCTCCACAGGATCCTGCCGGCGCCGGCCTCGGGTCTTCAGCATACTTGGGCAACCTCCCGGCTGGGGTATGCATGAGGCGCAAACTAAGGGCGCTCTGGTTCGGCCTTCTCGAGAAGGCATGAATTAAGGATGCCGGTGTGGAGACAAATAATCGGTTCTGTTTGTGTTCTCCATGCGCTGTACCTCGCACCCGGGAACCGTCATGTTCTTATATACACGGTGTTTCGGGATTGGGTGGCATAAATTTTGGCCACTTAGTACAAGGCTTGAACACAATGACAAAACCTTGTTTATTATCCCATTTAAACCACTTTTATAGCAAGGCGCCATTTTTCAACAAAGCATGCAGCCAAGGGCCGCCGGCGGTGTTAAAATCCGCGCCATGACACAGATACAACAACAAGTGCAGCTGCTCACCATCGAAGCTGAGCATGAAGGGCAGCGCATCGACAATTTTCTCAAGACTCAGCTAAAGGGCGTCCCCAAGAGCCTGATCTATCGCATCCTTCGAAAAGGGGAAGTGCGCGTCAACAAAAAGCGCATCAAACCAGAATACAAACTCTGCCCAGGCGACGAGGTGCGGGTTCCTCCCGTGCGGGTTGCCGAGAAAAACGAACTGCCCTCGGCCAACCTCGGCAGCATCCAGCGTCTGGAGAGCCAGATCCTGTTTGAAGACGACGCCATGATAGTGCTCAACAAACCGTCCGGCATGGCCGTGCACGGTGGCAGCGGCTTGAGTTTCGGCGTCATCGAGGGGCTGCGTGCCCTGCGCCCGGATGCCCGCTTCTTGGAGCTGGTACACAGGCTGGATCGCGACACCTCAGGCGTACTGCTGGTTGCCAAGAAGCGCAGCGCCCTGCGCAGCCTGCACGAACAACTGCGGATCAAGACCATGCGCAAACAGTATCTGGCGCTGGTGCGCGGTCAATGGCAGCCCCACGTCAAGGTGGTCAATGCGCCGCTGCGCAAGAACGATCTGCAATCCGGTGAACGGGTGGTGCGGGTCAGCAGTGACGGCAAGCCATCCGAAACCCGTTTCCGCATCGCCCGGCAATTTGCCGAGGCGACTCTGGTCGAGTGCAGCCCGATCACCGGCCGTACCCACCAGATCCGGGTGCATACCCAACATGCCGGCCATCCCATCGCCTGTGATGACAAGTATGGGGAAGCGGCCTTTGACGAGAAAATGCGCAGCCAAGGTCTGAAACGGCTGTTTTTGCATGCCTGGAAGCTGAGCTTTACCCATCCAGTCGACGGCCGCGAGATGCAGGTGGAAGCCCCGCTCGCGCCTGAACTCGACAACTTCCTGAACAAGCTGGCTCGCTGATGAAGGCGGTCCGACTCGCCATTTTCGACTGGGACGGTACCCTGATGGACTCGGTGGGCCGAATTGTCGCCTGTGTTGCGGGGGCGGCTCGCGATTGTGGCGAGCCTGTGCCCACTGCGGTAGAGACACATCAGATCATAGGGCTCAGCCTGGAGGTCGGCATTCCACAACTGTTTGCGCTGGCAACGGGGGGCGAGCGGGCCAACGCCCTGATCGCCCGCTATCGTCACCATTATGTGCATGACGGCACGCCCAGCCCGCTGTTTGCCGGGGCGAGCGAGCTGCTGCACCACTGGCACGGGCAGGGGATTGCGCTGGCGGTGGCCACCGGCAAGTCTCGCAGTGGCCTGGATCGGGTGCTGGATGATACCGGATTGCGGCCGCTGTTTGCCGCCACCCGTGGCGCGGACGAGGCCAACTCCAAACCCGATCCCCTGATGCTGACGCAAATTCTGGATGAGCTGGGTTTGGCCGCGCACCAGGCGGTGATGATTGGCGACTCCATCCACGACATGGCGATGGCAGAGGCGCTAGCCATGCCGCGGATCGGGGTGAGCTGGGGCGTGCACGACAGGCGCCGGTTGCAGGCACATGATCCGCTTGCCGTCGTCGATACCATGGATGAGCTCAAGCGGTTGCTGGGTTAGCCTTGTTATATGCCTAATGAATAGATGAAAAACGGGAGCCAAGGCTCCCGTTTTTCATTGCGGGCATGTCCCCCCATCAGGGCAGGGCGAGGCCGTGGCGCGCCAGCAGCTCGATCAGGCCGATCAGCGGTAGGCCGATCAGGGCATTGGGATCGCGTCCCTCCAGCCCCTTGAACAACACTATTCCCATACCTTCACATTTGAAACTGCCCGCGCAATCGAGGGGCAATTCAGCCTCGACATAGCGGCGAAGGGCTGCCTCATTCAGGGTGCGAAAGTGCACGGTGAAAGGCTCCACCAGCTGCTCGGCCCGGCCGCTGGTGGCATCCAGTACGCACAGGCCGGTATGGAAGGTGACGCTGCGGCCTTGCGCGGCCATCAGTTGTGCCACTGCTTTTTCCACAGTACCCGGTTTGCCCAGGATCTGGCCGTCGCAGACACACACCTGATCGGACCCTATGATCAGTCCCTGATCAAACCGGTCGGCAATGGCGCTTGCCTTGGTAAGGGCCAACCGCGCCACCAGCGCCTCGGCCGGTTCGCCGGGCAGGGGAGACTCATCCACCTCGGGGGCCGCGCATTCAAAAGGAAGCGCGAGTTTTTCCAGCAGGGCTTTGCGATAACGGGAAGTGGAGGCGAGGATCAGCTGTGTTGGCATTGTGATGTCCTGGTTCGATGCGGTCAGGCGCCGATGGTATCGCCGCGCCGTGAGCCGGGCAAATACCTGATGGGATTTTCATGTCGGATATTATCTGCAGGTATCACAGGGTTCATCCCGTGTGGCCGCAGTGCGAAGGGCGTGCGATTGCCCCCGGTTTCCATATTGGAAAGTGTCGCTATCGACTCATTCATCGGCCTCGTCCCTATAGTGGCAGCCTTATCCGACTGTCATGCCCAAGGTGGGCGACCGTCCCCTGCTGCTGGAGTTGTCATGCGTTCCTACCTTGTCTGCTGTTTCTTGATGATCACCCTCTATCCTGTGGGCATAGATCTCTATCTGGTCGCGCTCCCCCAGATCGGGGTCGCGCTGGAGGCCAGCGCGGCGCAGCTGCATACCGCGTTTTCAGCCTATCTGTTTGGCATGGCCGCTACCGTGCTGGCAGGCGGGCTGCTGGCCGACCGATATGGCCGCAAGCCGGTGATCCTGGGGGGCGCCCTCATCTTTGTGCTGGCCTCGTTGGCTGCCGGCAGCGCCGACTCGATCACGGCATTCCTGCTGGGTCGCATCGGTCAGGGGATAGGGGCCGGCACCCTCTATATCATGACCTTTACCGTGCTGCGGGATGTGTTGGCACCGGCTCGACTGGCTGCTGTCCTGTCGATGATCAACGGCGTCATCTGCGTGATCCCCGTGCTGGCGCCGCTGCTCGGTTATCTGATCCTGGCCCGCTTCGACTGGCCTGCCATCTTCCAGGCTATGGCCCTGCTCGGCGCCGTGGTGGCGCTGGTGACTCTTCTCTGGCTGCGGGAAACCCGTCAGGGGGAGGGTAGACAGACCGTTTCCCATCCTGCCGAACGCCTTGGATTTTTGCGCACGAGACAGTATCTGTGGATGTGCGGCCTGACCAGTACCGGCATGACCTGCATCCTGACCTATGTCAGTACCTCACCCATGATATTGATGACGGGGATGGGGCTGGATACCGCAGGTTACGCCGAGATCATGATGGCGATGGCCGCGATCAGCATGATCACCTCTTTTCTCAATCCGGTGCTGATCCGCCGGTGGGGCAAGGAGAGGGTGCTGGCCTGGGCCCACGGCGCCTTGGGGGTGGCGCTCTTGTTGCTGCTGGCCTCTCGGCAGGAGGCGTTGTTGACGGCGCTGGCCCATGATGGTTCCTCGCCGTTGTGGGCGCTCTGGCTGATCCGTCTTGGCTTTGCCTTCGTTTGCATCGGTTTTTCCGCCAGCTTCGGCATCGCGATGGGTGAGGCCCTCGCCAGTTGCCGGCACCAGATCTCCCTGGCCAGTGCAACTCTGTGCATCATTCAGATAGCCAGCTCGGCGCTCTATATCTGGCTGATGGGCTGGCTTGGTCTGGCACCCCTCCTGTTGCTGGCTTATTCGCTCCTCCTCGCCGTGCTACTCTATCTCGCCTTTCGCATCATGGGGCCTGTGGCCGACCAGGTGCCCTGCGATCCCCAGTCCGTGGAGAAAATCTGATCATGCGCCCCCTGGTCGAACTCGATCTCAATCTGTTGGTGGTCTTCAGGCTGTTGTTGCAAGAGCGCAGCGCGACCAAGGCGGCCAAGCGGCTCAATGTCACGGCGCCGACGGTCAGCAAGGCGCTGGCTCGCCTGCGCGACTGGTTTGACGATCCGCTCTTTATCCGTACGCAGCGGGGACTGGAGCCCACCAACCTGTCGCTGAGTCTGGAAGAGGAGCTCAAGGAGTGGTTTCAGCTGTCGGGCAACATAGCCTCCCTCTGTGGCAACGCGATTCCGGAAGGGGCCGCCTTCAGACTGGTGCTGGAGTCCCCCTTTTACATCAGCTTTCTCAACAGCCTGCCCATGGTTATCTACGAGAAGTACCGCAAGTCGACCATCAAGGTGATGAATTGGGATCACCACTCCCTCAGCGACATCATCAATGGCGATGCCGATCTCGGTTTCTGTGCTCGTGAGACGCACCCTAGCTCCTTGGCCCGGGTCAACCGCCTGCCTTATTACATCGATCACGAGGTGTTGTTCGAGGACAGACCCGTGGTGTTTTTGCGCAAGGATCACCCCCTGCTGGCCCGCAAGTGGAGCCTGGACAATTTTCTCGCCTACCCCCATGTGAGCGTGGTGTGGGAGGCCTGCGATGCCTGGGCGCTCGACAGCCTGCTCGATGATGAGGGACTCAGTCGACGGGTGCCGATCCGGGTCTCCAGCTTCGAGCAGGCGCTGCACATTGCCGCACAATCCGCCCACGAGCTGATAGCGGTCGTGCCGTCCTATTGCGCCAGCTATGCCAGCTTGCATCACGCCAACCTGATCTCATTGCCACTGCCGCTGAAAGAAACGCTGTATCGACAGCTCGACATCGCCTTTATCCTGCTCTGGCACAAGCGCAACAACTACAACACCAAGCTGCTTTGGCTACGAGACGAGATAAAGCGGCTCTATCACGAACACATGGGGGAGCCCGGTTAGCCATCTGCCAGTGTGCGGCCTGTGATATTTTTGCCCGCCAGCAGACAATCCGCCCTGCCAGCTGAAAAGCGGCTATAAGCATAAGCAGGATCAGGCGAGGGCATCAGATGACGAGACATGGAATATGGCTGCTGTGGTTGCTCTGCTTGCCCGCATGGGGACAAGGGTGGCAACTGCAGACGGGGGAGGCCGGCATCTTGCTATGGACTCGCGCCCACCCACCGGGAACATTTCTGGCCCTGCGCCTGGAAATGAACGTAGCGGCCCCCCCATCCGCCTTGCTGGCCGTGCTGCGCGATACCGCCCGTCATCAGGAGTGGCTGCCCCAGAGCCTGGAGGTGCGCGTGCTGACAAAGCCGGCGCCCGATGAAGATCTGGTGTATACCCGCTTGTCAGCCCCCTGGCCGGTGCAGGAGCGAGAGCTGATCACTCACTCCCGCTTGCGGCGCAATGCCGATTGCAGTCTGCAACTGACGGTATGGGCTGCGCCCGATGCATTGCCGCCCCATCCGGGGCGAGTGCGGATCCGGGCCAGTGAAGGGCGCTGGGAGGCATTGCCCCAACTGAACGGCACCACCCTGGTGCGTCTTGAAACCTACACCAACCCGGGCGACAGCCTGCCGAGCTGGCTTATCAATCCGATAGCCACCCAGGCGGCGCTGGACAGCTTTCGAGCCATTCGCCGTCTGATGGAAGCCATACCACCCCAACCCTGTGCTTGTGCGCGGCAACACCCGGCTGGCCAGTGGCATTCATGCCAGGTTACTCCCTGAACATCATGTGTTGACATGAGCTGCCCACGGAGGAAGAACGGGGGGCATGTGGCGCCTCAGCCACATGACTCGTGTCTGAACCGTTGAGAGGCAACAAGCAACAAGAGGTAGGCCAGCAAGACGGCGATCCACCCGATATGTACCGAATCGAGACAGGATCCTGTATTGGATCCTGCCGTTTGTGGCATGATTACGTACCGTTGATAAATACTGAATAATATCAATGCATTATCGTTGTACTTTCTCTCTTTGGGGCATTTTTGGGGCAAAAAGCCCTTTTGACTGCATCTGTTCCCAGATCCGTTGGGCTTCTGGTTTGCTGGCCGAGTCGAGCCATTTACCGTAGACCTTCTGCAGCATCTCCAGGTTTTTGTGCCCCATCTGAGCTGCAATGTAGGAGAGGTTACCGTGAGAGGTCAGGTTCCAGGAGGCATAGGTATGCCGGAGTTGATAGAACCTGCGATAACGCACGCCGGATACCCTGATCAACCTTCGCCACATCTTGCTGATCGCCTTAGTACTGTAAAATTTTTCAACGGGCTTTTTATGTGCTGGATCTGAAGGGCAGAACACGGGCCTGATCAAGAAAGTTTCCCACCCATCATCTACATCCACATTTATTTCATAGGCTGACAGCATGGACGTCAGCTGTTGTTGAGACCGAAGGGCGTCAATGACTGGTGGTTGCAGATCAACGGTGCGAGTTTCTCCGGTTTTGGGCAATTTGAAGTATGTTGCGGTCTCATCTGTATTTCTACGGACGAGCATCACACCTTTTTGCAAATCAATGTCTTCCCATGCCAAGGCACGCAATTCACCAGTACGCAAACCGGTGTATATGGCCACAGTGATGATATTACGCTGCTGTTCATCCTTGCAGGCTCTCAATAGCCGCTGGAATTCATCAAATTCAAACGGGTCAGCGCTGCTACTTTTCCCCACGGGCACATACTGGAACTGGTTTGACAGGGCTGAACCTTCTTTACCAAAACCATTCTTTTCACACCAGGCAAGCATTTGGCGGAAACGTGCCATGCACAGGTTGGCCGTTCTTGGCTTGTAGTTAGCGCTCAAGGTATTTCTCAGTACCTGCAGGTCAAACGGAAGCAGCGTCGACAACTTGCGGTCTGCGCCCAGGATCTTGATGCAGGTATTCAGGCTAAAGGGATATGAGGCTTGCGTCGTTGGTTTAAGACTGGGGCTGTGGAGGGCCCAATAGGTCTGGTAGGCTTCCGACAAGGTGGGGTTTTGTTGCACCCGATCGAACCGCGACAGCGATTTGCTGTGGGGGAAATGCTTGGCATAGTTGAAGGTATTCGTGGCAATCTCGTAATGGATGCTGGCCAGTTTGTTCTCGGCAAACTTTACATTGGCTTTGGTGATTGGCAGGTTCAGTACTTCCCGGCAGCGAATCCCCTTGTATGAAAAATTCAACCGCAACCTCTTGCCATGAATTTCCAAACCTCTGACTGTGACGGTTAACAGTTCAGTTGTGACTCGACCCATTTGTCATACTCCACCACGTTGTATCTGATCTGACGATCCGGGGCATAACACCAGATACGGCCTTCGGGCCATTCGCCTTTCAAACGTCGTCCTTCTGCGGCCTTCACGGTCATACCGGTCAGCTCTGCAAACAGTTCGGGTTTAATCCACTTAGTACAGGGATAGATGAATTGCTGCATGTTTGAGTCCTCAGCTGTCTGGATATTTCACTCAGGTTTGTCTGGGGCAACATGGCGGGATCTTCCTGCAGGAGCGGAGGATCTCCGACCACGCAATCTCGACGGAAGGGCCGCCGAATGAAAGAGGGCATAGGGACACAGAGGCTATGAAGCCCCTGTGTCTTTAGGGAAAAGTGCGGATTAGTCTTTCTGGCTAAGCAAGAACATGATCAGCGATTCAAATTGTGTTTGAGAAGTGAGGGATTCCAATTTGACCATGTACTTGCCATTGACAACAAAGGCCGGTACTCCACGTAGTTTGTAACGTGTTGTCATGGCATCGAACTGTTTTGTCATGCCGGCAACCGCAAAACTGTCAATCGAGGCATCAAACTCAGCTGCTGCTACACCCGCTTTGGCAAAGAGCTGACGAACATCATTACGACTGCCCAGTGTGCGGATGTTGCTGAACAGCATAGGGGTCAGCTTCTCTTCTACCCGGAGCTCACTGGCGACGGAGAAGGCCCTTTGCAATTCAGGGCCCATCTCTCTGCCCAGGAAAGAAACGGGGATTTTTTTGAACGGCACACCTTGTGGAAGTGTCGACTTTAATTGGCTGATGATCGGTTCAAAATTTGCGCAGTTGTGGCAGAAGTAGGAGAAGAATTCCAGTATTTCGGGTTGTTCAGTCTTTGGTTGAGACAGCACTTCGTAGTGTTTGCCTTCTTTGAACTCGGGTGCTGCGGATACTTGGAAACAGAGCAACAGTGTGGCAAGGATGCCGAAAATTTTTTTCATTAGTAACTCTCTTTAATCATTGATAAATTTTAAGCGGGCGAGACTAAAGTGTTATCTGTCAATGGTCAACGTTCGATGTCTGCATACACTGCCATGATCGGCGATTAGTTGAATCGTCGGAACCTGGTCATATCACCGTGATCTCTACGCCAACATAGGGGCACTGTGTCCGGTAAATATTTTCCGGTCTTTCATGCTCTATGCTTTTGCAGTGGACGCGGGGACCGTCTGAATTGATGGAAATAGAAAGGCCAGTGGGTTGACTGGCCTTGAGTTGGTTAATCTGGTGAAGGGCATGCTCGAAAGCCGCCTTCTGGTGTTTGTCCATCAGTCCCTCCATCCGCGATACCCAATGAAGCCCGGCTCGATAACCTTCTGCAACGGAAGGAGCGGTAGGTGGGCTATCAGGGTTTTGAATGCGGGATTATCTGGTTGGCTTTCGATGGTGACCTTTGCACCGGGATTGAGGCGTAAGTAGCGAGCCCTTATTTCAGTTGCTTCATCAAAAGTCAGTCCTTGTTGAATGATGGGAGCCCTGAACTGCATGATCCCTCCTCGCCATCAATGGGACTACCTCGCGACAAGTTGATAGCGCCGGCTATCGGCATAGTAGTGGCGCAAAACGCCTTCCATGTTGATGCCTATTACCAAGTCATGTTTGGCTGGCGCTGCCGATGCCCCCACGTCATGGCAATGCTGCAGGGGAGGGCTGATAACTTCCAACACGATCACCGGCGTGTTGTAAGCAGGGAAAGGACGATCCCTCATATGGGGCTTCCACTGAATAATGTCGCCTGGTGCAAAGACGTGCCCAGCATCAAATATCTGCTTCAACTTCTGCAGTTCCGCAATGGTGCTGGCGATCTGTTGCTGGCTATATTCAGCCAATTTATCGGGGGATATATTCAGAACAAACCAGCCTTGCTCACAGTTGGTAGAACTGGCGTAACAGAGGGTGCTGTTGTTGTTTTTGAATTGCAGATCGCCATCTTTATCCAGGCCGATGAAATGGTAGGTTTGCCCTTTGGACATGCCTGGTTGTTCGCCATGCCAGGTGAACGTGGGCATCATGCTCTGGGAGATGGCGTAGAGGATTGCCGCTTTGGCCTGGAGGAAGTTGCCGGGGGTCAGGGTGACAGTAGTGCTATTTGTCATGATGTCGCTCCTTGTACTCATAGGTAAATACTGGGAGGGTCTATTGACTCTCTGCGTTGGTTAAAGGGTGACCAGCCAGATCGGCCCGCACATAAGGCACTTCGCAAGCCATCACAGAGTCAGCACACCAGCTCACCTCGCTGGTGTCTTTCGGGAAGGGTTCACTGTGGTAATGGCTCCGGTCGCCAACTTGCAACCAGATGCGTTTGGGTGCTGTACGGATGGTCTCTGTCACCGTTACTGCTGCGGAGGGCTTTCCGGCCGAGGCTGTGCCTGAGTCGATGACAACCGGTTGGTTTTTGGCTTGTTTGGTCATGGTGGGTCCTTGAATAATAAAGCCCGCTGGTTGGCGGGCTGGTAAGGTTGAAAGTGGCTGGATTATTTGACCTTGTTGAGCTGTGCCTTGCGCTCACCTGCCACCTGCTTGATACCGGCGATGATGTTGTTGTCGCCGGTTTCGCTGGCCCATGCCAAGGCGCTGGTATAGGCCTGCTGCCATTCGACGGTATCGCTTGCTGCTTCGATAGCGGCGCAGTGGTCCGCGTATGCGCTGGAGTGGTCAAGCTCGACCGAAGCGACAGGCTCTTGCTGTGGATCTACGCAGGTTGAGCCCTGAGCTGGTTTTTTCTGTTTAGCCTGTTCAACAACCGTTTTAACTTGGTTTTTTTCTTGGCGCATCGCGCTCAGAGTTTTGTTTTGCTCTGGCTGTCCCTCATCTTCTTTTGCCCTGAACCAATCGCCTGGCTTACTCATCCCATCGCGAAGTGATGCATATATTTTTCGCATCTGCACATACTGAGCAGGCAACATCGCATCAGCTCGGCGCCCAAGGTATGCCTGGACTTGCTCACTTGTGACACCAAACTCGGTGCTGAAGGTATCGAGCATCCGCTTGACCGATTCTGGACTGGTGTCAGCGTGAGTGTTCAGGGTCACCTCACATTGACGCTGGGCTGCCTCTATCACGTCACCCGGGATCACCCCGAGAATGCAGGCGCGTAGGCGACGAGCGCCATTGTTTGCCACGAGCTCGTAGATATCACGCGGATCTTCCAGTTGTTTTTGACCGTTTCGGGTGTGGCGGATGTGTGGAACGGTGAAAATTTTCAGTTGTTTGGTGTTGGTCTCCACATCCCAGGCAAACGCCTCAACGATAGACTCCCCCTTGCGTTGTTCCAGCTCGCGGATACCGAACTGCATGTTCCCCCATGCTTGGGCCAGCGCCTCCGCCAGCCTGATGCTTGGACCTGTAACATCAGCACCACCTCGGTTGTAACTGTATAGCGCCCCTTCTGCGAGGGTCGGGCGGGAGCAGGACTGCAAAATACGGTCTGTTGCTTCAACGGGATTGCGTGGGAATTTCTTGGCAATCACCATTGCTGCTTGCACCTCTTGAATGGCCCGCTGTTGTTCGACTGCTACCAATCCTTGCTCTTGGCGCTGGGTTGTCACCCCAAATGGGTTTGAAACTGCTTGGTTCACGCTGCTCTCCTTGCCCAGGCTGGGCGGGTAAGTGGTATCAGGTCGTGCCAATCGTTGTTAACGCGGCATTCGTGGAATTTCTTCAGGTCTCGGCGATAGAGGTCTTTGCCAGACTCTTTCCACTCTGGCTCCAGCGGGCGAACCCGTACCGGGTAGCGGCCGCATTCAATGGATGAGCTGACAGCCAGAAAGATGAAGTCTGGTATCTCGCCGTAGACCTGTAAGAAGCCATCGGAATACATGGCGTCCTGGACGTGGTAGCGGAACTCCTCGATGTGGCGTTCGAACCTGGCCATGTCGTCCACTTTCTTCACGTCGGCGAGGATGGGGAAGTTGCTCAGATTTTTGTCTGGTCGGCAGCGGCAGAGCTCTTCTGTCTCCCGGTCAGTCCAGTAGAGCGATCCCTCACAGATGCCGTCCTGCTCCAACAGCCAGCGGGCGTCTGGGTGGGCAAACACGCTTTCACGCATCAACTTGAGCTTGCGGTCATCCTCGAACGAGATGATGGTCTTGCCCAGGTCGGCGCAGTTGGCCAGAAACGCCTTCTCTTCATCCTTGCCGGCGTTGGTGCGGCGGTTGAACTCAGGGGCGATGATGAATCGTTCTTTGAATTCTTCCGGTTCCAGCAGCAGGCAGTGAAGGGCGGTCCCCATGTCCAGCGCCTTGAGTTTTTCGTCATCGATTGGCGCGCTCTTGCGCCAGAGGTAGGTGGCAGGGCTTTCGGCGATGTCATCCAACTGGGATTTACTGACCCCCGGGCCGGAGTGGTACTCCTCATTACTAAGACCTAGTACCAAGCCCTGTGGAGCTGCCTGGCTGGCATCAACGGTTGCGTTCATGCTGCTGCGCTCCTGTGTCGGTATTGCTCCCACTGGTCGTCACTCATGGCGTCGTGCAGGGCGGCGAGATGGTAGCCCCAAGCATCCTGGGCGAGGGCATTCAGCCCGGCGTCCAGCACCTGCTGGATCAGCATGGTGAGTGGCACCTTGTCACCGGACACCATCAGCAGGTAGATGGCTTGATTGAGCTGTGTGGCCCGCTCTGCGTCCACCTCTGCGAGCAGGGTGGCAGCGTCGATATCTAGCTGGCCGGCCAGCAGCTGCGGAAGATTCTCTTCGGTCCACGCGGCAATCCACTCGGCCTTGGCGTTGGCCTCCGCCTCCTGACTTTCGAGCAGGGCCTGAAGGGTGTTTTCGTTCATGGCTAAAGCTCCATTTCAAGCCGGAGGGCGCGCTGTTCTTGATACATCTCGATAGCGCGGCGGGTGGCAGTGCGTTTATGGGCAAGCCGGCGCTCTTCGGTACCGGGTTCGACGTTCACGCTGTAGCGGTGCTCAGTGCGGGGTGGCATTGAGCCGCGAAAGCCCATTACCTGTGCTTCGGTGAGTTGTTTCATGGTCGGGTCCTTGGTATGAGGGGCTGGTATTGCCCCATTAACTATTTCGTGCGAGGTTGTTCCAAATGACACATCCCTAAGAGGTGAATTTATGAAGCCGGATTCTATGCCGTGTTGTCTCTGTGGAAATGATGCTCTGGCGGTAGCAACTGATCACAGCAACAGGACGTTCTTTACCTGCTCAAACTGTGGTGAATATGAAGTTTCAAACTCAGCAAAGTCAGAGTTAGAGAAGGGGGGAGGCCATCGGCGCCTTACGATTCAGGAGTGGATTAAAACAATCCCAGACGATCACTTTCTATCTGTTTCATTTGATGCTCTAAAACATGAACTCGTGTTTGAGAGAGAGCCGAGAAAGAGGCAGTAGCCATGCATGGAGATTTCCGTTCCTCCGGAGCTCTTTAGAAAGTCCGCGGCTTCGTTACCAATGAGGCCATCGTCCAGAGCTTGTGCAATTTCGCGAAGAGCCTGTGCAACTTCGGGAACGAATCGGCAATCGCCAATTACATCGTTCTGCATGTGGATGGACACCACTCTGCGCTGGACCGCGATGTTCTCGACACTGCGAGGGTTACTCAGGCCAAGCACCTTCATTGCGACGCCTCCAACTTAATGGACTCATTCCCCTGGCCGGTGGCCAGCCAGATGAAGTGGGTTGAGAGCTCGGGGTGCTGTGCGATCAACAGCAGGGTGCCTCCGCCAATCTCCCGGTAGTTCAGCTCGTAGTTCTTGAGCGTGGTGGCAGGAATGCCCAGCAGGTCGGCGAACTTGGGGCGGCTCAGACCCATGCTCTCACGCAACTTGCGAAGTCGTTGCCGGCAAGCGTCATTGAGAGTGGGGATGGTCAGGTTGCTTTGTTCGGTGTGTTTGCTCATGGTCAGGTCCTGTGGTTAACACGAAAATTGGATATATTGGGATGGTTATTTTTACAAACTGTTGTTTTTTGGAAATATTACGGGTGGTTTTTATAGCTTAATGATGTTTATAGTGTGGATAATTCTTCTTTTGGGAGTGTCGAGTTGGAAAAGATAAAAGCCGCAATTATTACTGTTTTTTTTGGATTTAGTTTATATCAACTTATTAACGGGAGCGTATTGTCATCTGTAGTTACATTGATAACCGCTGTTATGCTGTTTCTTGTGTTGTACAGTGGTTGGGATTACTTTGGTGAAAGTGCATCTATACTTGGCATGGTTGTCTTAATCATTTCAAGCATTGACATAGTCGGTTCAAGTAAAGCCTTTGATATCAATGGTATAGCAAAAAATAATAAATTATTTATACAGTCAATTGAGGGGCGGTATTGCCCTGTCCGTAATCAACCAGATGAAATAAAAAGAGAAAGTTTCAACAAAATGAGCGATAAGCTATTTGAATTATGCTTGTTTCAAAATCATCGAAATATAACGGCGTTAACATTTGACCTTTCTAAGACTGTATATTTAGACCCAGTGTTGGGAACTGTTGATAGCTTTTATAATGAGTTTTTCAGTAAGAAAGACACGCCCCTCACATGTTTGGAACTTGCGCAAAAAATGGATAGGCTATGTCCAGGACTACTTGAACTTTAAAGGTATTCAAGTCGTCGCTGAGTCGATTGTTATTTAATAGCACATCCAAGCGCCACACGTGACGCTTGGATGTGCCGCCTTATACAGGCGCACATCACCTCATCCAGCCGCCCAATTTCTGATTCTACAGGTCAGGGCAGATCCACCGGGAAAGTGGATTTCGTTCGAGGTATCCCAATCCAGGTTGTTAAAGAGCGGTGCAACACTGAATTCAGGTTGCAAGATGCCAAAGCACACTTGTGGCACTTGTTGAAATGGACTTTGGCTACGGCGCTATCAGGGAAGCGCCAGGTCCGGGTCAGACGGCGTTGCGGTGGTTCTGTGCTGTCAGGTTCAGCATCAGGCGGTGGCCTTGTGGAATACGGCCAAGGTGCTGGTTGGCTATGACTCGCTTTTCTGCCAGCTTCTGGCGGCGAATATCGTCAGCAATGGCGCTGACGCGGCGATGAAGCGCGGCCCGACGAGCCCTGTTGCCACTTAAGTGGTCAGCGAGGGTCGCAATCATCTGGTCGGCGCGGTGCGCGGCTCTGGAAAAAATGTGCTTGGTCATGGTACATTTGCTCCTGTTGACGGGTTGGTCCTCGTTAACACCAGCCCGCTTTGGCGTGGTTGGGTCCTGTTGCTGGGGTTGGTCCCCTGGCAATATGACTAGGGGTGGTACCCTGGTCCTTCGAAGCCCGCCTTGTGCGGGCTTTGTCGTTCTTACGCGCTGGTCAGGCGCCTTCTACTTTTCCCTGGTGAGGGGCGGGTCCTGCTGCTGGTGGTCATAATTCGTTTCAACCGGTTGAGCTCTTATGCTGCTGCTTGCAGGCTGCCAGCACGGGCACGGTGCTCCTTACCGGCCTCGGTCTTGACGGTGTAGAACAGGCCGCCACCGCGGCGTTTGCCGAGGTCGATGATGTCGATGATCACGGCCGGCACAGTGACGCGGGTCCGAGGGTTGGTGTACTGCACAGAGTCATTCACTTTCATGGTTGGTCCTCTGGTCTGGTTCAAACGGGCTTCGTGTTTGCCTGGGTCGTTCTCTAGAGGGGACGATATGTAAAATGTAACCCCAAGAGAACGAATGGTCAATATCGATCTCTAAAATAAACGTTGTTTTTATGAACAACAAAAAAACCCGCCGAAGCGGGTTTGTGATCTGTCTTGAGAAGGCTAAGTCTTAGTTACTTGATTTCGCTACGTCTTAGTTCGGAAAGTTTGCCTAGTACAGTCGCCTCACTCGATGTGACTGTCCCAAGCCTTGGGTCATCAACCCCGTATACCCAACCGTCAATACCCGCCATAGCTCTCAGCAATCGAACCTGGCCACTCTTTGCCAGCTGGATCAGCATGACTGCACCATCTTCTGGAGTGCGTTCAGCCAAGTTAATGATGCAAATGTCCCCGGCAACAATTCCAGACTTCGAAAGATGATCGTTGCTGGATTCTATAGCGATACTGTGGCTTTGGTTCTCAGCCACAACGTACCTACCACTATCCATGTTAGGCATCATATCGGTGGCCAAGTTTTCCACATCAGAGAGAGTCCAGACAGGGACTTTGTCTGAGTTGAACTGGATATCGTTTAGCAGGTCACCACTACTACGGCCCGAGTAAAGCCAAATAGGGTCAACCTTCAACACCTTAGCGATTGAGATCAGAGATGAAACTCGCATTTCTCGGTTCGGGTTATTGATGGTGTTACTGATCACGCTCTTGGATAAGCCCGTGCGTCGTGCAAGCTCAGACATGCTGATGCCCATCTCTTGCAGCTTTTCTTCAAGGCGTTGCCCAAATGTTTTCATCAATAACCTCTCGTTCTCTTTAGAGACTAGATTGTAATTCCATAGTCGATCTCTTGGGGGGACGGCGGTGATTGACATCGTTCTCTGTGAAGGACATTATCTGCATGTATTTACCACAACAGGACCCGACCAATGAAGAAACGTGAAGTCATTGAGTATTTCGGCAACATGGCCCGCGCTATGAAAGCCATCGGCATCTCCCGCAGTCTCGCCGTGAAGTGGGGCGATGTGATCCCGGCCCAGCATGCAGTCAGCTTTGTCATCGCTAGCAACGGTGAGCTGCGTCTGGGCCTCGAGGATTACCCCCTGAACAAGGAGGACCAAGACCATTCCGCCCAACAGGCCGCCTGACCACCGGCCTGAGTCAAACCACTAGAGGACCAACAAATGGGACGACCAGCTCTGTCTGATCACGAAAAAATGGATTCAATATCTCCACTGCGAGTACGTGGAAACCTGGCTCAGCGCTGTATGTGGCGAGAAGTCGGGGCTGAATTCGGCATGACTGAAACCGCATTTGCCCGCTCTTCTCTGCTCATTCTGCTCAAGGCGATATCACAGCATGAACCCCAGATCCTGACGAGAGCCGTCAAGCGGGCCAATCGAAGTCTCATCGAGCAGGGCTACCCCCTGGTCACTGTGGAGGAGATCCTGGAGGGCTCCGGTTTACCTGAGCGTGGACTGCTCACCTTCACCCACCTTGATGAGGAAACCTACGAAGTAGAGCGCCCCAAGCGCCCTCTGCAAAAGCTCATCGATTTCGTTCTCAAGAGGTAACCCCATGACTATGCAACTCAGGCCGCCGCGCCCAGCGTCACAACATGTCAGCGATCGGGACAACATCGTCTTGAAGGCTGTCATGCATGAGCTGGCCCTGGCCCTGGACGAGCCGCTGATTTCGACTACCCATGCTGCTGGCACCGATCGGCAAGCTTTGCGACTGGCTCGCGAGCTGCAGGCCAGCGCAGCCGAACGTGCTGAGGCCCAACCTAGCGCATAACTACAACCAGCCCGCCTAACCACCGGGCAGAACACCACAGGACCCAACAATGACCAATCCAGCTCAAGCTCCTGGGGAGCCCCCCATGCCGCCATTTCTCAACCATTGCCAACATTGTGGCGGCAGGTTGTGCGCGTGTTCCTGCTGTCAAGCCCTGGCATACCCTGTCTGTGAGGACTGCAAGCGAAGGTGGCTAATGGGTCATTCTTCATCCCCGGCCACATGGGAACGCTATGAACTCAGGAAACGCGAGTTGCAGTGCCAGGGCCTTACTCAACACGAATACGAATTGGCGGTACGCCGGTTAGCCGATGAGCTGGAGGTGTGAGATGGCAGCATTACTTCAATTCCCTGATGTTCGCTCCAAGGCGCAGCCTCGGGAGGTGCGTGTGGCAGACCTTAACGATGGTTACGTCCGGATAGCCAATGAACTCTATGACGCGATCATTTTGGCTGATCTCAACAAGAACGAGCAGAAGGTGGTACATGCCGTGACCCGTTGCACTTACGGGTTCAACAAGAAGGTCGATCGCATTGCCGATAACCAAATCGCTGAGCGTACAGGGTTGTCCAGACAGGCCGTCAGCTTTGCCAAAAATACGCTGATCCGGATGAAGGTTTTGATACGGGAAGGGGGACGTATAGGCCCGAATAAGAACCTGAGTGAATGGGACATTTCAGAGTGTCATAGAAAGTCGGACAGTGTCCGAGAAACCATGACAAAAAGTGTCAGAGAAACCATGACAGCGGTGTCAGAGAAACCAGGACACACAAAAGACATTATACCAAAGACAGTAAAGACAATGACTGAGGGGGCATCAGCTTGCGCTGAGCCCCCCTGCGCCGGCACCGATAAAACTCAGGTCAAACATACCCCCTACCAGACCATCGTGGAGGCATATCACGAACTGCTACCAGAGATGCCTGGTATTCGTGAGCTGACTGACAGCCGCAAAGCCAAGATCCGAACGTTCTGGCACAAGTTCGGCTTCACCGAAGAGCGTTGGCGCAAGTACCTGGCGTTCATCGCGGCAAACTGCCGCTGGATGTGTGAGAGCCGGGAGCGTAGCAATGGCCAGACCTGGAAGCCCAAGAACCTCGATTTCCTGGTGACCGAGCGCTGCTATCTGGGCGTGAGGGAAGGGCGGTTCAATGACTAGCCAGGCCCTGAGCATGGTTCCACCGCACAGCTTCGATGCCGAGCAGAGTGTCTTGGGCGCGTTGATCCTGGGTTGTGACACCTACCATGATCTTGGTTTGCAGAGCTGTGATTTTTACGGCCGGCCGCATCAGGTGATCTTTGGTGCGATAGCCGAGCTGGCGGCGGCCAGGCAGCCGATCGACCTGATGACCGTTGAGCATCGTCTGGCGGAGAACGGCCAACTCGATGAGGCTGGCGGCTTGGCCTACCTGGTGGAGGTCGCCAAGAACACGCCGAGCATGGCCAATGTGGCGATCTACGGGACGATTGTGCGACATGCTGCCGAGCGGCGTTTTGCGCTGGCGAAACTGCACGACTGCATCGAGGCGATGTTGGCCCCCGGGTTTGATACCACCGATGAGCGCTTTGCCAAGATGGGCGCATTGCTTGGGGAGATCGACAACAAGCGGGCAGGGGGCGTGAGTGGGTTGGCCGTGCCCGCCAGCGACATCGTGCAGGAGTGGTGCGACGAGATGGAACGGCGCATCGCCCATTTGCCTGGCGCGATGAGTGGCTACATGACGGGGATCCCCTCGCTGGACGCGGTGCTCTACCCAGGAGGCATCAGCAGGACGGCGCTGGTGTGCGTGGGGGGACGTCCCAAGATGGGAAAATCGAACTTCATGGCCAAGCTGTGCTGCCATACCGCGTTGGTGAAGCGATTACCGGTGGTGGGGTTTAGCCTGGAGATGAGCCGCACCGAGCTGTTCGAGGTGATGCTGGCACAGGCGTGTGGGGTAAGCCGCCGGCACCTTGGCGAAGCCACGGACCAGACCCTGATGGACAAAGCCTATGCGGTTGCGGCTGAACTGGGCCATTCACAGCTCCATATCGCGGATTTGCCTGGCATGAGCTTGCACCAGGTCGTGCGTGAATGCCGTCGCTTACGCCGGCTGTTAGGGCCACTGGGGATGATTGCGGTGGACTACCTGACTTTGATGAAGGCCGAGAAGGCGGAGCGTAACGATCTTGCCTATGGCGCCATCACCAAAGGGCTCAAGGAGCTGGCCAAGGAGATGCATTGCCCGGTGATCTTGCTGAGCCAACTTAACCGTGGACTGGAGCAGCGAGCCGACAAGCGACCGCAACCCAGCGACAGCCGTGACACGGGACAGATCGAGCAGGACTGCGATGTGTGGATTGGGGTATACCGTGACGAGGTGTATCACGACAACTCGCCATATCGAGGGCTGATAGAGTTGCTGGTGCGGTTGAATCGCAATGGGAGAACAGGGGTGGCCTATTGCCAGTTTACCGAAGGCGTTATCTCTGATATCGCGCCGGAGGAGGTGGCCAGGCGGCATCACCTGGCGGAGCTGGAAAAGGCCAACAGCAAGCCACGTAAGGGGGGATGGGATGATTGAAATTGCATCAATGTGGGCATATGCTTTGCCTATGTTCTATTAGCATATGTCGAACATATGTAGGAGGGGGTATGCGCACTGTTGCGATTTTTAAAAATGGTAAAAACCAAGCGGTCAGATTGCCGAAAGACATGGAGTTCCAAGGGGTCAACGACCTTGAGATCATCAAGAATGGCGATACCATCACGCTTCGCCCAGTACGTCCAGATTGGTTGTCCCTGGCCGAGTGCCAGAAAGCGGATGCCGACTTCTTGCAAGAGCGCCCAGATGTGATCAGTGATGAAGGGCGGTTCACCCTGTGAAGACGTTTATGCTCGATACCTGCATCTGCTCCTTCATCATGCGTGAAATGCCGCTGTCTGTGCTGGAGCGATTGGCTGCAGAAGTGGCTCAGAACAATCGGATTGTGATCTCAGCCATCACCTATGCCGAAATGCGATACGGCCAGATAGGCAAGAAGGCCTCCCCGAATCTGGGGCCTGCCATCGATGCGTTTGTTCGCCGCCTGGATGGCATTTTGCCCTGGGACGCTGCGACGGTGGATATGACAATCAAAATCCGCCAGCAACTTGCGGCTGCCGGGACACCGATAGGCGATAACGACGCGGCCATTGCCGCCCATGCGTTGACTGCAGATTGTGTGCTGGTCACCAACAATACTCGTGAGTTCTCCAGGGTGGCAGGGCTGCGGTACGAAGACTGGGTTTAGGGATGGAAGATTAAACAGCATCGTAATTTAGCTGTTCGCCCCGTCCGTGGCTGGCAGCCCGGTGTCGATGGGGGCGTGTTTGCCGTACAGCAGCGTGACGGCAAGGTTACTAGCGATGCTGTGAAGCTTGAGATGGAGCGGATTCTCACCGACCGTAGAGAGCGTGGTTACACCATCACAGGGGGGATTCAGGGATGTTCAACCAAGACGTGATCGCCGAGGTCAAGGCTGCGAAATTCTGCAGGGTAGCGGTATATCCTGCCGTTCGGGGCTGGTGTGGGGAGAGGATACAGCTGGAGGTGGCTGATGAGCTTTCGGCGTTGGGGTACACGGATTGCCTGCGCAGGGCAGGGCATTGGTTGGTTATCGACATGACGCCTGAGCAAGTGGTGGAGGAGGTCGAGCGGTATAGAGGTGCGTCAGTGAATGTGTTGAGAGGTGAATGAAGGTTAGGTTTTTTTCCTTACCTTGGTCTGGTGGTGATGCTGGTGCGGTTGAGCCAGAAGAAGTAGCCAGGCGGCATCACCTGGCTGAGTTGGAAAAGATTGAAATCTATTCCCTGAAGATGGGACGGAATGAATAACATGAGATATTGATGTAAACAACGTACCGTAATAAGATGAACGCAGGTGGAATAGGAATGTGTGTAAAGAAATTACTAATAGGATAGTAAGATTAGAACTTACTGTAGAAAGCTGTATGCTTATGGCTTAGCTTTACTTTGTGCCTGGAATTCTTTTTTCATTTACGTCTACATTCAATTTCGAGTGATATAATCTAAAATAGTTGAATTCATTAAGGATGTCATTGCCGACATTCATCTCGATTGCCAAATTTTTTGCTGCACCTCCCGGTGTGGCAATAGGCAATATAGTCGCTCTAGGATGATAATATCTAAATAGAGAGTATTCATCATTTATTCCTTGCATGCCACCAATAAATACAGCAGCGTATAAATCCTCTCTCGATAACATCTCATGCCTCATAAGAGAGAGACTGTCCTGTCTATCGCCATTTACTATATCGGTGAAGACAACGTTTGAGAAATGCCGGTTTTCCTCTGGAAATACTTCCTCAAAAAATTTACTTTGGTATAAGGTTACAGCATGGGAATAGTTAACGCCGAGGTCTTGGCAAACGGCCCAAAAAATGGGGGTGATTGCAGGATGCCCCCCCCATACAATGTGTCTTCTTCCTAAACACACGATTAGAAATTCTCTGACAGCTTGTTTGATTAAGTAAATGTCTGCAGACTTATAAAAGTCACCTCGCCCCTCACCAGCAACGGGAATGCTTGCTGAAAGAAATATTGATTTCATTCATTTTTCTCCCTTGTAAGGTGACTTAATCTTTCTGTACAGTTGTTTAGTGGAAGATAGTAACCGTTGAAAATGTTTTTGTCCAACCATTCAATGTGTTTCTGCCAATCAGGATGAATACCAATTTCATCATATAAAACGATATTCTTATGCTTTTTATTGCTTGGCATATCATATAGCGTTCGTGATGTAGGGATGCCTATATGGGGCTGGATTGCAACTTGTACATTATTACTAAGTGTTGCGTGAGTAATGAATTTTGGCCCAGTTGCGTACACGTTGGCACCTATGTTTGATAATAATTCATGAGCTTTGTTTTTCATAACAAATGCTCTATAAGAGATAGATTTACTCCTCGTCTCCTCAACTTTATCACATATTCTTTTGATAAAATAAGCTTTTAGCTTGCCAAAAGGCAAAAAATTATTAACACTCAGTTGAATATTATCTGATAATGACAATTGAAGTGATCGCTTAACCATTGGCCACCCTACTCTTAAAATTGCAATTCCAGTAGCCTGCGCTCTGCCAAACTCAGCCGCAGTCCATCTACTACTGAGATATGTTTCAGTATCTAGCATAATCATTACATCAGAGTCGGACATGTTGTGCCACAATACTGTTTGGAACTCTTCAGATGGACGAATTATATGTGTATCTAAAAAAACAGAATATTGGCGGGCTGATAATGCTTCAAACAATTGATGTGCAATTGCTTTTGACTCAATCCTTCTATAGCTTAGGAATATTCTTCTTTGTTTTGGTAATAGACCGAGACATTCAAAACCAGCAGAAACAACCAATGGTACAGATTGTTTGGTAAAATACATGCAATTCAAATGTTTTAAATCAGAGGGTAAATTCTCAAAATTGAAATCTGCATTTGATAAAATTGGTATTATTGGTTTTTGTTTTCCAATTAACCACTTAAGGTCGATGCTTGATTCATTATCACAAAAGTAGAAAATAACTGCAGGTATAAGTGTGTGTGTTGAAATATCTATTGGGGCGACAGATATATGTATTGAAATGTCTTTTTTCAATGATAATCCACAAGGCGCAGACAGTTTAGATATTGATTCAATCAGCCACTTGACTTGAGCTGCTGTGTGTTTCCCAATGATGAAAATGTTGTATAACATGATAAAGTTCCATCTGAAAAGGCCTATGTTATAACATAGGCCGTATTTATTGTTTTGATTATTTAGTGATGAAAAAACTATAGCGATTATGGTTTATAATATTTCACCTAAGCGGGGTTGGATTAATGTTTAAAGGCTCACCAATGTTGTTTTATGTGTCTCAGTTTATTCTTCTCGCATCTGGTGAGAGTTATCAAAAAACTGAAAGTCATTGACAGTACAACACGTCATTTTTTCCTAGATACATACTGTGATGTCTTTTGACGAATAGCATCGGATGCTTTTAGAATTTGGCAAATGTATATATAAATATTTACATTCGGTCACATCTATTCCAGGGCTTTGTATATGTTTAACGAATGAGGGTGTTGGTTTTTTGTTAATGCACAAAATGATTAAACTGTTTTGCAGATATTATAGTTACTTATGTTTTTGTTTATCTCAACTGCGACATCTAAGTAGTGATTAATATTATTTATAAAATCAATCCATTTCACAGATGAGATGTATGATGAATGGCCTAGATAAACTTTGCCGCCAGAATCATGATGTTCGCAAGAGCTATAATTAGGCTTTATGATGTTAAACATGTTTTCTTTTAGTATGCTAAATAAAAAGCTAGTTTTCAGTGTCCGACATTTACAGTAAGGACAACTATCATCATCAATAAAATAGTTGTAGCTGCCATATTGATCTGGTAACACAACCGCAATAACTGCGTTAGTTAGACTAGTTCTGTTATTTCTCCTTTGCTCCCTTAATGAATATGATATTTCCCATGGAATCCATTGATCTTTTTCAGGCAAAAAAGGATCCTTCATTCCTTTTGATATAAGACAAATGGTTATGCTGCTGTCATAAATTTTATCCCTCAGTTTTGACTCGATTGTGGAGTCTTTAAAAGACTCCATACTCTCACCATCTGCCTCCCCTTTATTTATGTGGTCGTCATCAGCTAGTTCCTCTTGTAGCTTGTCAACATAATCTCTAACTGTTGTTTCGTAAAAGGTATTATTTGACAGTGATTCAACTTTTTTATCTGCATATTTATAGGATACAAAAATCTTCTTTCCCATCGTAAAGCTCCAGTTTAAATATATTTTTTAGTGATGAAAGTTAGAATTATGGCCATTCCATAAAAAATAATTAGTGTTTTAGATAAAACCCCTGCTAACCATGAATTACTCCATTTTTTGAACTTTGATGTGTCCATGGAAAAATCAATTTTATCATTTTCAGTTTTTATTACTGAACCATAGAGTTTACGAAATTTTCTTTCTTGAGATATATAGAACCCATCGAGAAGCCAAAACAATAGAATGACCGCGTATGTTATTGGCATAAGCTGTGTCTTTCCGCTTCCAGCAACCAAGGCTAAAAATGCAGTAAGCAGTGTTATCGCCCAACCTTTAATCATAAATGAATTAGAGTTCATTCTTGTAATTACTGACTGAACATAATCTAAGTGTTTGAATTTTGAGTCCACGTTAATCCCTTAATTAAATAAGTTAGTGCTGAAGTCTGATTCTTCACATGGTGATAGGTCATATGCGCATAAATATAATTTATCTAAAGCATCATATTCACTATAAAAGTTTCTATTTTGTAGGAGTCCTCTTTCTATTTCTTTATATGACACGCAGATTTCTGCCCATTGTGAAAGCTTTTCTTGTGATATTTTAACGAGATGATTAGTTGATATGCTGTAAGAATAGCCTACAGATTTATGAATGCTCTCTAGTCCTGCTGATTTTGACTCCATTAGTTTTGCTGATCTATGCTCGCTTTGCTTTTTTCTTATGATTGAAGAGGATTTCAATTCATGCATTATCCAAGCTGAGTCTGTTCGTGGTTCATATCGCCCATTATTTAGATTGATGTTTCGAATTGTGTTTTCTGTGTTTATAAAAAACAAGCACTCTGTACTGTCAATTACTTCACTGAGTGCTGTTGAGAGCATTAGATGCACATTTGATGCATTATAAATTGCTGGTGTATATTCGAAAGTGGTATCATTTTTTCTTGCATACAAGTCATTTAAATCATATAGCAAATCATTCGCATATCCCCAAATGTGTGAATCTAAAAATGATTTCAATTTGAAATTTTCATATAGCCAATTTGCTAAGGCTTTGGCGATGTATTCATCTTTGTGAGAGTGAGAGATAAAAACATGGTAATGATCTTTTGGAAACCATTGACTTATTATTTTTTCGGCATCAATAACGTCACTGCTCATTAAAATCTCATCAACAACAAGCTTTATATTTTCTTTGTTTTCATCTAACGTTTTTGTATATTCCTCATCACTATCAAAAAATGATATATCATCTATTTTTAGGTCAAATCCTTGATACATATTGCCCTCTGTAATTAATTAAAATATTTATCTTTTAATAATGCAAATAGTTTGCATCAATTTTTATGAAAGAAAAATAACTGTTTTGTGTTGGGGGGGGGGTAAATGTCATTTGATTATTTATGGACATAAGTTGCATTTGTGGATTTATATGAGTATCTGGTTGGTGTTTGTTTTGGCTACCGCCCCTAGGTTACAGCCCCCAGATTGCTGCTTTTAACCGGTGATCTGGCGGTTGAGAGCGTCGCCATCGCTAGGCCCTGCGTGAGACATAGGAACCGGTTGAGGAGCATACCAATTGGCACTTATAAAGTTGAGTAATTTGTCATTGAAGTGCGTGATATTGAACACAATTTTGAGGTAGATCAGTATCTAATCAATGATTGGTTTTCTGCCGATATGAAGGGTGATACAAGCGAAGGTACCCGAAAGAGAACCGATTGGAGAGCAATTTGAAGCGTTTGATGTTGCTGGCACTGCTGAGTGTCTGTTTCTCGGTCAGTGCCAAGGATGAGGTCGCCAAGTCGGCTATCGCCGACGAACAGGTGAAGCAGCAGATCATCCAGGAGTCTATCGATAGCTACCCAGGCAACTGCCCATGCCCCTACAACCATGCCAGTAACGGCAGTCGCTGTGGCAAGCGCAGTGCGTGGAACCGGGCCGGTGGTTATGCGCCGATCTGCTACAAGGACGAGATAACAGCCGAGATGGTCAGCGAGTGGCGAGGTCGGGAGTAGGGTAGGGAGGTAACGCCGGCGCAGTACCGGCGTCTGCTTTAACAAATGTCTTCGACGTATGGATCTTTATATTTCTTCACAAAGATGTAGTTCTTGGTACCGCACCAGATGACAGGTTTTCCTTCCCCACCATTGCTGTATATACATCGACCAGCAACCAGCACATAAGCACCAAGCAATTCATCCAGCTCCTCTACCTCGAAAAACTGCATGAAGTCATCTGCAATATCTTCAAATATTGCAACGCTTGCAGAGTTATAGCTAGTGCTGGAGTTAAGCCAAATCTTTCCATCCTTTTTAGTTTTATTGACAGAGACTATCGGTCCCCAGTAGAAATTTATCTGCTCATGGTGTTTGTCTTTTGTGATGTCTGCAAAGCTAACGACAATGTCCTTCACCTGGCCATCAAGCATCACTTCATCATTGGTTCTGTAGAAGATGATGCGGCTCGTAGATTGTCTGAATGCTTCGCTCTTAACCAGTCGATGTAGGATCCGGCGAAGCGTAAATTGCTGAGATGAAATCCTGGTGTGGCTATCGATGACAAATCTGCGACCACCTTCTCCTTGACCTGGGATGGGGGGATTCTGGGTCTGTACAACGTCAATTGCACCGCCCTTCTCCTTGTCCAACCTTACGACGATGGTGTCATTGTTTTCGACATCATCTGCGGTCTCGGTTGCATCATCCCTATTCTCTGTCGATGAGACATATTCGACTTTCAGGTCACACCCTTCGGCATGATGAGCACAGAAATGCGGGGGATGGCCATGGATACTTCTCTTCCTGTACCAGGCAAACTCACCACATTCTGTACAGACGAGACTGGTTCTCTTTGTCTCTAATTCCCCGCCAGGCAGCTGCTCAAATGCAGTTGCTTCCCAATTTCTATTATCAAGAGTGCATTTTGCATACTGCATGGCCGGCTCCGATCACGAATGCATGTGTCTTTGTTAATGACGTTATCTCTTATGAAACTATTAGTGGAGTCGAATGTGTTCTATATCAGGAGGGGATCACAGATTTTGTGGGGGGGCTGCAGGGGGAGAGTGAGTGGGAGACAAGTACCCACTCAGGGTATGAAGTGTAAAGCTCGCACGAGGGTGCTGCTCTGAAACTCTTGGTACGATTACGATACCTTCGTAACGGCAACTGACAACGCGTACTCATAGAGTGATACAGAGGGGACCTCTGAACAGGCAAGCTTGAGGTCTTCACTGATCTGCTTGGCAATGATTATCCCACGCACTGTCTGCCCCGGCTCAGCATGGTTCTTCTTAATCCAGCTGACGTATCTCAATAGCTGGCCAACAACACGGTCATAGCCCTTCGATACCTTGAGCTCGATAACCACATAGTTGCCAGCACTATCCACAGCAAGCAGGTCGATGAAGCGGCCGCCTACAGGGAACTCTACGCCGGTGATCCCTTCATCCATATAGAGCTTTAGTGAGGGTTCAATGATGTGCAGATTCTTGGCTAAGTAGTCCCTCAGGTCATGTTCGTAGGCAAACTCGCTGGAGCCCTCGAGCGGGGTGTCCACTGGGGATTCATCGACAACCGGGGTGAGAACGGTGATTGGCGTTGGGTCTCTGCCAGGTTCGTACAGACGATAATTCGAGGTGTCGATTTTGAAGAATAGATCGTCTGTACCATCAGTTCTCGGGCTGTACTGCAAACGAGTGGGGACGTTTATAGATTGCCTGATTAGATGGGCTGCTACGGTACCTTGCTTTACGTTCGGATAGTGTTCTTTGAACCATTGGATTGCTTGCTCTCGAAGGAAAGGGGCTCCGGGTTTCAAACCCATGGAAACGATCATATCGTGCATCAGTAAACGCACTGGTTTTTCGTTGAGTGTTACAGCCATTAAGTGACATCCATGCTTGTTAAGAGAGCTATTTTTGCAGTTTCATTTTATGAACCGCCATTTCATGCTCGGCCATGTTAAATACAATGCTTATTAGAGATTTGATCTCTGTCACGGTTTACGCTCGAATCGTGCTTTTCTGAAAAACCTGCAGATTTTAAAAAAATAATTAATTCTCTTTTGTGAACCAATAGATTCCAGATGATTTCTGGTACGTGACAGAAATTATCAATAGTGGGTACCATAGTCAGTGCCGGACCTAGACCACCCGGCTGTGTATGACCAAAAGGACCCAGACCATGACCAAACCACATACCCGAGATCTATCTGCAGCACACCCACGCGGCTGTGCCAGCATCCACGACAGTAAGTCTATCCTTCAGTTCAGTCCCGAGCAGGTCGCGTTGTTCCAGAAACTGGTGAGTGCCCAGGAAGGGGAGGTGTTCACTACTTCCCGTAAAGTGGCCAAGTTGTTTGGGAAGCGCCATGACAACGTGCTGGCTGTGATTGAAAAGCTAGAGTGCAGTAAGGCATTTGCAGAACTCAATTTTGAGGTCTGCTTTGAAAACAGTAAGTTACAGAACGGTAAGCCTCTGAAGTATTACAACATCACCAAAGATGGACTGGTCTTCCTCGTGATGGGCTTCACTGGCAAGAAAGCATCCCAGCTAAAAGAGCTCTACATCTTGGCTTTCAACTGGATGCTCGAGCAGCTCCAGAATAAGCAGGAAGTGCTGCAGCTCCTTCATGACTTCACCCGGCGTGAAGCAATCTCCGTATCCAACGGAACTTTCCATGGGCAAGGCCTGGCCCAGCGACGCATCGAGAAGCGAGCGCTGGGTCTAGAACAAACCCAACTCAAGGTTCGAGTACAGCTTTCACTTGAACTGACAGGGGATGAGGCAGCATGAACTCCTACCCCAAGTATTTCCTCCGCAGTCCTGAAATTCGGTCCCGTGCCTGCCAGTTGGTCGCTGGCCTGCCGGTTGACCAGGACAAGCCGCTGGTCATCGAAATCAAGGAGATGACCCGTTCTCTCGCCCAAAACTCAATGCTCTGGGCGTGTCTCACCGACATCGCCGAGCAGGTGAACTGGCACGGCCGCAAGCTCTCCAAGGAGGACTGGAAACACGTTCTCAGCGCGGCACTGTACCAGCAGGATGTGGTACCGAACATCGACGGTACCGGCTTCGTGGTGCTGGGTAAGTCCACTTCCAGGATGACCGTGCGCGAGATGCGCGACCTCATCGAGTTGGCCCAAGCCTTCGGTGCCCAGAAGGGCGTGCGGTTCGGGGATGAATCTCGCCGAGGCTTCGACTGGGTGGCGGCATACGGGAGGGCGGCATGAGCAAGACCAAGGCTGATAAGCAGTATCTTTCTGACGTCGCCTCCCTGGGTTGTGTTGCTTGTCGCAATGCAGGCCTGGGGCCAAGTCCTGCGGAAATTCACCATGTGCGTTCTGGCGTCGGGATGGCGCAGCGCGCCGCTCACACCCAGGTGCTGCCCCTTTGCACCCGCCACCACCGTGCCTGTTACCCCACTGGCTTCCACGCCGCCCCCAAGAGCTGGCAGGCCGAGCACGGCAGTGAGGAGGTATTGCTGGAACAGGTGGCCAGGGAGGTGGCCGAACTGCGCAATAACACCATCGGAAGGGCGGCGTGATCTACCTCTCCGCCCTCGAGATCCACGGCGGGATCCACTCCGGCGGCCGGCACACCCGGGGGAGGGGTTTCGTAGAGAACCGGGCCACAATGAACGAGGCCGCTCTCCTGGGGTGGACCGTGCTGGAGATTGCGCCCGAACATATCAAATCCGGCAAGCTGCGTGCCTGGCTGCTCGCCGCTTTCAATCAAGACCCAGACCAGAGGACCAACCCATGACCAATGCGATCGAAATGGCCCTGCGCCTGTTTTCACCGAAAGGTGCGCTCCATGAGCCTATCTCTGGCAATTTCAACGCCCTGGGGCGTGATGATCTGATTGGTGCCTTGCAGATGGCAGCAAAGGATAATCCCCTTGGCCTGCAGTATCTAATGGCCGATCACCTTAGTGATGAGGGAGCAAGTCAGGGGCTGCTGGTCCACTTCTGTACCTCCCTGGGCAGCAGCGATGCCGGTGGCATGGCTATGGCTATCCTGCTGCGTCGCCCGCTGCCAGAGCAGTTGGAGCGGCTGGTGTTGTCCCACCCGCACTATGACAAGGAGCGCCGCCGGGCCGCCGTGGTGATGGAGAAGGCCAAGCGTGCGCACCGGGCTGGCAATAACCATGAGTACCAGCGCCTGCTGGATGAGCGGAATGGGATACTGGGCCTTGCCCGTGCTCACTGTGTGGCCGATATGCTGCGGTCGGGGCGCTGCCCGCACTGCAATGGTACCGGCGTGCGCCAGCGGCGCAATGACGAATGCCCGAAGTGTCACGGTACTGGGCGAGTGGTGCCGGATGCCGAGTTGGTATCGCGCCGGTTCGGCGTGCAGATGCGGCAGGCGGTGGAGAAAACGGTTGATGAGGTACTCCACCAGGCGTCAGACCTAGCCAGGGTCATGGACCGGCAAGTGAAGGAAATGCGGATAGGCTGATATTTGTTGTTCAAAGACCCAATGAAAAACGCCCTCCTGAGAAGGGCGTTCCTGCTGCATGGACTTCTTACTTAATACGTACCGGCTCGTTGTTTTTGTGCTGGGTGAAGAACTCTTGTGCCTCTTGGTGCGGATCTTTCCCACCCTTGGCGGCCAGCTTCAAGTTGGCTGGTGCTTTTATCATCTCGATTACAGACAGAGATTGCAGGTGGACGCGGTAGGACTCCTTGTCCTTCAGGGTAATAAAGAGGACACGTTCCTTTTCAATATCTACGTTAATCTCCATACCCATTGGCAGCCCGTACAGGAACAGGCCGGTTTCTTTGGACTGGACCCCGAACAGTATGTTGTACTGATAGGTTGTCTTGTGCGCTTCGCTCTTCTCCCAGAAGATCCAAGCGCTGTCTTTCTGCTCATTCAGGTTGGTAAAGGCGCTGGAGACTGACTCGACCAGCTTTGCCTTCGGGCCTTCACCGAGCACCACCCCGAGTACCTTGTTCAGGATTTCCAGCACCTTATCCACCATGAGCGTAACCGCGGCATTGGACTGCTCTATTGTCTGGTCGGTGAAGTTGATCACTGCCATTTCGGGGTGGGCCTTGATCAGGGTGAGTGCTTTTTGAACATCAAACCGGAGTGACTTCCCATCAGCCGTTGGTACCAGAGCATCTTGGAATACTCTGGCCATCGCAAAAGCTTGCGGTGCGATGTTGGGATCCGTGATCGAAAAGATCTCGTTGAAGTTGACCTGGCCTTCACTGGTTGAAAGCGAAACAAAAATATTCCGGGTGACGATATTTTTGGTTTTATCCACGGTGGTATTCATAGGTTCATCCTTGTGCTCGTTATGTGATTGAACTGCAGTGTTCTTAGGGGCCAGCAAGGTATATTCGTAGATGATAGTTCTATCAACTATGGTGTCCCATATGGGGGTTAAATGGATCTTTTCTCATTTATGGCTTCCAGGTACTTGCAGGATTGGGATGGGAGGTCTATAGCAATTGAGTCTGTAGTTAAAGGGGGAGAGGATGCAGAAGAGTGTGCTGAGGCCAATGGCTTTACAGGTCGCCGGATGGGGGATGCTCTATGGCGATTTCTTCGATCTGCATTCAATCACCAGTCTGCTTGGGGTGCCGGACGCTGTGGCCGGCGACGTGATGATCTACCTGCGTACTCTCAGCTATGTGGAGACAGTGGCCGAGACTAGGAACTGCAAACGAGAGCCCGGTAAGCGAAGCTCTCATCGGGTTTTCATCAAGGTGATAGCCATTCATCCTGAGCCGCTTCCAGGTTCAGAGTCTTTCAAGCTAAATGTGCTGCGTTCGAAGCTGGCTCGCCTTTCTAAGGCAATGCCTTTGCCACGGGGAGCTCGCTAATGCTTGTTGTGTAGCGTGGGCTGAGCTTCTCTCGTTTCATCATCCATTCCCTGTTGTCACGTCCTCTTGCGGCAAAGTAAACCTTCCCCATTCGCCCCTGGTTAATCCTGTCGATCACCTGCATGAGAGCATCACTGCGGGGATCCTGTTGCTCGTTGATGAATAGATCCCCTTGCTGGATACCTGCTGGGGTGAAGTCGGCGAGCATGACGCCGCCTTTTTGGTAGCGCTGGTCTTCAACCCAGATCCGAGAGAGAAGAGGGGCTATCAGAGATAACAGGGCCCGGGTGTCATTGGTGGGCACCGCCAACTTGGTGCTGATCTGGTTGCCGTAGTAGGGCGCCTTGTCACTGAACGGGCTGGTGCGGATGAATAGGGTCACATGGCGGCAGCACATGCCCTCCGCCCTGAGCTTATCGGCGGCCCGCTCCATGTACCCGGCCAGAGCCTGATGCATTGGCCCCATGGTGGTGATCCGCTCGCCAAAGGAGCGTGAGCAGATGATCTGCTGCTTTGCCTGAGTCAGTTGCTCCAGCTCGGCGCAGGGGATCCCCCGCAACTCCTGCACCGTTCGCTCTACCACAACCCCATATCTCTGACGAAGGGCCTTTGGATCTGCTGCAACCAGCTCGGCAACAGTCTTGATGCCCTGCTCGTTGAGTTTTGCCGACAGCCGCCGGCCGATGCCCCATATCTCATCTACTGGGGTGATGGCCATCAGCCGGGCTCGCCGCGCCTCGTCACGCAGATCGACAACCCCCCCAGTGGCCGGCCACTTCTTGGCGGCGTAGTTGGCGAGCTTGGCCAGCGTCTTGGTAGGGCCAATACCGACCCCAACCACAAGCCCCGTCCACTGTTGCACCCGCTCGCGAACTTGGCGGCCATACTCCACCAGGTCGCCAGCCCAGCTCTCGCTCAGCTCAATAAAAGCCTCGTCTATGCTGTAGACCTCCACCGCTGGCGCCATTCCCTCCAAAATCGTCATCACCCTCTGCGACATGTCACCGTAGAGCGCATAGTTGCTGGAGAACCAGACACCGCCCATTGCCTCGAAAAACTGGCGGATCTGGAAGTAGGGCACACCCATCTTGATCCCCAGCTTCTTGGCCTCAGCGGATCGGGCTACCACACAGCCGTCATTGTTGGAGAGTACGACAATGGGCACCCCCTTGAGGTCTGGGCGAAACAGGCGCTCGCAGGAGGCATAGAAGTTGTTCACATCGACCAGAGCCACGGCGCAGCTCTTGTTCATGGTGTCGCCATCTTGTGTACAACAAATACCACCACTCCGAAGATTTCCAACTCCTGCCCCTCACAGAAATTGATAGGCAGATAGGCCGGATTGCCCGGCAGCAGCACTACCGTGGGCACAAGCTGCAGTTTTTTCACCGTGAACTCGCCATCGACAGCGGCGACCACAACGCAACCATGCAACGCCTTGCGGCTGCGATCCACGACCAGCAGGTCGCCGTCACGGATCCCGTGATCCACCATGCTATCCCCGGCAGCCCGTACAAAGTAGGTGGCTGCTGGGTGGGCAACACACAGCTGGTTCAGATCGATAGCCTGTTCGACATAGTCTTGGGCGGGGGACGGGAAGCCGCATGCCGCAGGGGATAGGAACAAGGGAATTTCCAACGCCGGAGCGTTGAGATCGGGTACTGCATACATGATGAGGGCTCTATTGTGCTGTATATAAATACAGTATAGCGGTCCCCATGGAGAAGATCACCGTGGAGCGATTGGCTCCTGGCCTTGGCTTCGATGATCATGCTGATGACACAACCTGTCACTTATGGACCGATGGATCATTTAATAGACACAATGGTATGGCACAATTGAGGCTTTATTTGATCGTGTGGGCATAGGGATGAATAAGAAGCTGGCGGTTTGCTTAGGTGTATTTCTGGCGTCCTGGCTGAGTGTAGGCCATGCCGATGAGAACGTGGGGAAAGCCAAGGCGCTGATTGAGAAGGGACAAGTACAGAATGATATCGCCCTATTACGAGAGGCTATCGCTTTACTCGAACCTGCAGTGAAAAAGGGAGACCCCAGCGCGCAGTTTGAGCTCGGCAGGTTGTATGCCGATGGGCGTTATGACACTCGCAACGGGCCGGAAGCACTCTCGTTAATCACTGCTGCGGCCGAACACGGTAATGCAGATGCTCAGCTCTATCTTGGGCAAATCCATTCAGGGACTTCTCAAGGGATTATTGAGGTTGAGCGTGATAGTGAGGTCGGGCTGAAGTGGTATGAAAAATCAGCTGCCCAAGGTAACCTGCATGCCCAGTATGTATTGGGAGTCGAATACTCGAGTGATTACGGACCCATTCATGACGATGGGATCGCTCTAAAGTGGTATCTCCGTTCGGCTGAAAAAGGATACGTGTACTCTCAAGAGGCATTAGGCAATGTCTATCTATTTGGTCGTCTAGGACAGAAGATAGATAGAAACAAAGCAGAACATTATTTGAAACTCGCTGCAGCCCAGGGTTCACAGGACGCGGAAGGAAAACTGAAGGTGTTACGTTGTTTGGATGGTGCAGATCCCGATGGTGATATTAAAGCCTTAATGCCATTATGTGAAAACGAGGATGCAGAGAGAGGGATCGAGTTGTGGGTTGGTTTAAGATGTCAAGATGTAGACGTTGGCAACGCGCAATCTGTTGATGCTTGCTTTAGCAAACAGTCGAAAAACAATCCTGAAGCTAATTTTATTAGAGCGTTTGCTTTTGCATTTGGCTATGGGCGTCCTGTAAATTTGGCAGAAGCTTACGTTTACTTTTCAATGGCTGAAATGTCGTCTGGAAATGAGCGTGAGTTAGTAGTAGCATATAAACAAGCCATCGAAAAGGCGCTATCTCCTGTGAGCCTATTAAAGGCCAAACAACGGTTTGAAGAGTTAACTTCTGATAAGGAGTGATTCGAGTACGCTTTTTCTTGGTGCAAATGGCTAACGTGCGCGTCGATTGACTCATCCAATAAATAAGCTTCTAGGGTAAAATGATGAATGAATTTATTAAAGTCTTTCTGAATCAACGTAGTTTGCGGGCTGCATTGCGCGAGCTGAGCTTCGAACAATTGGTTGAGGCGAAAGAAAAATTCGATGCCATTTTCCAGGAGCGTGAAGAATCCGCTTCGAAAGAGATGGCTGAGCAAAAGGCCCATTTGGCAAAGCTGGCTGAATTCCAAGCAATGCTTCAAGACGCAGGTATAGACCCGACTGAATTAGTTGGTACCAGCGAACCTAAAGTCGCTAAGGGCAGTGTGACGAAGCGGACCCCGCGTCCTGCCAAGTACAAATATACCGAAAGTGGTGTAGAGAAAACATGGACCGGCCAAGGCCGTATGCCTAAGGCGATTGCACTTGCAGTTGAAGGCGGCACCTCTCTTGATAGCTTCCTGATTTAATCCAGTCTGAAGGCCAAGGCTCACGCCTTGGCCTTCATAATGCATTGTGCGTCATTTTATGTCATAGCCAAACGGCCCTAATGGTTCAAATGTGAACACTCTTGTTATATGGTGATTTTCATTTGAGGCAAAGGAGCTCACATGTCAAAGCAGGCAGCCAAGGTTGGCAACATTGGTACCGATCATGACGGCTTTTACCCCACGCCCATCACTGCAGGCTCACCTGACGTCTTCATCGATGGTATCCCTGCTGCCAGGGTAGGTGATCCCCTAGCCCCACACGATAAGCCAAATCATCCTCCGCACCCCCGCAAGATAGCATCAGGCTCATCAACGGTTCTCGTTAATGGTAAGCCACTGGCAATGACCGGAAGTACAGTGGACTGCGGTGGGGTGATCATTGGTGCGGGAACCGTCTTCGTTGGTGACATAGCGCCGCCTGTTATCTCCCCAGCCATCATTGCGGGGCTGTTTGATGAGCATTTTTGCATCATGGATAGTGAAACTGGGATGCCGTTTAAACATCTGGCCTATGGCATGACATCTTCAACAGGGGTTGTAGAAGGTATTGTTGATACAAGTGGCAAGACTTCCAAAGTGAAAGGAAAGTCTGAAGAGGACTTAACCCTTGATTATGTTTTCCAGACAAGGATAGGGCTGCGATAATGACGGTTGCTAATGTCAAATTATCACCTAGTGCAAATACGAAGGGGCAGGATGTAAAGGTTGATATATTCAACCTTGATCAGATCCCCGATGCCATGGAAAAGATGGGATGGAAGGTTGCACCTCAGCTCATGCGCCATTGGTTCAGTGTAAAGCCAGCGTACAAGTTCACAGAAGAGACCAAAAGAGCACTTCTACGTAGTGATGCGAGAACAATCCCTAATGACAGATTCAATGACACTATTGTCAAAATGGAGTGGGCTAGACCTTTTATAAAGGAAAAGCTGCAGGAGAGAATGGTTAATTGGAACTCACCTGCTGGTATTAATGAATTACGTAATAAATTAAAAGCGGCAGGATATTCTCCAAATATGTGCATACCATTAGGTATGAGTGATAGTGCTCGAGTGTTGGATGCCACTGCACACGTTAACACTATTAGCGTTGGTGGTTTATTGGACACAATTGATGATTGGTATGGGGCAATTGGCAATGCAAACCTAAAGTTTGCGGTAAGCGGATATTCGGGAACGCATCAGAAGCGCCCTGCATTCTTTGTAGAACGCGTTGGTGTATATCTCAAAGATACATATGATTTTGTGGATGGCAATAAGATAACAACTGAGCCATTGGGAATATGGAGTAAAAATCGTGTGTTAACAAAAGCTGAAAGTGCTACCTATTTATCATCATATGGCGCAGGTTTATATGGGTTGTTAGCTCGAAAATGGAGCGGGTTTGTTCCTGTGTTTAATCGCGATTTTCGCGAATGGCAAGATAAACATCATTCGGGAGGAGATTTTATAGTGTTTTCAGATGTGCTTTGGTTACATCCTCTCCCAAATCAGAGAATTATATATTTATGAAAAAGCTGGCTATGTTTTTGGCGATGATATTCGTGGCATACTGGCTGCTGCTAGCACACGTATCATGGGACATCTTTGATAAGACTCCATCTGTTAGTATGGTGTCAAAAGATGGCAAGTACAAAGTGTTCTTAAAAGCAGTATACCCAGTAAATCCAATTGGCATATATTGTCAGCTCACTACGGAATCGCCAATATTTTTTGAGTTGTATGATGCCAAGGGAGATTATGTAGGCCAGTCATCCCCCTTTGTATGCTATGGGGAATGGCGAGATGTTCCATATCGATTCCCAGGGGAAGAGTTTACATCTGATGTTGATAGCTTCGTTGTTTTTGATGACGAATATAATGGTGAGTTGAATATAAGCACCAAGCACAAAAAATGGTGGAGCATGATCCTGTCTCCATTTCATTCAAGGGGATGAATTGCTAGTGGGCTAGGTGTATGAAAACTAAAATAATGGATTTTTTGAGGGGGCTTTTGTGGCGCAGCCAGACGTCACATCCCCCTCAGATACGGGACGTATTTAGAGGTTCTGGATTCACCATAGCTCCAGACCAAGCATACAGTCGATACCCCAAACCATTGCCAGCAGATCCGGAGACTGAAGCTTACATCATTCGGTTTCTGGTATCAGAGGACGACAGAGACACCCTGATGCAATTGCTTGCTGGTTTAAGCTATGAGGTCCTTCCTGAGTTACCGACTCAGGTCGTGAGACGCTCTGCGGATGAGACCGGCCGAAAGTTGATGTTGTTTCTACATCCTTCTTTCTCTGGAACGGTCGTCTCGATTGCAAGTGATGACCTGGATGTGCTTGATGTTCTCCAGCAGACCAGGTTAGAGCCACCTCTACCGGCAGACTCATTCCCATGGATTGATCCCGAAGGCTTGGGATCACTGCAGGGTGACGTGGAATACTGGTGGATGCATCTTTGGCTGCCATTCTGGGGATCATTGAACCAAGAAGAGCAATTAGCCTTGGACCTGGAACCCGAATGGCGTGAGTTCATGGCGATTCATCATCCCTCTGCTCCCTCGTCATCCACTGGTTGAATCACCACCGCCCCAGCGTTAGTATTGCTAAAAGATGGCCAGAGTCCCCGTGACCCTGGCCTTTTTCATTCCTGGCCCGCCTCGTGCGGGCTTTGTCGTTTCTGGAGGGGCGATGCATGGGGGAAGAGGAAAAGTTTGCAACTGCAGCTGTTGCCGCTGCCACGGGCGTGGCCAAGTCCGCACCGCCAGTAGTGGTGTCCGGTATGACACTGGCCGGTTACCCACTTAGTGACTGGGTGTTGGTGGCCACGCTGTTATGGATTGCAGTTCAGATGGGGTGGTTCTTGTGGCAGAACATCATTCGCCCCCAGAGCCAGAGGGACGAGTGATGAATAAGCTTCGCATTGCTATTGCGGCGCTGACGCTCAGTGCGGCCGGGTTTGTGGGGGTGTTGAACCGTGAAGGATTCAGCCCGACGGCTTATCCAGACCCGGTTCGCGGGACGGCACTGCCAACGCTGGGGTTTGGTAGCACCGAGGGGGTGAAGATGGGCGATACCATTACGCCACTGCAAGCTATCAACCGGAGTATGAGGGAAGTGCGGGTATTCGAGATCGCCTTGAAGGATTGCATCCAGGTACCGCTCTATCAGTACGAGTACGACGCCTATGTCGAGCTCGCCTACAACATCGGCCCAGGGGCATTTTGCCGCTCAACTATCGTGAAACGGCTGAATGCAGGTGATTACCCCGGAGCATGTGAGGCCATTTTGTTGTTCAAGCGTGCCGGCAAACAAGATTGTTCCGAGCCAGGTAACCGGGTCTGCTCAGGGTTGTGGAAAGACCGGTTGCGGCTGAATGCCAAGTGTAAGGGGGAGTGATGGTGTCGTTCCCCGGTGGAGCGATGTCGTTCCTGGCCGGCGCGCTGGTGATTGCCGTGTTAGCTGGCAGCGGAATGGCGCTTCACCAGTCTGGTTACTCTGCCGGTGAGGAGGGTGAACGCAAGACCTGGCAGGCGAAATGGGATAGGCAGTCCGTGGAACTTGCCGAGGCCAGAGCTCGGAACATCCAGTTGGCGCGTGAGGAAGAACAGCGTCGCCAGCGCGCTATCGACAAGGTGAGACAAGATGCGGAACAGCAAATCGCCCGTGCGGAAACTGATGCCGCTGCTGCCAATGCTGTTGCTGTCCGCCTGCGTGAGCAAGCCAGGCGCGTGGCCATCAGAGCCAGTCAGTGCGCCAGTCATTCCGGCACTGCCCAGTCAGGCCAGGCAGCCAAACAGCCCGCCATGGTGCTCGCCGACGTGCTCGGTCGGGTTGATGCGCGAACGGGAGAGTTGGCAAAAGCTTTTGACCGAGCTCGAACTGCAGGCCTTGCCTGTGAGCGAGCTTATGACGCCCTCCGTACCGACACCCTAAGACTTGGTCCGTAACGGTGTGGGTGTTCTGTCTGTGGGGAGAGGATGAGTCAGCGTATCGATTGGCCAGCGCTGCAGGCGGCATTTACACAGGCGCATGCCGAGACCGGGATTGCAGCCAAAGAGTGGTGTGTGCAGCAGGGCCTGAACTATCACTCCGCCAGGCGTCACATCAAACCCCGAACTGCGCAGTTGGATGCGCAAAGTGCGCAAGAAAGTGCGCAGTTTTCGAGGGGCAAAGTGCGCAGTTCTGGTCAAAGTGCGCAGTCTGAAGTGCGCACTGTTGAGGAGTGTGCGCAGTTAGCCCCCTCTACGCAGACCAGGAAACACGTTGGCGGGAACAAAGATGGCAAGAGAAGAGGGACACCGTCTTCCTCATCCCCACAGACCTCGTCCGATGCTGGTCAACATACGAAAAACAAAGGGCGTGATGAGTTTGGGCGCTTTGTTCACGGTGAATACGAGGGCAACCCCAATCCGCGCGCGAATATCAAACCGGGCATGCAGCTTGCCAAAACCCACGGTGGCTACGCCAAGTTCATCGATTCACCGGAGCTGTTCGACCTGGCGCGTGAGCTGGAGTTGCGGGACGAGCTGGATTTTACCCGGGCTCGCGTCATCTCCGTCACCAAGACCTTGAAGGCCCTGCAGCAGGATCTCGCCGAAGCACAAGAGCTGACCGACCGGATTGCGCTCTATGACAAGATCTTGCGTGCCGAGCAGGCCCTCGACCGCAACATCCAGCGTATTGAGTCGATTGAGCGAACCCTGAGTGCCCTGCGCATCGATGAGGTGAATGGACCCAAGATTGAAGCTGACACCAAGCGGATTAAGGCGGCCACCCGCAAGCTGACCGCCGAGGCCGATCTCCTTGAGAAGGATGGCGGTGCTGATGCGACACCTGTCGCAGAGGTGACAGCTGAGCTGCAGCGCATGGGTACTGGGGGGTTGATGTCGTGATAGAATTTCTGCGGCATTGTTGGGAGGAACGATGAGAATTTACTGCAGAAATAACGCAGGTGAGTTTGTGCATATGGCCGATGACTCACTGTGTAAAGCGGCCTGCCAAGCATTGGATTCGGGGGCGAACTTCTATTATGAGCTGCCGCCAATACTGGCTGTGGGTGTCCTGGCAGAAAGGCCATCCGCAGTCGCTGCTATTGAACGTGTCCTACTTGAGCCGTATCGTCTTTACCGTAACGGTGTGCTTGTGGCGATGGGCGCGATGATTGCTGATCGGGTTCAGGTTGAAGCGTTCATCAACAATATCCGGCAGCGAGCAGCAGCCAAGAGAGAGGCTCAGGATATTGTGGAAACATGGGCCCAGCTTCAAGAGCATGAATAGGATGTCATCACCCAAACTAACCCGCTTCGGCGGGTTTTTTATTGCCTGAGATTTCCCCATGACCGAACCCGATATCTCCGCCATGACTGAGCCGGAGCAGATGGCCTACATCCGCTCAAAGCTCGGCGATAAGTGGTGGCGGATGAACAATCTCTACAAGGTGCAGAGCGAGCAGGGGGAGCTGGTACAATTCAGGCTGCGTCCGGCACAAGAGCGGCTATTCCGGACCATGTGGTGGCTCAACATCATCCTCAAGGCGCGCCAGATTGGTTTTTCCACCGCCATCGATATCTACTTGCTCGATGAGGCGTTGTTCAACAACAACCTAAAGTGCGGGATCATCGCCCAGGATTTGACCGCCGCAGGGGAGATCTACCGGACCAAGATAGAGATACCCTTCGATAACTTGCCTGGCTGGCTCAAGGCCTGCTTCCCGGTCGCTTCCCGCCGTGGTGGCGCCAACGGTGGCTACATCCTGTTTCGTCATGGTTCCAGCATCCAGGTGGCCACCTCATTTCGCTCCGGTACTGTCCAGCGCCTGCATGTCTCAGAGCACGGGAAGATCTGCGCCAAATATCCGGAGAAGGCCAAGGAGGTGCGCACCGGTACCCTCAACGCCATCCACCCTGGCTGTGTGGCGTTCATTGAGTCAACAGCTGAAGGGGTCGGTGGTGACTTTCACAGCATGTGTGTGAGGGCGATGGAGTTAGCCAGTGCCGGCAGTGAGCCGACCGAGCAGGATTGGAAGTTCCATTTCTTTGCCTGGTGGCACGATCCCAAATATCGCACGGATGTGCCTGCTGGCGGCGTGATGATCAGCAAGGCCCAGGCTGAGTACTTTGAGGCCGTGGAGCTCGCGATGGGGTGTGTGATCACCCCGGAGCAGCGTCAGTGGTACGTTCTCAAGGAGTGCAGCCAAGGGGAGGAGATGAAGCAGGAATTTCCCAGCACGCCGCTGGAGGCTTTCCTCACATCGGGTCGCCGGGTATTTTCTCCCGTTCTGACGATGCGCGCCGAAGGCGGTTGCCGACCACCTGAGCTGGTCTATGACATGGACCCGGTTACCGGCAAACGTGATCGCGTCACCGGCCCCGAGACGCTGGACGAACGGGGGCAGCGCAGCCTGATGGATCTGCTGCTGGTGTGGGAGCTGCCCGACCCTGATGAGGATTATGCCATCGGCGTGGATATCGCCGAGGGACTGGAGCACGGCGACCGGTCCAGCTTCGATGTGGTGAAACGCAGCAACGGCGAACAGGTTGCACATTGGTTCGGTTACCTGGACCCGGGCTTGCTGGCGCAACTGGTCGCACAGGTAGGGCAGTGGTATGGCAGTGACGAATATGGTCCTGCTTTCGTCGGGCCGGAGCGCAATAACCACGGGCATGCCTTTCTGTTGCGTCTGCGCGATATCTACCCCACTCGTCGCATCTACGCCCAGGAGTACATCGATCGCGAGAGCGATGACGAGACCGAGCGCCTCGGCTGGCTCACCACTGCCCAGAGCAAGCCCATCATTGTGGATGGTCTCAAGACCCTGTTGCGTGCCGGCCAAGCAGGGATCCGCTGGATTGGCACTGTCCACGAGGCATCCAGCTATGTCTACGACAAACGGGGCCGGATGAATGCCCAGGATGGCTGCTTCGACGATCAGCTGATGAGCTACATGATTGCGCAAGAGATGCGAGCCCGTATGCCGGCGCGCATCGTCAAACTCCAATCCTCCCGTCAACCCAAGCACTGGATGGCACACTGATGAACGATACACCGACCAAGGCGCCTGCAAAGGGGCGTTTCGATACCACACGCCTGCTGGCGCTGATGAGCGATATTCAGGGTCAACCGGACTGGCGTTCTTTTGCAAACCTCTGCTGCGCTTACTACGACAATGACCAACTCCTGGCGAGTGTGAAGAAAGTGCTCAAGGAGCGCGGTCAGCCCAATACCATCCACAACCTTATTGCGCCAACCATCGACGCCGTGCTGGGAATGGAGGCCAAAACCCGGAACGATTTGATGGTCGTCGCCGATGACATCGAAGAGGAATACGAGCTGCTGGCCGAGGCGGTGAACGCCGAGTTTGCCGATATGGCGCGCCTGGGGGGCTGTGAACGTGCCTGTGGCGAAGCCTATGCCAGTCAACTCAAGGCGGGTATAGGCTGGGTAGAAGTTCGCCGGCAGACTGACCCATTCAGTCCGCGCTTTCGCTTCAGTTTTGTCCACCGGGACGAGGTGTTTTGGGACTGGCACCACCGGGAGCAGGATCTCTCGGACTGCCGCTGGCTGATGCGCCGTCGCTGGCTGGATCTCGACGAGGCTTGCACCCTCTTCCCCGGTAAGGCCGAGGTACTACGCTGCAGCGTCGGTGAGACCTGGAACGGTGTGGTGAGTCTGGCTGCGATTGAGGGGATGGATGCCAATACCCAGAGCGCGTTCGACGAGTGGCAGCAGTTTGACGCCCGCCAAGTGGAGTGGTGCAGCTCCGACCGACAGCGCCTGTTACTGCAGGTGGTCTACTACCGCTCTTACACTACGCGCCGCGTCTTGTTGCTCGGATCTGGCCGGGTCATTGAGTTTGACGAGGACAACCAGCTGCACATCGTTGCGCTGGCACTGGGGCGAGGCGTGGTAGAGCGTCAGCCGGTTGCCAGCATTCGTGAAGCCTGGTTTGTTGGCCCTCACCCCCTGGTGGATCGCCCTTGCAGCGCCCCCCACAACATGTACCCGCTGGTGCCATTTTGGGGATACCGCAAAGACCGAAGCCGTGAGCCATATGGCCTTATCGCCAGGGCGATCCCCGCCCAGGATGAGGTGAACCTGCGTCGTATCAAGCTCACCTGGTTGCTGCAGGCAAAGCGCGTCATCATGGACAAGGACGCCACCAACATGAGCCGCGATCAAGTGATGGAGGAGGTGGAGCGTGCCGACGGGCTGATTGAGCTCAACCCGAACCGCAAGAACAAGCAAAGCATCTCGGATGTATTCCGGGTGGAGCAGGATTTTCAGGTCGCTGCCCAGCAATTTCAGGTGATGCAAGACAGCGTGAAGCTCATTCAGGATACGATGGGCGTTTACGCTGCCTATCTGGGGCAGGGGACGACTGGCCAGTCAGGTGTGGCGATTGCCAATCTGGTGGAGCAGGGGGCGACGACACTTTCCGAGATCAACGACAATTACCGCTTTGCCCGGCAGATGGTCGGCCAGCTCGCCCTGGGCTATCTGCTTGAGGCGCTTTCACAGCGGCGTAACGTGAAGGTGACCATCAACCGGGAGGATAAGGGGCGCCGCAAGGTCGTCATGCTCAACGTGCCGGACGGGGAGGCGCTGACGAATGACGTCACTCGCCTGCGTGCTCATATTGCCTTGGCCCCTATTCAGCAGACGCCGGCTTACAAGCAGCAACTGGCTGAACGGATGATGGAGGTGATGGCCAGACTCCCGCCCGAGGCGCAGGCGGCGTGTTTTGACATGCTGATCGAGTTGCTGGATGTGCCCAACAAGCAAGAATTCACTGAGCGGGTGCGCAACGCGTTGGGGATCGCCAAACCGGCAGATCAGATGACACCACAGGAGCAGCAAGCCGCCCAGCAACAAGCGCAGATGCAGCAGGAGCAACAGGCGTTGGCAATGCGTGAGGCGACAGCCAAGGTGGCGGAGATGGAGGCCAGGGCGGCCAAGTGGCAGAGCGAGGCGCAGCGCCTGCAGAAGCTTATCGACTCGATACGCTTTGATGATGCCCTCAAACAGGCCAATACCGGCAAGGTGTTGCAAGAGATGGCGCTGATGCAGCAGGAGGGAGAACAGCTTTCTGTCGAGCGAGCCGCCCTGCAGGCCCAGCTTGAGCAGACGCTCCAACAGCAAATTGATGAGATTGCACTGTGAGGATGTTGCATTTTTGAGCAGCCAGCGTTAGCATTTTCCCATCATCGCCCAGTCCGTCCAGATTGGGCGTTTTCATTTGCAGAAATGACAGTATCTCTGTGGTATCTGTCGGATTAGAGTGTAATCCGGGTCTCGAGACTCGAGACCCCCGTGCTTTCACGCCCGCTTTGTGCGGGCGTTTTTTATCGACCAGCCTCGCGCTGGTTTTTTTGTGCCCGGCCCACGCCGGGGAGCGCTTTTCCCGAGAGTGTTCCCCCGCTTGGGCAGCGATACCACCCGTAAACACCACGAGGACAACCATGGACATCATCGACTTAGACAATCTGACCGGCACCGAATCACTGGAGGAGCTCGAGGCGGCGTTGAATGCCCTGGAGAATGGCGATGACGCCGAGATCCAGGACGATGATGCGCAGGCCACCGTTACCGAGGGAACGGGCGTAGAGACCGTGCCGCCGACGGCCGAGGTAAACAGCAGTACTCAACCTGCCGATGTGCAGGAAGGTGAGCAGGAGGCCACCAAGGTCATCTTGTCTAAAGATGGCAAGCATCAGATCCCGTATGACGTGCTTGAGGCAGAGCGGGTGCAACGGCAGACGTTGGCCGAGGAGAATGCACAGCTAAAGGCCCTGGTCGCCGAGCGGGAGAGGTTGCAACAGGTTCTGGAACGGCACGGGATTGACCCGTTGGCGGATCCCGATGCGCTCAACGTCGCAGAGATTGAGCAACTGACACAGGACTATCCCGAGCTTGGGACGGTGCTGACCGGTATTGCCAAGCGCGTCGAGGCTCTCAGCCAGCGGGCAACACCCGTACCGCAGCCGCAAATGGAGAGCGCGCCCCCCGTTGAAGTTCAGACTGCACTGCAGGCGGTACCTGAACTCGCCGTGTGGATGGCGCAGGACCAGGATCGTGCCATTTTTGCCGTCAATGTCGATGAACGGCTCAAGAATGACCCCGTGTGGAAAGACAAATCCCTGACGGAACGCTTTGCGGAAGTGGCCAAGCGTACCAAAGCCGCGTTTGGTGATCCGGTCGAGCAGCAGGCACCGCCTGCCAGCAAGTCGGAACGCAACACGGTCGAGGAGCGAGACCATATTCCGCAAAGTCCGTCAGATCTTGGTCAGTCCGTGCAGCACGCGAGCACACTTGAGAAGTTCAGTGCGATGAGTCAGGAGCAACTGATGGCGGAGATGTCCAACATGAGTGCAGATCAGATAGAAGCCTTGCTTGCAGAGCACGACCTGTAACAACCAACGACCTATTACAACCCCGGCCCCGCGCCGGGGTTTTTGTTTTGTAGGAGAGGATCATGACCCAAGTGACCCAGGCGCAAGCCAACAAAATCCTGCAGGTGGCCCTCTTTACCGAGGCCAACCGCAGTCACTCCCTGGTCAACATGCTGACCGAGGCCGCCCCCAAGGGCGTCAAAATCAACGGTGGCAAGCAAACCAGCCATGGTGCCCCCGTTGTCCGGATCACCGATCTGCGTAAGCAGGCGGGTGCTGAAGTGGACATGCAGATCTTCCATAAACTCTCTGGCCGCCCGACCATGGGAGACAAGAAGATCGCTGGTCGCCTGGAGAACCTCTCTCAGGCAGACTTTGGGCTGATTATCAACCAGACCCGCCATGGTGTGGACGCCGGTGGCAAGATGAGCCAGAAGCGCACCAGGCACGACCTGCGCCAGGTCGCTCGTACCCTGCTGGCGGATGGTTACTACGGTAACCTGACTGACCAGCGCGGCATAATCCAGCTGGCCGGCGCCCGCGGTGACTACATGGCCGACGACATTATCGTGCCGCTGACGGATGACCCCGAATTTGGCGAGATCATGACCAACGAGGTGACGGCACCGACTTACGAGCGCCACTTTTTCGGTGGGGATGCAACCTCCTTTGAGGCACTCGATGCGGCTGATTGTTTCAATCTGAGCTGTGTGGATAACATCGCGCTGTTCCTGGCCGAAATGGCCAACCCAATCCAACCTATCCGTTTTCGTTCTGACCCGAATATCGGTGAACCCCTGTTCCTGCTCTATGTCACCCCGCGCCAGTGGCATGACTTCTACACCTCCAGTTCTGGCAAGGATTGGCAGGCGATGCTGCAAGGGGCTATCGCTCGCAGCAAGGGCTGGAATCACCCGCTATTCCAGGGCGACAGCGCCATGTGGCGCAACATCCTGGTCAAGCAGTATCCCGGGATGCCGATCCGCTTCAACCAGGGCAGTACCGTCAAGGTGTGTGTGTCCAACTCAACGAGCGGTGTGGAGGTAAACAGAACCGCAGGTACCACCATTGACCGCGCCATTTTGCTAGGTGGCCAAGCACTGGCCAATGCCTTCGGCTCCGGTGTGGAAGGCAGTTCCTTCAACATGCACGAAGAGAAGGCGGATCACGGTAACGGCACCGAGCTCTCCATCAGCTGGATCTCGGGTTTGCAGAAGATCCGCTTCAAGCAGAAGAACGGCAACGTACAGGACCACGGTTGCATGGTACTGGACACCGCCGTGAGCCCGCTCGCTCGCTAATCCAGGCCCCCGATCCGGGGGCCCGTCTTTCAGACTGACAAGAGGACCATTCCATGGCCAAGCTGATCCTGGTTAAAACCCGGCGCCGTTGGTTCAATGGCACGTTCGGTAATCTCTCCATTTCTCCGACCCTGCTCGCCGAGCTGGCAGCCATCCCGGCCGGCGATATGGTGGTATTCGGTGATCCGGTGGAGCCGAATATCAAGGTAGTGGGGGTATCACTGACCTGTGCGGAGCTCGGCGCCGACACCACACTCACGGTGAAGGTGGGCAATACCACCATCATCAACGCTCAGGACACGGCGGCAGCGGTTAACAGTTATATCCCGGTGAATGATCTCATGACCCAGGAAGGGCAGGAGATCAGTCTCACGGTCGGCGGTGGTAGTGCCACCGGTGCCGTCAAGCTCAAGCTGTACTACGAGATGGTGGGCAACCTGTAAGGGGCTGCGCCAGCGTGTGCCTGGCCGGGTGCCGGGCTTTTTCGTTTTTGGATTGGAGATAACACCGTGAGTGACAAAATTGCCGTGGTGTATATCGGCGACAAGCCGATCAAAAAAGACACTGTGACCGGCTCCCATCTGGTGTTTCCCCGCCACACGCCTGTGGATGTGGAAAGCGCCATCGCTATGCAGTTACTTGCGTTCCCAAGCGTGTGGCGTAAGGCCGACGAGTTGGAGGCGGTGCTAGCCCACCAAACCGAGCTCGAGATGGCTGCGGCAGAAGAGGCGCGTCATGCAGAGGAGGAGGCTGCCCGGCTCGCCGCCGAGCAGAGCATGGTGGTCGAGTGCCTGGCGCTGGATCTGACCAAGATGACCAGTGCACAGCTGGCTACCCTGGCCGAGAAGTACGAATTGGGCGTCAAGCAAGGCGTTGGCGAGCGGGTAGATATGTTTCGCACCCGTGTCCGCGATGCCCTGCGTACTCAGCAGGGAAGCGCGTAATGGTGCCGGTGCTGGACAGTCGCCTGGTTAGCCCTGACGTGCTTATCCCGCTGGTGCGTCAGCGGGTGTCCGGGCCCCTTGATAGCCTCATTCGCCAAGCCCTGATCCGGGCTGCGATCGACTTTTGCCGGCAGAGTGCGCTGGTCCACCTCGAGCGGTGCTTTGATGACGTGCTGGAAGGTCAGACGGTGAGCTTTGCCAAGGCCAGCTGTATTAACCGGCAGGCCCGCCAGGAGACCCGAGAGCCCCAGGTGACAGGGTCCGTGATCCACCGGATCACCGCTTGTGGTCAGCTACTGGCCGCAGGCGTGCAGTATCACGTCCAGTCAGCGGAATCGATCCGCTTCCTGGTAGCGTTGCAGGATGTATGCATCATCGGGGCGATCGAGCCACTGCCCACCGCCAGCCTGATCCCGGCGGCATTGGTTGAGGACTATGCCGAAGCCATGGCCGATGGCACCGCTGCCATCCTGCAGCTCCAACCCGGTAAGCCGTGGGCCAACCCTGAGCTGGCTCAGCTCAACCGCTCTTACTTCAATGAGGCCGCACGGGAGGCATACCGGTTTCGCATCGAACAAACAGCAAATGCCCGAACGGTTAACCCGGTGCGGCGGCACACCTTTTTCTGAGAGGTACCCATGACCACCATCAAGGACCTGCTTGAGCGGGTTTCCCTTGAGCTGACCGACACATCGCGCACCCATTGGTCGCTGGAGGACCTGGTCCATTACTACAACAGCGCCATTGCGGCGATCGCCAACTATCGGCCGGATGTCTTTGCCCAAACGCAGGCCTTTGACTGTGTCGCCGGAACCCGACAAGCCTTGCCGGCAGGTGCCATCAAACTCATTGAGGTGGAGCGTAATACGGGGGGGCGCAAGCTCCGTTACTTTGAACGAGGTGTGCTCGACGATCTGGCGCCGGAGTGGGTAACCGAAACCGGTGCCGCTGAGGCAGAGGCCTACCTGTATGAGTTGGCCAACCCACACACCTTCTGGCTCTATCCCGGGGTTGCTGCAGGTGTGCAGGTGGACCTGGTGCTGAGTGTCTTGCCGGTATCAGTAACCGTCTCGCAGGTAGAGGCCGGCAATGAGCTGCAGATGGATGAGACCTACCTTACGCCGTGCATGGACTGGATCATCTATCGGGCGTATCTGCGCGATGCGGACGACACGGCCAACTCTGGTCGTGGTCAGCTGCATTTGCAGGCCTTTGCCCAGTACCTTGGCATCAAGATCCAGACCGACAGCACACTTGCCTCCCTGCGTGGTAACAAGTTCCAAACTAATCAGGGTTAACCCATGATCCAGCTTTTTGGCGTGATCACCGATCCTGCCGGCGTGCCGGTACCTGGGGCGTTGATAGAGCTACGTGCGCTCGGCACCAGTCACGAGGTATTAATGGGGTCGGTGCTGACGTTCAAGTGTGATCCCGTTGGGGGGTATCGTTTCCCGCTGGCGGTCGGAACCTACGATGTGTATGCCCAAAATGATCTGTGTGGCGACATGGATTACATGGGCACCGGGAGTGTGACGGCGGACAGCATTGATGGCACGTTGAACAGTATTCTGGTCGATAACGGCATCAATTTGACTCCCCCGCTGCTGGATAGGGCACTGGATGCCATGCAAAGAGCGGAGTTGGCGGCGCAAGCAGCAGAGCAGGATCTGCTGCAAACCGGGGCTGATGTGATAGCCACGCAACAGGCAGCGCAGTTGGCTGCTGAACACGCAGATGCCGCCTCTGCATCCGCCATGACGGCGGGCAGTCAAGCGGATGAGGCGAAAAGCAGTGCCATCGCCGCCGCTGGCTCGGCCACCCGCGCGCAGACGTGGGCAGAACAATCGGTGGATGTGGCAGTGACAGAGGACCAATATTCCGCCCTGCACCATGCCGCCAAAGCCAACGACGCCGCGAATACCGCTATCTCCAGTGCTTCTGCCTCTGCGGCCAGTGCCGCCACGGCAGCGGCCAAGGCCACGGATGCCAGCGAGAGCGCAGCGCTGGCGGCTACCCATGCAAATGAGGCCGCGACCAGTGCGGCGACAGCATCGGCTCAAGCCGATGCAGCCAGTAGCGCCAGGACTGAGGCGGCGGCGTTTGCAACTGATGCGGGAACCTCTGCCAGTAGTGCAGAGGCGGCGGCGCAAGTATCTGAACAAGCCAAGGCCATCACGGTCGAGCACGCCGAACGAGTAACCACCTTGGCGCAGCAGGTCTCAGCTGATAGTGCGATGGTACAGACGCAATCAATTGAGGTTGCTAACCATGCCGCGACAGTGGCTGCGCAACGTGACGAGGTCAGTGCCAACGCGGCGTCCGTGGCACAGGCAAGCGTTGCTGTGCAGGAGATGCGGGATGTGGTGGTGGCGAAAACGGATCTGGCGCTTGCGGCCGCAGACACAGCCAGTGAAAAAGCCAGCCAGGCGGAGCAAGACCAGGTGGCAGCAAGTGCAAGCGCGGAGCGTGCCAGCCTGGCTGAGACGATGGCGGAGGCTTGGGCCCAGACTCCTGAAGGGAGCGACATCAACGGGCAGCCAGGGGAGTACTCGGCACTGCATTGGGCCCTGCAGGCCCAAAAATGGGCGAAGGCCATCACGTCTCAGCTGGTGTGGCTGGGCGCCTGGAATGCGGCGGCCGGCACGCCACCGACGCCGGCAGAGAATCAGGGGATCCCGTTTTACCGGATATCGCATGATGGCGTGATTGCGACGGTCAGTTATGTGGCAGGGGATTACCTGCATTGGGATCCGGCTACCGCCAACTGGTTCAAGATTGATGGCTCGGATGTGGTGGTAACAGTCAATGGTATGACGGGGGCGGTGGTACTCGGGGCAGCGGATGTCGGTGCGAAGCCGGCCAGTTGGTTGCCCAGTTGGGATGAGGTCACGGACAAACCCGCCACCATGCCGCCTTCGCCCCATGACCATGTTTGGGCCCAGTTATCCAATATCCCTGAGACCGCGTCACGGTGGCCTGGTTGGACCGAAGTGACGGATAAGCCCGCGCTGGCGGCCGCTGAACATACCCATCCCTACATGGAGGATGGCGGGTCATATGACACGCTTTACCTGAGCCAGTGGTTTCGTTCCACCGGGAACACAGGCTGGTATAGCCAGGCCCATGGTGGCGGGATCTACATGGAGGATGTTACCTGGGTACGCACCTACGGTGGCAAGAAATTCTATGTCACCAATACCGATGATGACGCGCTGAGGACGGAAGGCGGTATGTATGCTGCGGGCAATGGCAATTTTAACGATGTGTATATTCGTTCTGACCGCCGGCTCAAATCCAACATAACCCCCATCACCGACGCATTGGCCAAGGTCAGGCGCCTCTCTGGCGATCTGTATGACAAAGCGGGCCGACGGGAAGCCGGACTGATTGCGCAGGAACTGGCTGAGGTACAACCAGAATCCGTCTTCTTGAACGCCGACGGTACCTTGTCGATTGCGCAAGCCGGTGTGCTGGCCCTGCTCGTTGAGGCGGTAAAAGCCCTCGATGAAAAATTAGAGTCGTACTGATGGCGGTTCCAAATAAACCTTTTTTGTTGTCTGCCGCCTATGGCGAGTTTGGCGGCAATCGCTGGATGAGTGACACAGCCAATCGCGCAGGGTTACCCGCGCCGTGCTGGTTAGGAGAACTTGCGGGTCGAAGTGCTGCGACTGTGTTCAACATGGTGGTTGCCGAGTGGGAACCCGGACAAGGTGACACGGCGTTTGGATTTTGGGCTGGCGCCAATGGCAGTATCAGTCCGAGCAGTTACCAGGGGTTGGTATTTCAGGGGTTATACGGCACGGATTATGATAGCAACCTCTATGTGTACTTGGTCGGTGCCGCACCCGATCTCAATCTCACCATCGTCGGGGCCGGCACTGTGACCATACCGGCCAACAACGGCACAATCCCCATGGCGGTGCCTTGGCCTGGCATTGGTGAATGGCTGGCTGCCCGTGTCGGGCAAACGGTTCAAATCAGTATTGCTGGCTAAAAGAAGTTAAGCGTTATCCATCATAGCCCTGCTCTTGCGAGTCGGGCTTTTTCATTGCTGCTATATGGAGCACCTTATGCCACTGCTTGATATCGTCACCATGCGTGGGATGGTACCGCGAGTGGCAGATCACCTATTGCCTGACGAGGCGGCTACCCTGGCGCAGGACTGTCACTTTGATCGCGGCGTTGTGTCGCCGTTGATGGATGACCAGCCGGTCGGCATGACTCTGCCGCTGGTACCCAAGACCTTGTTTCACTATTACGGGGAGCACTGGTTTACTTGGAATACGGCGGTTGAGGTGATGCGTTCGCCCATCGCACAAGACCAGTACAATCGGGTCTATTACACCGATGGTGAGTATCCCAAGCTAACCTACGACGCTATCGCGACCAGTGGTGCCAACAAACCGACCACCTGGTATCGGCTGGGGATCCCTGCACCTGCAACGCCCCCCAATATGCAGTCGATTTCGCCGCCAACTGGAGGCGAAGATGATGATCCCACCGATGATGACACCCGTTTTTATGTCGAGACCTATGTCTCGGGCTTGGGGGAGGAGGGCGCGCCAGGCCCGGCCAGTGTCAAGATCACCATCACCATTCCAAATTCAACCGTCGTCGTTGGCCTCTCCGCCGCCCCGACCAACAACAGCAATATCGACCGACGTCGCCTCTATCGCTCTGTGGCAGGGGGCGGGATCGCGGATTATCTGCTGGTTGCAGAGCTCCCTATTTCAACGGTCACCTACAGCGACAGCAAGCAGGATGATGAGCTGGGGCCTGTGCTGGAAACCTATGGCTACACCATACCGCCGGATGGCATGCGGGGTATTTGCCAGATGGCCAACGGCATCTGTGCCGGTTTCATCGGCAACACAGTGCTGTTCTCTGAGCCGTTCCTGCCCTATGCCTGGCCAGATAAGTACAAACTGACCACTGAGCATGACATCGTGGCAGTTGCTGCCATTGAAACGGCATTGGTCGTGGGGACCAAGGGGTATCCCTATCTGTTTCAAGGGGTATCACCCGCCTCGATCACCGGGCAGAAACTGGCGTCAGTACAACAAGCCTGTATCAGCTCGTTGTCGATGGTTGCACTGGACGGTTTGGTTCTCTACGCCGCACCGGATGGGTTGGTGGGCGTCGGGGCTGATGGTGGACGCCTGGTAACAGAAGGCATGATCACCAGAACGCAATGGCAGTTGATCAAGCCGGAGACTATACGGGCCTGGTATCACGAAGGCTGGTATGTCGCCCTGACCGATACACATGGCTTTATCTTCGACCCGATTGCTGGTGATCTGCGATGGTTGTCAGGGCGCTGGGATGCCGCTGTGACGGATATGCAACTCGATGCATTGATGGTAGCCAAGGGCATTGAGCTCTATCAATGGCGAGGCGGGAACACCACCCTGCCGATGGTATGGCGCTCAAAGGTGTTTGTGTTGCCGCCCGGCGTCAGGTTGGGTTGCGCCAGGGTGATCAGTGACGTGATCAACCAATGTCGATTTACGCTGATCATTGACGGGGTGCGCGAATTTTCACTCACCGAAGGCCAGGTCCCTGCGGGTGTATTCCGGTTGCCGCCTTTGCGTGGTAGGCGCTGGCAGGTTGAGGTAGCCGGCACGGCAGTGATAGAACGCATCACCCTGGGCGCCAGTATTGCGGAGGTCGCGGCACAATGAACAAAAGTGCATTTCGCGACAGCGGTACCCTGCAGGGGGTGACCGAGAACATGCAGATCCTGACCGGCCAGCGGGGAGACCGGCTGGATAAGGCACTGACCCTGCGAGACGCTGCTGCCCTTGGCATGATTAACCTGCGTCGCAACGGCAGTGGGGTTGTTGCGCCAGAGTTGCCCCCTGTCGAGCCAACCGATCCTGAGTGGTCTGGTGTACAACCGCCTGTTGCACCGATGACGGTCACCGCTGATGGCGCCTTTCATACCATCACCCTGACGTGGGATATCCCTGCCTACAAGGGGCACTCCTATGCCGAGATATTGCGCGCGGAGGTGGACAACCCGGCAAACGCGGCGGCGATCGGCACGACGCTGGCAAATGTCTACGCTGACGCGGTGGGTAAAGGGTTTGAGGCTTATTACTGGGTTCGATTCATCAATAAAAATGGGCAGGTGGGTCCTCTACATAGCACCGCTGGTGTCTGGGCCAGAACAAACCCTGATGTGGATGAGATCATTGCCTCCGCCACCCGTTTTGCCATCTACAACCCGGCCAAGCCGACCGAGCGAGAGATCATCTTCGGGGTCACCGATGAAGGCACGGTAGCCATTCGTGAAGCGGTGATCAAAGCTGCCACCATCCAGATCATCCATTCCGAGAAGATCACCGCCGACTATGTCAAGGCAGGGGTCAGTATCAGTTCCCCCTTGATCACCGGTGGCCAGATCGATATGGGCAATGCCTTTATGGCGGGTGGATCTGCCGGGTTTGGTCTGGGAGGGCCTTATGCCGCTTGGGATAAAGGTTGGCACAGCATCATCTACAGCGATGGCAGCATCTACACCAATCGCCTGCAAGCCGAGGGCGGCTATGTCAAAAACATGGCCATAGATAACTGTGTGATTGGTGAAGATTGCAAGATATACGGAACGTTGTCAGCAGACCGTATCGTTGGGGATGTAGTCAAAGTCGTTGCCATGGCCAACGCTGCCGACCAGACCATCACCATCCCGGCTTGGAAGCAAGGAAGAATGGTTGTCGTGAATGGCATCGAGATTACGGCTAAAGGGGGGAGTCGCAACTCTGGTGGAGATGCAATGGTTGACTCTGACGCCTCAGCAGAATGCACGATAACGGTGAATGGGCAGGTGCGATCAGTCAGTGTGGCAGCATCAGGGCCGTACTCGGAGAACTACCGTTCTGCGGGAATGGTACTCAATGCTCCCGCCAACGCACCCGTTACGATTCGAGTACAGATCACGGGCCAAGCAGAGCTTGGAGCATCATGGTGGTTCGATATGCTTGGCGCAGTGGTGATGTGTTTTATCCAGGGTGATCAAGTTTAAGATGAAGGGCGCGAATGAGCATGCTCGACGGCTGTTTTTTGGCCCAGAGGGAACACGAATTGAAAACGCCATCCGAAATAGGGTGGCGTTTTTGTTTATACGCGGCCCGGATGGTTTTGTATTAAAACCGGTCGTCGAACGCGGTTTGACGGGCATTTTGGTGTGGGTTGGGTGGGGGGAAGAAGGCGCACCGGAGCGACATTTACCCGAGGTGAAGCGCTTGGCACGCATGATAGGGGCCCGTTGGCTGCGGTTTCACTCTGCGCGCAAGGGTGGCTAAAGGTGGCACCCAAAATGGGGTGGGTGCGTCAGCCGGACGATGCTGATGGCTTGTTGGTTTTCCAGATTGACTTGTGAGGCGATGAGATGGGTAAGGGCGGCTCCAATGAAGTGCCAGAGACCGAAGCACAGAAAGCGTTGGCCGAGGTGGCGATGAAGCAGTGGGACCTCTACAAGACGGAGCTGCAACCATACGAAGATCTCTTCATTGACAAGGTAGATGACCTCAACAGCCAGGGTGAGTACGACAAGCTGGCTGGTACGGCGGCGCTGGGTACTGCGCAGTCCTTTGGAGAGGTGCGTGCAGGGCTGGCAGATTCAATGGCAGCGAGCGGGGTGGATCCGACCAGTGGCAAGTATCAGGCAACGATGAATGAGCTCGAGACTGACCAGGCGCTGAGCCAGACCGACACCGTCAATCGGGCACAGTCCAGCCAGCAAGACAGGTACGTGGCCGGGCTCAAGGATGTTGCCGCCATGGGGCAGGGACAGAAGGCTGAGGCGCTGGAGGGGTACAACAACTTGGCCAACACCAGCCTGAACAAAGCCGCGAATGATGCCCAGAACAAGTTCAACGAGAAGCAGGCCACTCTGGGTTTGGTCGGCGCCATGGGCGGGGCTTACACAGCCCAAACGATGAACACACCTGCCAACAAGAAGATCAGTCCCATCGCCAGCGTGCTGCAAGGCAAGGGCTATTAAGGGGGTAAGCAATGGGAGATGCCGCAGATACCTTCGCCAGGATCACCCGGGAACAATACCAAGACTGGCTGACCCGGTTTTATCCAAAACAGAAGGAGCTGATGGAGTTGGCCACCAACGGCCAGTTGCTGCAAGAGCAACTGGCGCGGGTAGATAGCAACAATGCCAATGCATTGCGCTCAGCCCAGCAGGCAACGGCCAATCGTAATGCGCGTATGGGCGTGGCCGCCATGCAGTCACCCGGTGATAACAGTCAGGATTTGCGCATGGCCTTAATGACAGCGGGAACAGAAAACGGCCTGCGCGAGCAGGAGAAGGCCAGGCAGATGGGCATCCTGACTGGGGCGGATGCCGGGTTGCGTGAAGCTATCCGGGCGGGGGGAGGCATGTAATGGGATTCGGGTTGATAGACATTGGCGCCCAGACTCGCCGCCAGGCATTGCAGGGGATGCAAGATGCGGCACAGCTCGATGAACAGCGCGAGGCGATGAACAAGAGTCTGACGTCGCAACAGAAGCAACTGACGATGACCAACATTGGCACCGGGGCGGCGGTAGGAACCATGGTGATGCCCGGTATCGGTACGGCGATCGGTGCGGGCATCGGGGCCTTGGGCAGTCTTTTTTAAGGAGGAACGCATGGCAGTGATGGGGTTGGCTGACGGCTTTCTGGCCGGTTTCAATACCATGAATATCTATCAGCGTGGTCAGAAGGCTGATGAGCGGGCAGAGAAAGCGCTGAATCTGCGGGATGTGATGTGGCAGAACAATCTGGACCGTCAACGCCAGGCTGATGAACGTTATGCCGATGAGACTGCTTACGCCCGGCAGCGAGACAGTCAGCAGGATGAGCGCGAGGCGCGACGTGATGGCCTCTATGCGGAGCAGGTTCGCTCGTCCATTGCCAGCACCAGGGCGGCAAATGCCCGGGCAGCGCGAGCAGACTCCCGAGCGGAGGAGGAATATCAGTGGCTGAAAGACCGAAAGGAGAAAGAGGCCTACCAGCAAGAGTATCTGCCATTAATCCAGCAGGGTTGGCAACGCATCGCCGAAGGAAACGCCCCCGGCGATGCATTCTGGAAAGTAGTGAGGGATCCGAAAGCGGGCCAGTACAACCCCGAGCGTTACATGGATAGCCAGTATGCCGATGCTGGTAAACGCTTCGTGACCTATGCTGGCGGCTTGATGGGGGATGCCGAGAATGGCAAGTTGGACTGGAACAGCGAGGAGGGGGTCCAGCGGATCAATAACCCCGACTTCCTCAAGGCTGCCGGTACTCTCTACCAAGATGAAATCAAGACCGGCATTGGTGACATAGATCCCAAGACAGGCAAGAGTATCAAGGACAAGTCACTGGGTGCCCTCATGGTGACGCCGGATGGGGCAGGCGTGGTGCTGGGGATCGCGGTGACTTATGACGATGGATCGACAGCTCTGCGACCGGTCACTGAAAATCGGACCTCCCGTGAAGACGATCAGCCCAAGGTGATCCCCATCAGTGACTTTATCGGTACCGGTTACAAGCGAGCAGCGCTTTCCCGTGAAATGGTGGCCAATGCGGATACGATTCGCACTAGCCTTGGCTTAACGCCTGGGGCGGATGTGAAGGGCTACCGCCAGGCCGTTGTGAAGCTGCAGGCAGACACCGAGAAGGCAGTTGGCCAGATCCGTCGTGACAGCATGCTGAGCCAGGAGGAGAAGAAGAGTGCTATCGCTGCAGAGCGAGATGCTGCCCAACAGCAGGCGCTTGAACTACGCGATGTGTTCGGTCTGGAGGCTCGGGCCCCGGCGACCAGTACAGGGGCAGAGCCGTCACCCTCTGGACTGGCGCAATGGGTTGGCAAGGATGCTCTTCGCCGCGAGTTTGTGCAGGAGGCGGGAGCGAATGGGAAGCCAATTGCCGAGCATGCGGATCCGGCTATGCTGGACCAGGTTTACAGCCGCTGGGTTCAGCTGCGACGGGATGGGCAGACAGCCAATTCACTGCGAGGGGGACCCACTCCAACGCCGGTCGCCGAGCAGGATCCCAGGGCTGCCGAGAAGGCTGCACTCAATGCGCTCGTTGCTCCCTTCAAAACGCCCCCTGGCCTCAATAAGTCTCCCGATGGTCTTGCGGCCTATCAAGCGATGAGTCTGGCCCTTGGGCAGAAGTAAGAACAAGTGATCTCTGATCTAACGTGGTGATATTGAATGGCAGTTTATGTGAACTCGATATCCAATGATTCGGCATCCGTGAATGATGCTTTGTAGCCAGCCCTTTCTAACTCAGAGATAACCATTTCGGTTACTTCTTGAAAACGCTCATCGCTTAGTAATTCCAACTCGAAATCACTCAGGTGAACGTACGCTGATTCGTGCCCCAAGCTAACAGCTTTACCAATATCAGCGATAGCACGTTCCAGAATCGTTCTCGGCAGTCTCCTACGGGCGATGCCTGCAAGCTCTTTTGCTCTCTTGGCATCAATCAAAGATGGTGATTGGCTTTGATTCATCAGGCTTAATTCAAGTCTGTTTACTATTTCTGCGGTGAGTGTGCGTCCTGCTTCTGTCGCCTGGGCCTCTAGCTCGTCTTTCAATTCTGACGGGATCCTGACTCTTAGCTGTGGATGCTCTCTACTCATAAATGCTCTCGACGTTCCGTTTGGGATAGTGCACATCAAAATTGTAGTTTTGATTATGCCTCACCGTAGGGTTGACAGAAATGCTCACCGTGAGTACTTTGTTGACATCCTCACGGTGAGGCCTATAGAGGAGGGGGGATGAAGCTAACCAAAGACATGAAACAGTCCAGATTCCGTATCCCGATGGAGTTATTGGAATATTTGAAGAAGCAAGCAGAGACGAACATCAGATCAGTAAATGCTGAGCTGGTAATTCGATTAATGAAGTCAATGGAACAAGACAAAAAGGAAGGGCGTCATTAAAACATGTTGGCTAGATGTAGATGCCAGAAAGAGTTCGGCCTCACCTGTTAGAGCAGCTGAGGCCGAGGAATGTAAACCAAGCAGATAATGATTGGAGTTACGTTATGACTATACAACAGCCGTATCAGCAAGCCAAAGTTTTGGTAGGGCCGCTGAAGAATGGTGGTGATGCCACCATGACCAGCCAGGAGATCGCCGATCTGGTTGGCAGTCGCCACGACAACGTGAAAGTGACTATCGAGCGACTCACCCAAAAAGCCGTTATCCAGCTTCCTGCAATGCAGGATTTCGAAATAATCAATAACTTAGGTTTACCTCGGCTCGTTTCCACCTACATCTTCACCGGCAAGCAGGGCAAGCGCGATTCGCTGATCGTGGTCGCCCAGTTGTGCCCTGAGTTCACCGCCCGTATCGTGGATCGCTGGCAGGAGCTGGAGGAGACGCTGGCACAACCAGATCCGATGGCGGTGTTGAATGATCCGGCATCCATGCGGGGGCTGCTGCTGACCTATACCGAGAAGGTGTTGGTGCTGGAAGAGCAGGTCGAAGGTATGAAGCCTAAGGTGGAGGCGCTGGATCTGATCGCCACTGCCGATGGCTCACTGAACCTGACAGAGGCGGCTAAAGCCTTGCAACAGCCGCCCAAAAAGTTCAATCAGCACCTGAGCAGCCAGCACTGGATTTACAAGCGTGCCGGCGGCAAGCAGTGGCTTGGGTATCAGGACAAGGTGCAGCAGGGCTTGCTCGAGCACAAGGTGACCACAGTGATAATGCCTGATGGGAATGAGCGTCTGTGTGAGCAGGTGCGTATCACCCCAAAGGGACTGACCAAGCTGGCCCAGCAACTCAGTGTGGGTGGTGTGCAATGAGATCAGAACAACTACAGGCTGAGTTATCTGTGCTGCTGGAACAGTTAGATGAGATTGACCTCACTCGACAAGAGCGCGAAAGCTTGGCTAAAACTATCAAGAGGATGATGCCGATAATTCGACAGCCGGTTGAATCTTGCTCTCTCCAGCGTTAGCATCTGCCCAAAGTCGACCAGTCTGTTTATTGGTCAGCATTTCCCAATTCAAGCCCTGAACGGTTCACCGTTCGGGGCTTTTCTTTTTCCATTCTCGAGGACGCCATGGATAAGACCGCAACTACGCTGCCGACGGCGCAGCAAAGTGATACCCGCATGGAAGAGTTCTGGAACAGCCTGGATGCCGGTTTAACTACACCCGCACCGGCGCCGCGCAATCTGGATGTTGGTCTCAGTGACGTTGCTCGTGCTGTTGGTGCTGGCGGTCTTGAACTTGTGGGCGGCATCGGTGAGCTGGCGCGCCAGGCGGGCAATTATGGACGCCAGAATGGCGGCAAGGAGCAGGGGGACTACCTGGAAAATGCTCGTGCGAACCTGGCCAGGAAGTTGGCGCCGGCGCTGGATGTGGTGGCGGGTGCTGGGGAACTGGCTCAATCGGGAGCGGACAGCCTCAAGGAGGGGATGAGCGACGATGCGCAGGAGGCGATGACTCGTAGCCTTGTCAGCGAGTCACCCTCGGGCTCCATCATCTTGGGGGACGGAGCTGGGGATATTGATGTCTGGGCGATGAAAATGGCGCAAGGAGTGGGGTCGCTTATCCCCACGCTGGCGAGTGGCGGGATCACCGGGCTGGCAGCCAAGGCGACGATCAGCCGCATGGTGACCGCCTCCATGATCAAGCGAGGTGCCACGCAAGAGGTGGCGGAAGCTGTTGCGGCCAAGACGGTATCCCGGTTGGCCACTGGAGCAGCAACGACCACAGGGGTAACCGGTTCGGTCGGCGCTGCGGGGGTCAATGCCAGGGATTCTGTGCTGGGCATGAGCTTCGATGAGTTGCGAAACAGCACGACTTTCCGGGATGCCTTCTTGCGTATCGATGCCGATCAGCAGACAGCACATCTCTCCGATAGCGAGAAGCTGCAGATGGCACGCGAAGAAACCGCCAATCTGGCCAGCCAGGCCACCATGGGGGATACCAAGACCTGGGGGGCGGCGGCCGTGGGCACTCTGATGGGTGACACCATGCTGTTCAAAATGCTGGCCGGTAAAGGCGCCGGTGGCGGCGTGCTCAAGGGGATGGGCAAAGGGGCTGCTGGCGAAGGGGCCAGCGAGGCGCTGGAGGAGGGCACCCAGCAGTACAGCGTCAATGAAGCGCTAAATGAGGTTACGGGTGCTGACATAGATCCCATGAAAGGGGCTGTCTCCTCAGCCATCGAGGGCGGCCTTATCGGTATGGGGGTTGGCGGTGCCACTGGCGGTATCGGTGGGCTGCGCGGTGAACGTGGCGAAGTAGTGACCGAAGATCACCAGGCTCAAGATGCTGAATCGACCGTACAAGACCCCGAGCTTGATGAGCAAGTTGAGTCACCGATCACTCCCGAGCCAGAAGCCCCCACAGCGACAGACCAATCCCCGCTTGGCCCAAGCACCGGCCAATTCGACGAACTGCGCGACGTACCGGCCTACCTGCGTCGCGATGAAACCGCCGATCGTTTCAAGGGGTTGGCCGCAGATAGCGAGGTACAGCGTGCGCTGGCTGGTGATTTCGGCCCGTCAGTGCAAGAGCTTGTTGCTGCTCAGATGCAGGGTGGAGAACAAGGAAAGAGCTTGTATGAACGAGCCCAGTCTCACGAGCTGGGGGCAGACCCCTTTGCCGGCAACAAAAGTGCGCTGGAGCTTGCTGCAGAGGGACCAAAACCGAAAGCGTTGAGGGCACCGACTGAACAAGAACGCGAGATAGAGGGGTATCGGCAGGCCGCAGAGCTGAAGCAACAAGAGGCACTCGCTCAACGCGATGTGTTGCAGAGCGCCACTTTTGAGCCAGGCACTGAGTCGCAGTATGCTGCAGAGGCTGCTGCGCAGGTCCGTGATCAAGCGATTTCGCAAGCTGGAAGTGAGACAGAGTCGGTGTTTGGCCCGCTCAAATCCTTACGCATTACCCGCAAAGGCAAGCCGTTTGCCAGCGAGAAAGAAGCCCAACTTGCCAGCCACAAAGGCAAAGAAATCCCTGTACCGCTCAATGGTGGCGGTTTCGGGGTCGCCAAAATTGCCGAGGTGGAGCAAGCAAAGGCCGCGCAACTGGGCGATGCAGTTACCGGCCAGCCACAAACGGAGGTGAGCAATGAGCCTGTTACCCAAGTACCTGCAATCAGCAGTGAGCGACAAGGTGATCAGCCTGGAGCAAGCCCATCAACTGCAGCGGGTATTGAGCCAGCCACTGCCGAACACGCCAGACGAACTGGATCCGGAGATACAGCAGACCTCACTCCTGCTCTACCTGCACCAGACGGACCACCGAGTGATGATCCGACACTGACGACAGCCCCGGCCACTGATGCCGGGGTTGTTGTTTCTGGGACTGCCACATCTGCACCCGCACCATGGGCTGAGGCCATTGACAACCCTGATGGCACCATCACTCTGAAAGGTGATCTGCCGTTGATCAAGCGCTGGGCCAAGGAGGCTGGCGTGAAGGTGATCCCCGGCAAAGGGGGGCTGGTCGTGGCCAAGTCATCGGTCGCCAAGGTAAGAGAGTTGTTCCCCGCAACAGCCCGCGAGCCGAAGCAGCAGATTGAGGCCGCACGCGAAGAGGTGGCGCCAGCGCCCACCGATGCGCAGAAGGAAGCTGGCAATTACAAGAAGGGCCACCTCAAACTGCAAGGTGTCGACATCACGTTGGAAAACCCGAAGGGGTCTGTCCGTTCAGGTGTGGATCGGGATGGCAGGGCCTGGCAATCGACCATGGCGCACGACTATGGCTACATCAAACGCACCGAGGGGGCTGATGGTGATCAGCTTGATGTGTTCATTGGTGATCAGCCTGATAGCGCCACTGTCTATGTGGTGGACCAAGTTGATCCAAAGACAGGCAAGTTTGACGAACACAAGGTGATGATGGGCTTTGTTGATGAACAGGCCGCCAGAGTCGGTTACCTGGCTAACTACGAGACGGGATGGCAGGGGCTGGGGTCCATCAAGGCCATGCCAGTAGCAGAGTTTAAGCGCTGGATGAAGGAGGGGGATACCACCAAACCGGTGGTGGCAGATAAAACAGAGCCACAGAAAAAGATAACCGATTTTGGCGAGAAAATTGGCGGGGCACGCAAGGATACCTGGGCAGCGTATCGCGACACCATCGAAGGGGTGAACGCAGAGCAGATCAAGACATTGCCCTTATCCAAGTCATGGCCCGCACCGGACTACGACAGGCTGATTGAGTCTGGGGTTGATCGCCATGCGGTTGCCATTGCCAGGGCCGCTCGTGATGCCATTCCAGCCAAGCCTCGTGTCAGTTACAAGGTCGGCAACTGGGCGCAGGCTGTTAAGTCGTTGCGCGATATGTCTCTTGGCTTGATGGATGGCGCCATTGATGCCGATGCGGCAAACCGCGTGATATCGAGCGTCAACCTGCGTAGTGCCCATGCCATTCATAGCAGAGCAGAGCTGTACCTGGCGGTCGGTCACCAACGAAGCCTCTCTGATCTCGAGCTCAGCTTGGGCAGTTACAGCCTGTACGAGGGGGTGAAATACAATCCACCCAAGGGGATCTGGACCATCAGCAGGGAGGGCAAGTCGGGCGCCTTTGGCGGCTGGCCACGCAATATCGTATCCGGATCGAGCAAAGCCGAGGTGATTGCTGAATTCAAACGTCGTTACGACCAGCTGACGCAAGCGAACAGTAAACCCAAAGCAATCTCGTTCTCCATCTACAGTCGCCGTCATGGCCAAGGTTGGATCGTCGGTAAGAAAGTCGGCCGCAACTATCTGGATCTGACAGCCGAATTTGAGCGTGCCAGCGATGCCAGGAAGTACCGGGATGAACACTATGACGAGCTGGTCAGCAAGCTGGACATGGCCAAGAAGATCCCGCATGAACGCCGTGATATCAACCAACCCCGAGTGGGCGAGGACATGCGAGGCGGGGCCGATGTCTCGCCTGAGCTGTTTGGCCAGGCTTTTGGCTTTCGAGGCGTGGAGTTTGGTAACTGGGTGGCGCAGGGGCGCCGTCAACGCGACCTGAATGATGCTTATGATGCGCTGATGGATATGGCGGCGGTGCTCGAGATATCTCCCAAGGCACTGTCACTCAATGGTGAACTGGGCTTGGCCTTTGGCGCCAGGGGAGCCGGCGGGATTAACCCGGCGGCAGCACATTACGAGCCCGGCAAGGTGGTGATCAACCTTACCAAAATGAATGGTGCAGGGTCATTGGGCCATGAGTGGTGGCATGCCCTGGATAGCTACTTCGCCAGGATGCGAAAAGACCCAAGCGGGATGATGACCGAGGCTCAGGATGTCTCACTGGCGGCTCGCGCAAGCCCGTTTATCCATCGTGGCGCCGTGCGTAAAGAGATGATAGAGGCATTCGGTGCCGTCAACCGAGCCATCAAGCAAACCGCACTCAAGGAACGGTCGCGCAAGCTGGATGACAAACGTAGCAAAGCGTACTGGACCACCGATCGGGAGTTGAGCGCGCGGGCGTTCGAGTCGTACCTGATTGCCAAACTGCAAGACCAGGGGGCCAGCAATGACTACCTGGCCAACATTGTCAGTGAAGCCGCCTGGGATGCAGAGGCATCGTTGGGAATTCGCCTGGATGGAAGTTATCCCTATCCCACGGCTGGGGAAATTCCGGCAATCCGTTCTGGGTTCGATCAGTTCTTCGACACCATTGAAGAGCGTGAAGAGGGCGATCGCAGGATCCTCTTCTCCAAACAGGGAATGGCGCAAGGCGCGCGGCCTGCCAAGCACCTGACCAAGAAAGAAGTCGAGTTGGTGACCAAGCTCTGGTTCAAGCAATACCGGGGGGCGGCCCGGATCCAGGTGCAAGTCCATGCCACCCAGACTGAACTTGAAAAGGCACTGGGCCTGGATACCCGGGAAGGACTGCTCCGCCGAGCAGCCTTCGATGATGACACTGATACCCTGCACATCGCCGCCGACACCATTTCCACACCGAAACGGATGCGTGAGATCTTGCGCCATGAGGTGCTTGCCCACTATGGCTTGGCCAACGTATTGGGGATAGGTGAATACACCCGGTTGATAAGCCGCCTTGTTCAATCACGGCAATCCCCCAGCATGAAGGCAGTCTGGGATTGGGTGAACACACATTACGCGGATGAGGACATCGGTACCCAGGCAGAAGAGGTGGTCGCCCATCTGGCTGAACTGGAGCCCACCGCCTGGCGCCGTGGCTGGGACCAGGTGGTGGCCTGGGTCATCCGTGCTCTGCGTGCTGTCGGTGTTGTGGCGGATGGTATCACTGCAGCCGAAACGCGTACCTTGGTGGAGGGGCTGGGTAAGAAGCTGAGGCACCCTGGCCAAGATCGCATGGGGGCTGATGGTGGTCGGTTATGGTTCAATGCTGAACGCACGCCTTGGAAAGCGGGCTTCCCTGAAGTCATATTGCACGGCCGGCTTGCCGATGCGACCAGCCATCCTGATTACAAGGCCGCCAAGGGGGGCGATGATGCTGCTGCCCGGCGGTTGGTCCATGATGTGCTTTCTCCCGATGCCATCAAGCAACTCAAAGGGTTAATCGGCGATCGTTCGGCCATCGCCCTCGGAGTGCATGCCGAGGAGGCAGTGAGTCGCAACGCGATCCCTCAAGCAATGGCTGATGTGCTGGGTAGCGTGCTAGGTATCGATGTAGATGTGGACGTTGTGCAGGCGGCAAAGGTGGGACGTACCGCGCAGGATGGTTTTGGCCGGCTGGCCAATCAGCCGAACTTTGATGGTCCGGTCAGGACCGACAAACCCTATCTCATCATGGATGACACCCTGACCCAGGGCGGCACCCTGGCCAACCTCAAGGGGTATATCGAGCACCGGGGCGGAGAGGTGCTGGCGGCGACGGCATTGACCGGCAAGCAGTATTCCGCCAAAATTGCCATAGATAGCTCAACTCTTGAGCGACTGCGAGACCAGTATGACGGCACAGGCCTTGAAGCGTGGTGGCAAAACCGATTCGGCTATGGCTTCGACTCTCTCACCGAGTCAGAAGCCCGTTACCTCCTTCGTGCCCAGGATGCTGACAAAGTCCGAGATCGAGTCACTGCGGCAGGACAAAAAGCGTCGACACGAAGCGAACATGAAAGCCCTCGAGACGATGGATCTCTCCCGCCTGATGGTCTGAAATTCAGCCAGACCAGTACCGTCGCCGACAAGGCGATGGAAAAGCTCAATCTGGGCCCCAAGCCCGACATCATAGGTAAGACCAAAACCAACCTGAACAAGCTACGCCAGGTAGACCGCGGCGTGGTCAGTTCATGGATAGATCGCGTCATCAAGAAGACCAACACTGAGGTGCTAGACGCCCTGGCCCCCATCAAATATGCGGAAGAAGCCGCTGGTATCACCGAGGCTGCCGACTCTGGATATGTGGCCGCGCGCATGGCCACTGGCGCAGCCTCCACCATGCAAGCGACGATGCTCTACGGGCTGCCAGAGTGGAAAGACGGGGTGATCCAGCGAAAGGCTGGTACTGGTGAAAATGATGCCCTGTTGGGCATTTTTTCTGACCTTGGAAAAGACCTGCACAACTGGCTGGGCTGGATGGCAGGGCACCGGGCTGAAATCCTGATGGGGCAGGGACGTGAGAACCTGCTGAGCGAGAAGGACATTGCTGCCCTCAAGGGGCTGAGCAAGGGCAAAGAGAAGGCATTCATTGACGCCAAGGCGCGCTGGAACCGGCTCAATGCCGCCACTCTGGATTTGGCACAAGAGGCGGGCCTCTTCACTAAAGAGGCGAGGGCCGAGTTCGAAAGCGAGTGGTACATCCCCTTTTTCCGTGAGTCGGAGGATGGCGATGTGCTGGCACCATTCAAGTCGAAGGGGATTGCCAATCAGAGCGCCGGTATCAAGAAGCTCAAGGGCGGTGAAGCCAATACCAACGATCTGCTGGAGAACATTTTCACCTCGACCGCCAAGTTGATCGATGCGTCGATGAAGAATATGGCGGCGCAAAAGACGGTCTGGAACTTGGCTGATACCAGCCTTATCGAGGTAGTGGCCAAGCCCAACATGATGGACTGGCGTGCCCTCAAGGGTGGGAAAGACCTTATCACCGTCAAGATTGATGGGGAGGACTATATGATCCGGGTCGAGGATCCAGACCTTTATCGCGCCATGACCTTCTTCGATCGCCAGCCGTTTGGCGCCATGGTTAACCTGGCCGCCAAGGCCAAGCGTCTGCTGACGGCAAGCGTCACCGCCTCGCCTGAGTTTATGCTGCGCAACTTCTTGCGCGATTCCCTTTCCAGCTGGGTGATCAGCAAGGACGGCTTCAAGCTGCTGCTTGACTCCATCAAGGGGGTAAAGGAGACCCTGGCGATGGATGGCAGTACCATCGATGTGATGTTCAGTGGTGGCAGCTTTCTGGGAGGGTATGTCAATGGCAACGACCCGGGGGCGATGGCCGATACAGTACGCAAGTCACTGCGTCGTAAGGGCATGACGCCAGAGCAGATAGCGCGCTATGAGAAGTCCATCATCCGTAATACCGCCCATGCAAAGGGGGTCATTGCCAACGTCTGGGAGAAGTACAACAGGCTTGGTGAAGCGCTTGAGAATGCCAACCGCGAGGCGGTCTATGATGCCGCGATCAAGGCAGGCAAGAGTCACGCTCAAGCCGCGTTCGAATCGAAGGACTTGATGGACTTTTCCATGTTGGGGGCGTCCCGCACCATGCAGGCATTGGTACAGGTTCTGCCTTTCTTCAACGCACGGGTGCAGGGACTGGGCAAGCTGACCCGGGAACTACGCGACAACCCGCGTGAAATCGCCAAGCGGGCGGGCATGATCACCGCTGCCAGTCTGGCCTTGCTGGCATGGAACTGGGATGAGGAGCGCTATGAGGAGTTGCCAGATTGGGACAAAGATACCAACTGGCACTTCTTCCTTGGTGAACAGCACTGGCGTATTCCCAAGCCCTTCGAGATCGGAGTGCTATTCGGTACCATCCCGGAGCGGATGGTGCGCGCCATGGGTGGTCAAGACTCGGGTGCTCAGTTTGGGAAAGCTGTTGCGCGAGCCCTTGGCGAGACATTCGCCCTGAACCCCATCCCCCAGCTCTTCAAACCGGTGGCGGAGTCGTACTTCAACTACGACTCCTTCCGTGGAGGGCCTATCGAGAATGTCCAAGAGTTAAGTGTGCGGGCAGACGCACGTTACAACGAGCAGACCAGCTTGTTGATGCGCGAACTGGGCAAGTTGTCAGGCTTTTCTCCCAAGCAGTTGGAGCACCTGGTGATTGGCTACACCGGCACCATGGGCAGTTATGTGATGGCTGCGGCCGACGGCTTGATCCGGGCTGCCCGTCCAGGCGAGTCAGCAAGCTGGCGTGCCGATGAGATCCCTCTGGTGAAAGCCGTATATCGCGGTACCGGGCCGGCCAAGTCCACCCAGCATATGGAAGAGTTTTACCGGATGCTGAACGAGGTGAACCAGCTCAAACGCACGGTGGACCAATACCGCAGCGAAGGGCTGAGTGATAAGGTCAATGAGTTGCTGGAAGAGCAGGGGGGGATCTTGAAGTCTCGCCGTAGCTTGAGTGGCACCCAGCAGCAGATCCGCGTGATACGGAACAAGATAGAGCTGATCCAGCGCGACCGCACCATGGATGCGGAAGAGAAGCGCCAGCGCATTGATGCAATGTTGTCCCGTCGTAATGATTTTGTTTATCAGGCTGTAAACAAAAACAGGCGCTTCTGGGAATAATGTGTCAAAAGGTCGAATTAAGGCGAATGTCTTGGGGCAAATTTGGGGCATTTTTGGGGCAAAACAGAAGAGGAAATGGGGGTCAATGAGGGGGAGGCGTGGTCGCGTTGTGGGTGAAAATGAGGCTGCAGGCCTTATCTCTACTGAATTCATACAGGATCCAGTGTTGGATCCTGCCGTTTGTGGCATAATCAGCTACCGATGAGAACAAGTCCCGGCATCTCAGGGACTTGTATGGTTAAAATCATCGGCGGTAAGGACTTTTTCCTTTGACTATCAGTTGTTGGACCTATAATATTCGCGCCCTATGCAAAAGGTGAAGTTGCCCGTTAAGGTTGATCCAGTCCGTAATGCCTTGAAGCTGCTCGACTATGTCGGGATAGTGGAAAAGTCGCAGATGCCCAGGCTGGAAGCATCAACCGCAGGCTTGCAGAGTGATGTAGATGTATCACTGCACTTTGGCAAAGATGTCCAGAAGTTGACCGTTATGAAAGGCACTGCCCATGCCAAGGTTGACCTGGTTTGCCAGCGTTGTGGAGATACATTCGAATACCTTTGTGAAGCTGATTTTATCTACACTCCGCTGTTTGAAAAAACAAACGAGGAAGAACTGCCGGAAGCTTATGAGCCCATTGAGTTGGACGAAAACGGCGAGATAGATCTTCATCAAATCCTGGAGGATGAACTCATTCTCTCGTTGCCTCAGGTGGCGATGCATCCGATGGATGCTTGCCCGCGCGGTAACATGGAGATGACTTGGGGTGATATCGAACCTGCTGATGAGCGGCCGAATCCCTTTGCAGTTCTTGAAGAGCTTAAACGTAAGTGAATCTAGGAGTTAGCCTACAATGGCCGTACAACAGAACCGTAAAACCCGTGCCAAGCGTGGCATGCGTCGTTCACACGATGCGCTGACCAGTGCAGCTCTGACTGTTGATCAGACCAGTGGTGAAATTCATCGTCGTCACCACGTGACTGCCGATGGTTTCTACCGCGGTAAAAAGGTAATCGCTTAAGGATTGCCTTTGTCTACGCAAACTGTCGCGCTAGACATAATGGGGGGAGATATTGGCCCCTCGGAAACAGTGCCTGCCGCCGTGCAGGCACTGTCTCTTTTGCCCCAGCTAAAACTGATCCTGGTCGGTGATCAACACCAGACTACCTCCTTGTTGCAGCAACATGGCTTGCTGACTCATCCTCGCGTTCGTTTCGTACATGCATCCCAGGTGGTTGGCATGGGCGACAAGCCGATCGTGGCGCTGCGTACCCTGAAAGACTCCTCCATGCGGGTTGTGCTCAATCTGGTGAAAGCCGGTGAGGCCGATGCCTGCGTCAGTGCCGGCAATACCGGTGCCCTGATGGCCATGGCCAAGTGCGTGCTCAAATCCCTGCCCGGCGTCGACAGACCCGCGCTCATCAAGGCGCTGCCGACCTTGAGCGGCAAGCGTACCGTGATGCTGGATCTGGGGGCGAACGTGAGCTGCGATGCCGACACCCTGCTGCAGTTTGCGGTGATGGGCTCAGTGGTGGCCGAGAAGGTGGAAGGCATCGCCTTTCCCCGGGTCGCCTTGCTCAACGTGGGGGAGGAGGAGATCAAGGGCAACGATCTGGTGCGTCACAGCGCCGAGCTGCTGAGTCAGTGCCGTGCGCTCAATTTCGTCGGCTTCGTCGAGGGGGATCGCATCTTCAGCGGCGAGTGCGATGTGATTGTCTGCGACGGTTTTGTCGGCAATGTCGCCCTCAAGACGGCGGAAGGTGTGGTACGGATGATGGCCCAGCTGGCCGGATATCCCCGCAAGAAACGCAGTTTTCTTGGTCGTATCGCCGGATTTATGTTCAAACGACGTTTTTCTTACCTGAACCCCGACCAGTATAACGGCGCAAGTCTGTTAGGATTGCGCGGCATTGTGGTAAAAAGCCATGGGCGGGCCGAACGGCGCGCTCTGTGTAATGCGATCCTGCTGGCCGCACAAGAGGCCAAGCATCAACTTCCATTGCAAATAGCAGATCGCCTTGAATCTGTCTTTTCCGACAGGGATCTATAAGAACTCTATGCATAGCAAAATTCTGGGTACTGGCAGTTATCTGCCGAGTTCAGTGCGTACCAACGCCGATCTCGAGCAAATGGTTGAAACCAGTGATGAGTGGATCGTGGAACGTACCGGGATCCGTGAACGCCGTATTGCCGGTGCCGACGAAACCGTCGCCACCTTGTCTCACCAGGCCGCCTTGCGCGCCCTGGATGCTGCGGGTCTGACCGCAGCCGATCTCGACATGATAGTGCTGGCCACCACCAGCGCCGAGAACGCCTTTCCGGCCGCCGCCTGTGAGCTGCAGGGTCTGCTCGGCGTGCCCGGCATCCCCGCATTTGATGTGGCCGCCGCCTGCGCCGGTTTCACCTATGCGCTCTCCATCGCCGATCAGTTCGTCAAATCCGGCGCCGCCCGCCATGTGCTGGTCGTCGGTGCCGATGTGCTGTCCCGCATGTGCGATCCGCAAGATCGCGGCACCATCATCATTTTCGGGGATGGTGCCGGCGCCGTGGTGATCGGGGCCAGCGAAACGCCAGGGATACTGTCGACCCACCTCCATGCCGATGGCCGTTATGGTGATCTGCTCAAGCTGCCACACCCTCGTCGTGGCATGCCGGGTGCCGAGCTCGAAGCCTACATGTATATGAAAGGCAACGATGTGTTCAAAGTGGCGGTAACTCGCCTGAGCGAGCTGGTGACCGAAACCCTGGCCGCGGCTGGTGTCGAGCCGAGCGAGCTCGACTGGCTGGTGCCGCACCAGGCCAACTTCCGCATCATCAGCGCGACCGCCAAGAAGCTCGGCATGAGCCTCGACAAGGTGGTGCTGACTCTCGACAAGCACGGCAACACCTCTGCCGCCTCCGTGCCCATCGCCTTCGATGAAGGGGTGCGCGACGGCCGGATCAAACCGGGCCAACTGGTGCTGCTGGAGGCCTTCGGCGGTGGTTTTGCCTGGGGCTCGGCGCTGGTTCGCCTCTGATCTCCAGCGGGATGGGGTCCTGCACCATTCCGCGACCGATTTCGTTTTCGTCTTACCTTAAAGGAATCAATGATGACCCAATTTGCCATTGCCTTCCCGGGACAAGGCTCCCAAACCGTCGGCATGCTGGCCGAGCTGGCCGAGCAGCACGCCGTGATCAAGGAAACCTTCGCCGAGGCGAGCCAGGTGCTGGGTTATGACCTGTTTGCCCTGGTGATGGATGGTCCGCTTGAAGATCTGAACAAGACCTGGCGTACCCAGCCGGCGCTGCTGACCGCCTCCGTCGCTCTCTGGCGTCTGTGGCAACAGCAGGGGGGGGCAACTCCCGCCGTCATGGCCGGTCACAGTCTGGGGGAATACTCCGCCCTGGTGTGTAGCGGTGCCTTGGCCTTTACTGATGCCGTCAAACTGGTTGAATTGCGTGGTCTGGCCATGCAGGAAGCTGTACCGGAAGGGACTGGCGCCATGGCCGCCATCATAGGTCTGGACAACGAGGCCATTGCCGCCAACTGTGAAAAAGCGGCGCAAGGTCAGGTCGTGTCCCCGGTCAACTTCAACTCCCCGGGTCAGGTGGTGATCGCCGGTCACAAGGAAGCGGTTGAGCGCGCCAACGTCTTGATGAAAGAGTCTGGCGCCAAGCGTGCGCTGCCGTTGCCAGTCTCCGTACCCTCCCACTGTGCCCTGATGAAACCGGCGGCAGAAAAACTGGCGGCTGCGCTGGACGGGATCGAGATCAAGGTTCCAACCATCGCAGTCATCAATAATGTCGACGTGTCCTGTGAACAGGATCCGGCCGCCATCAAGCAGGCCTTGGTGCGTCAGCTGTTCAGTCCGGTCCGTTGGTCCGAGACGGTGGAGCGGATGGCCAATGAAGGTGTCACCCTCGAGATCGAGATGGGGCCGGGCAAGGTATTGACCGGGCTGGCCAAGCGCATCGACAAGCGCGTGGAAGGCATTCACGCCAACGATGCCGCCTCTTTCGAGCTGGCGCTGGCCCAGTCCAAGTAAACAGGAGCAGATCATGAGTTTTACCGATAAGGTTGTGTTGGTGACCGGTGCCAGTCGTGGCATCGGCCGGGCGATTGCCGAAACATTTGCGGCCCGTGGCGCAAAAGTCGTCGGCACTGCGACCAGCGAGAGCGGCGCAGCGGCGATCAGCGCCTATCTGGGCGAGCAGGGATGCGGCATGGCACTGAACGTGACCAGTCCGGAATCCATCGAAACTGTTTTTGCGGCCATCAAGGCGCGCTTTGGCGAGATCGACATTCTGATCAACAATGCCGGCATCACCCGCGACAACCTGTTGATGCGCATGAAAGATGATGAGTGGAATGAAATCATCGACACCAATCTCACCTCTCTGTATCGTCTGAGCAAGCCAGTATTGCGCGCCATGATGAAGAAGCGTCATGGCCGGATCATCAGCATCGGCTCAGTGGTCGGTACCATGGGCAATGCTGGCCAGGTCAACTATGCTGCCGCCAAGGCGGGTCTGGTTGGCTTTACCAAATCGTTGGCACGGGAAGTGGCATCCCGTGGTATCACAGTGAATGCGGTTGCGCCCGGTTTCATCGAGACCGACATGACCCGTGCCCTGAATGACGATCAACGTGCTGGCATCATGAATCAGGTGCCTGCTGCCCGTTTGGGCGATCCAAAAGAAATTGCCGCAGCTGTGGTATTCTTGGCGTCTGATGACGCCGCCTATATCACTGGCGAAACCCTGCATGTTAATGGCGGGATGTACATGGTGTAATCAATTTGTCGTGAGATCTGTTCAAATTTGCGATAGTACGCCGAAGTTTGGCGAATTTCGTGGTTTGACCAGCGGCAAGCTACTTGCAAACTCACGTCAATTGAATAAACTACCCCAACCAGACGCAATAGCGTATTTTTAAAGGAAAATTCAGGTCATGAGCAACATCGAAGAACGCGTAAAGAAAATCATCATCGAACAACTGGGTGTTAAAGAGGAAGACGTTAAAAACTCTGCCTCCTTCGTCGACGACCTGGGCGCTGACTCTTTGGATACCGTTGAACTGGTAATGGCGCTGGAAGAAGAATTCGATACCGAAATTCCTGATGAAGAAGCCGAGAAGATCACCACTGTTCAAGCGGCTATCGATTACATCACCGCTAATCAGGAATAAGTTCCTGTTCTGAAAGAAGCGGCCCAAGGGCCGCTTCTTTTATGTTTACCCCTTTCAAAATAGCTCTCGGAGACTAGCTCAGTGTCAAAACGCAGAGTCGTAGTGACCGGCCTGGGGATGCTTTCCCCGGTGGGCAACACTGCCGAATCCAGCTGGCAAGCCCTGCTCAACGGGCAGAGCGGCATTTCTCCCATCGAACACTTTGATGCCAGCGAGTTTGCGACCCGTTTCGCAGGCCAGGTCAAAGAGTTTGATCCCGAACAGTACGGTATCAACCGCAAAGAAGCCCGCAAGATGGATCTCTTCATCCAGTATGGCGTGGCAGCGGGGATCCAGGCACTGGATGACTCGGGTCTGGTAATCAACGAAGAGAACGCAGAACGGGTTGGCGTAGCCATCGGTTCCGGCATCGGCGGTCTGGGTCTGATCGAACAGAACCACAGCAGCCTGATCAACGGTGGCCCGCGCAAGCTGAGCCCCTTCTTCGTACCGTCCACCATCATCAATATGGTGTCCGGTCATCTCTCCATCATGAAGGGACTGCAAGGCCCCAACATAGCCGTGACCACCGCCTGTACCACGGGTACCCATGCCATCGGCACGGCCAGCCGCATGATCGCCTACGGTGATGCGGACGTGATGGTGGCCGGTGGTACCGAGAAAGCCTCCACCCCGATGGGGATGGGCGGTTTCGCGGCGGCCAAGGCGCTCTCTACCCGCAACGACGAGCCGCAAAAGGCAAGCCGTCCGTGGGACAAGGATCGCGACGGTTTCGTGCTGGGGGACGGCGCCGGTGTGCTGGTACTGGAAGAGTACGAACACGCCAGGGCCCGCGGCGCCAAGATCTATGCCGAGCTGGTTGGCTTTGGCATGAGTGGCGACGCCTACCACATGACGGCACCGCCCGCTGACGGCAACGGCGGCGCGCGCGCCATGAAGAACGCCATCAAGGATGCCGGCATTGCCCCCGAGCAGATTGGTTATATCAATGCTCACGGCACCTCCACCCCGCTGGGGGATGTGGCCGAGCTGCGCGGCATGAAGCAGGTGTTTGGCGAACATGCCAGCGCCCTGATGATCAGCTCCACCAAGTCCATGACCGGCCATCTGCTGGGTGCGGCAGGCGCGATCGAAGCCATCATCACAGTGCTGGCGCTGCGCGATCAGGTGGCACCGCCCACCATCAATCTGGATAACCCGGATGAAGAGTGTGATCTGGATCTGGTGCCTCACGTGGCCAAGGCCGGCCACTTCGAGTATGCCCTCTCCAATTCCTTCGGTTTTGGTGGCACCAATGGCTCACTGATCTTCAAACGCGTATAATTCGCCTCAGGGCGGACAATATGGGCCCGATACGTCAGTATCGGGCTTTTTTTATCGGAGGGATCCTTTTGCTTGTCAATGGAATGCAGACAGATGCTGTATCCGCCAGGGATCGTGGGCTGGCCTATGGGGACGGTCATTTCACCACCATGCTGGTCAGAAACGGTCAGATTATCTGGTGGCCGGCTCATCTGGCACGTCTGCAGCAGGCCAGTGCCAGACTCGGATTTGCCGAGATGGACTGGTCAACCCTGAGCCGCGAGGTGGCGCAGCTTGCCGCCGGCCAGACGCAAGCTGTCGCCAAGGTGATGCTGACCCGTGGCACGGGTGGCCGGGGTTATGATGGCAGCGGCTGCCAGACGCCGACCCGGATCGTCTCCCTTGCCGATTACCCGAGTCATTATCATGGCTGGCAGCAAAACGGCATTCCACTGCTGGTTTGCCAGCAAAGGCTCGGTGACGCTCCCATGCTGGCCGGACTCAAGACACTGAACCGGCTGGAGCAGGTGTTGCTGAAAAGCGAACTTGCGGCGCGTTCGGGAGTCGAAGGTATAGTCTTGAACAGTCGGGGATTTCTGGTAGAAGGTGTCAGTGCCAATCTGTTTTGGCGCCGTGGCAAGACGGTGTTTACACCGGATCTTTCTCACTGCGGTATTGATGGCATCATGCGGCGCCATGTGATGGGGATGCTAAAACAGATGAGTATTGAACTGCGTGTCGTGGAGGCTCCGCTGGAGTCACTGTGGCAGGCCGAAGAGGTATGGCTGACCAATACCCTGATGGGCATAGTGCCGGTGAGCGGCATCGGGGATACCCAGTATCCCAGCCCGGTATTGATCCGCCGTTTACAGGAGCGTTTGGTCATTGAAGTTTAATCGGCTTTACACCCTGCTCGCGGGCGCGGCACTGACAGTCGCCGTGGCCGTGGCCGGGGGCTATGTACATTACAAATGGCAGCAGGTGGAGACGCTCACCAACAAGGGGCCGACGCGTCTCTTTACCGTCGAGAAGGGAGCCCACGCGGCGCGTTTGATCGCCGAACTGGGGGAGGGAGAAACCAGCCCCTGGGCGGTGCGACTCTGGTTGCGAGGCCATCCCGAGCTGGTTGCCATCAAGTCTGGTACCTACGAGATCAAGGAAGGGGCGCCGCTCAAGGAGACCCTCTCCCTGTTCGCCTCCGGCAAGGAGTTTCACTTCAGCCTCACTTTCGTCGAGGGGTCCCGTTTTGAGGATTGGCTGAAGCAGCTCTCCGGCGCGCCCTATCTGGAGCGGCTGACCGTGGAGCAATCTGAAGCCGACCTGGCACAGGAGCTCGGCATCGACAATGGCAAGCTGGAGGGCTGGTTTCTGCCGGAAACCTACGCCTATACCACTCATGCCAGTGATATCTCGATCCTGCGTCGAGCCTATCAGGACATGAAAGCTTTCCTGCAAGAGAGTTGGGACAAACGCCAGGCCAATCTGCCCTACAAGACCCCTTATGAGGCGCTGATCATGGCCTCCATCATTGAAAAAGAGACGGGGCAGCCAGAGGAGCGGGCGCAAATTGCTTCCGTGTTCGTCAACCGCCTGCGCCTTGGCATGAAGCTGCAGACAGACCCCACCGTCATCTACGGGGTCAAGGATCGCTACGATGGCAATATCCGCCGCAGCGATCTGACGGACGTGAATCCGTACAATACCTATGTGATCGACGGCTTGCCGCCCACGCCCATCGCCATGCCGGGCAAGGCCTCCATCGAAGCGGCGCTCAACCCCAAGGCGACCGATTATCTCTATTTTGTCGCCAAGGGGGGCGGTGCCCACTATTTCTCCAAGACCCTCGATGAACACAATCGGGCGGTTCGCGAATACATATTGAAGAAGCCCTAATGTCTAAATTTATTGTGATTGAAGGACTGGAAGGGGCAGGGAAGAGCTCCGCGGTGCGTTATGTCACCGATTATCTGCAACGCCACGGCATAGACCAGATCGAATGCACCCGTGAGCCCGGGGGAACCCCGCTGGCCGAGCGGATGCGCGCCATCGTCAAAGAGGTGCACGACGAGCGCCTCACCATAGAGGCCGAGTTGCTGCTGATGTATGCCTCCCGGGTGCAGCTGGTCGAGACCCGGATCAAACCGGCACTGGCTGAGGGTCGCTGGGTGGTGGGGGATCGTCACGATCTCTCCTCCCAGGCCTATCAGGGTGGCGGACGTGGCATCGATGCGGGGCTCATCGGCGCCATCAAGCAGGCGGTGCTCGGTGAGTTCAAGCCGGATCTCACCCTCTATCTCGATATCGATCCTGCCCTTGGTTTGCAGCGTGCCCGCCATCGCGGCGAGCTGGACAGGATCGAACTGGAGCAACTCAGCTTCTTCGAGCGTACCCGATCGCGTTATCTCGAGCTGGCAGCCAAGGATGATTCCATCCGGGTGATCGATGCGGCGCAAACCCCGGATCAGGTCAAAGCGGCTATCGAGCATGCCTTGGCCCACTACTTGTCGAATGAGCATCTATGTATCCCTGGCTGATCCCCGACTGGCATGCCCTGAGTCAGACGGCCCAAGCGGGTCGGCTGGGCCACGCCTGGTTGTTGCTCGGCGATCCCGGTCTTGGCAAGGCGCAGCTGGCAGAACGATTGGCGCGCTTGCACCTCTGCCAGCAGCCGGATCGGGGGGAACCCTGCGGCCAGTGCCACTCCTGCCAGCTGTTTGACAAGGGTCATCACCCGGATCTCGGCACCCTGTCTGCTGACAGCAAGACCATAGGGGTCGAGGCCATTCGCGAGATCTGTGCCCGTTTGCAGAACTCGGCCCAGCTCGGCCGGGGCAAGGTGGTGATCATCCCGGATGCGGAGCGCATGACGGAGTCCGCCGCCAACGCTTTGCTGAAAACGCTGGAGGAGCCGGCCGGTGACAGTCTCTTGCTGCTGATTGCCTCCCAGGTTTCCCGTCTGTTGCCCACCATTTTGAGTCGGTGCCACAAGCACGTCTGCCAGTTGCCGACGGAAGGGGAGACGGTGCGCTGGCTGGCTGAGCAGGGTCACCAGGCCACATTGGCCCAGGTGCGGATCTGTCAGGGGGCCCCGCTGCGGGTGCTGCGCTACATCGACGAGCAGCAGGACGGCAAACGCCGGGAGTTGCTGGAGAGTTTTGTCTCCCTGTCACTGACCCCGACCCGGGCCAGCCATGTCTGCAGCCAGTTGGCGGATGAAACTCAGGTCAGGTTGCACTGGTTGCAGCTGTTCTTGTGTGATGCACTCAAGACTCAGGCCGGCTGTGGTCATCATCAGTTGGCGATGCCGGATCTGGCGGCTCTCAGCCAGCAGTTGGCCGAGGGCAACTCCAGCGAAAAATTGCTGGAGGCGGAACAGCAGCTCGTGGCGCTCAAGGCCGCCTGCCAACCTGGCCAGCTCTCCAATCCCACCATTCATCTGATGAACTGGCTCAGCCGCTGGTTATAAATCTGACAAGACGCAAAGGTTCTTTATGTTACTCGTTGATTCCCATTGCCACCTCGATCGCCTCAGCTATGGCAGCAAGCAGACCGACATGGCCGATGTGCTGGCCAAGGCCGCGCAGCAGGACGTGGGATACTTTCTGTGTGTGAGCGTCACCCAGGCACAATTCCCGACCATGCTGGCGGCGATCGCCCCTTATCCCCAGGTGTTTGCTTCCTGTGGCGTGCATCCGCTCAATCAGGAACCCGGTGTCGATGCCGAGCTGTTGCTGACGCAGGCCAGCGATGAAAGAGTGGTGGCCATAGGGGAAACCGGGCTCGACTACTTCTACTCGCCGGAAAACAAGGAGGTACAGCAAGCCTCCTTCCGCGAACATATCCGGGTCGCTCGCGCCTTGAACAAGCCGCTGATCATACACACCCGTGATGCCCAGCAAGATACCCTGCAGATCATGCGCGAAGAGGGGGCCGAGCAGGTCGGCGGGGTGTTGCACTGCTTCACCGAATCCCTGGAGATGGCCGAGGCCGCGATGGAGATGGGCTTTTATATTTCCATTTCCGGCATAGCGACCTTCAAGAATGCGTCCGCGCTGCAAGCCGTGGTCAAGGCGCTGCCGCTGGAACGTTTGCTGGTCGAAACGGACTCTCCCTATCTTGCCCCCGTTCCTCATCGGGGGAGGGAGAATGAACCCGCCTTCGTACGCGATGTTGCCCAGTTCGTTGCCGACCTTCGCCAGATGCCGCTGGCCGAGTTGGCGGAAGCGACCAGCCGCAACTTCTTCGAACTGTTCAAGTTGGCAAAAAAATAGAAGACGAGGCCCCGAATAACGGGGCCTATTTATTTCAAATCATCCGCATACTTTCCCCTCGTCAGCATTGCCTACGCCACCTGTTATCTCTCACTTTTATTGAATGTCAGCGCAATGATATCGCTGATAAACCGGCCTACTAAAGATGATGTTGCTGCAGATGATCATCGAGGTTCAAAGGGTTTAATCAAGGTATCTATAAGTATCGATAATATTCATTATCGATACTTGATGTATGTAAAGGATCCTGTAAGATCTTCCTAAACTTCATATTGAATCATAGACTTACGTGGCTTATCCGACCATTTCCCCCCAAGCTCATCAGTCATTGCAGACTGTGTTCGATCCTCAGCTCAATAACCGGGCGAGACGCTTCTTGCGCAGCGCCAAAGCGGATTCAACCCTCAATGCCTATCAGGCTGACACCCGCATCTTCGTATTCTGGTGCCAGCTGCATGGGCTGGATCCACTGCAAACCACCCATCACGACATTATGAACTTTCTGGCAGATCAGGCCGATGGCATATTGGCGGACTGGGTCTGGCTGGACAAGGAAGAGGGCAAGGGGGAACTGCGCAACGGTGAACCGCGCAAACCCGCGACCCTGGTGCGACGACTGGCCGGGATCCGCTATGCCTTCAAGCAGAAGGGCATTCATCCCATGCCGACCGAGCATGCCGAAATCAAGGAGATGATGCGCGGCATAGTGCGCCTTGGCGATAACCGCAAGCGCAAGACGGGGGCGCTGACCCTGCAACCACTGGCCAGGGTACTCGATGAAATCGACACCTCCAGCCTGGCCGGTTTGCGGGATCACACCCTGCTGCTGTTGATGTTCAGTGGCGCCTTGCGTCGCTCTGAGGCGGCCAGAATCGAGGTCAGCGACCTCGATTTTGTGGGGCAGGGGATCCGGCTTCGCCTCAAGCCGAGCAAGCATCAGCTCCATGAAACCGAAATAGCGCTTATACCCGGCAAGCAGTATTGCCCCGTCTCGGCGCTGCACATCTGGCTTAAAAAAAGCCGGATCGGTGAAGGCGCGCTGTTTCGTCGCATGAACCGCTGGGGTCAGCTCACGCCGGAACCGCTCGGTCCGCAAGGCATCAACCTGATGATCAAGCGGCGCACCGGCCAGGCCATCGACGATCTCTATGTCAGTGGCCACAGCCTGCGACGGGGATTCATCACCTCGGCCGTCACCGCCGGCAAACCCATGAACAAGATTATCGAGGTGACCCGTCACAAGGACATGCGTACCCTGCAGGAGTATTTCGACGATGCCCACAAGTTCTCTGATCACGCACTGGATGGCTTGTTGTGACACTCCGCGCCACTGCATTTTTTATGTTAAATTGCATCTTGTTGATCTAATGATATATTTATCGCGCTTTGCCAAGGTGCCCGATGGGAGGGGAGAGTCCTCTTGTTCAGACAACAATACGTCACAGGTTAGAGATAACAAACGTTAAAGCAGAACATTGCAAGGTCATATGAGCCAGGAAATAAACATGAATGAGGCCCAAGAGGCGGCCCCGCACAACAATGCCGAGCGGCAACGCCAACATGTAAAGCGCAAGCAGGAAACCCACAGCCGGTTGCAGTGCTGGATAAGCAACCGTCACGCCGAGCGGCTACAGGCGTTGGGTTTGCACCTTGAAGACAGTCAGGCCTCGCTCATCGAGCAGGCGATCGACCTGCTCTATCAACATGAGCTGTCATCCCGACCCCAGGTTGAGCAAGAGATGGCGGAAGCACTCGAGTGAGAGGCAGGAAACAGAAAGTGCGGGCATAAAAAAAGCCAGGTACGAATTCCTTGTACCTGGCATAGGGGAATTGGCTCCTTGCAGAGCCGTGCGCTAACTGGTGTTCGGATAGCGTTAAGCTTAGACAAGGCTCAAGGCTTTTCAAGATCCGAGCAAAAGTTCAACCCGAGTGTGGGTTTTTAAGACTCGTTCCGACGCGAGTCATCACGCACTCAGGCGCCGAACAGATTGTTGTCGCGCACCAACTCGCGGGGCAGGGCATTCTTGACCCGGCTGCCAACCCACTTCCCCATACCCAGGGTATGACCCTGATAACGAACGATCACCTCGCCCGAGCCAGCTTCCTGCGCTGGCCAGACATCCCGCCCCATCATGAACTCCCGCGCATTGGCGCCGTCGAGTTCGATAATCCCGAGCGTGGCCTTGTCGCCATAAGCCAGTGCCCACTCATGGGTGAGGCGATACCCCTTCTTGAAGGTCTCCGCCAGCTTGATGCCGATGCGATCGAAACGCAGCTTGCCCTGCACCTGTTCAAACAGGTGAGGGAAGAGCCAGATCTCGTCGTTGCGACCAAACAGCTGACCCTGGGGGGCCACGCCAAAATTGGCTGCGATCTCGCGCAACATGAGCTCGGTCTCTTTGGCCGGCAGTGGCAAGAAGGGGAACTTGCCGAGTTTACCCGGCTTGAACATGGTGTTGGGCACCGAGTGATGCTTGCGCAATCTGGCGACAAAAAAACCTTCACTATCAAATATTTGGGGCCAAACATGCAGGTATCCTTCGGGCGTACAGGCCTGCTCCGCATTGGGGAACAGGTCGGCCAGCGAGTCAACACTCAGGGCATCGCCGAATTTCTCCAGCAGGGACTGACAGACTGCCTGGTTCTCCTGTTCGCTCAAGGTACAAGTAGAGTAGACCAGCACACCACCGGGTTTCAGGGCGTGAAAGGCGCTCTCCAGCAACCCTTGTTGCACGGCAGCAATCTCGTCGATGCTCTCGATACTCCAGTTGCGCAGGGCATCTTCATCCTTGCGTACCGTCCCTTCGCCGGAGCAGGGGGCATCGAGCAGTATGGCGTCGAAGGTCTCCGGCAACCACTGGCCAAATACCTTGGCATCGAAGTGGGTCATGCCCACATTGGTCACACCGCAGCGCTGAATGTTGGCGCTGAGCACCTTGAGCCGGCTGCTGGAATATTCGTTGGCGACCAGCATGCCCTGGTTGTTCATCAGGGCCGCGATCTGGGTGGTCTTGGAGCCGGGGGCGGCGGCCGCATCCAGCAGCATGCCATCCCGCTTGACCTGAGCGCTGGCAAATAGCGCCGTCACCGGCAGCATGGAACTCGCTTCCTGGATATAGAAGAGGCCACTCAGGTGTTCTGCGGTATTGCCAAGGGGCACGCTCTCGTCGCTGCGACTCAACCAGAAGCCGGTTTCGCACCAGGGCACGGGCTCGAGCTGCCAGCCCAGCGGTTGCATCTGTTCGACAAATGCGGGCACCGGGATCTTCAGGGTGTTGACCCGTATGCTGCGGCGCAGTGGGCGTCGGCAACTGGCCACGAACGAATCCATGGTGAGATGCGCTGGCATGATGGCCGCAATATGGTGCAAGAAGTGATCGGGAAGGTAGGTATTGTCGTGCACTGTGCCGTCTCGCTGACCCAAAAAGAGGGGCGATATCTTATCACAGGGGTAGGAATATTCTTAACGGCAATGAGCAAGGGGGGAAATGAACAAGCCCGGCGCTGGGCCGGGCTTGGAACAAGAGAGACTATCAGGGCTGGATGCGAGGACTCCACTCCTGCCACTCTTTCTCTGCCTTGCCATACAGCGGGTAGCTGTGGCCGGCCTTGACGGTCGAGCCCATTTCCCGCTCCGGGGTATTGAAGGCAATGCCGCCAGCCAGCAGGCTCTGCACAGTTTCCACCTCTATGGTGCCCCCGGTCAGGCCTATGTCGGCCTTGACCCCGGAAACATTCCAGAAGCGGGTGTTGGCCCGCACCAGATGGGTATATTCCTTGTCGACATTCACGTCGATCAGCACCTCGCTGCCATCGCGGGCCAGCGCCACCTTGGTGACGCTGCCCACCACCAGTTTGCGAAACAGCAAGGGGCTGCCGACGCTCAGGCCATTGACTGAGGGGCTCTTGAGGGTCAAGGTCAGACCAACCGGGCCACTCTGACTCAAGGGGAAGCGATCCTTGCCAGCCCCCTGACCAGGCAGGGCCTCCACGAAGGCCCCCTTGATCAGGGTGTCAAGGTGGGCGACGCCGCCCAGCCCCAACTTGGCCTGCACCAGGGTGAAGCGGGCGCCGGATTGCAGGAAACGCTCGGCATACTGCCCATCCAGCTCGGCCTTGAAGATCACCTGACCCAGCGAGGGTTCCAGCTCGATCTGCTCAATCTTGCCGATGTCGACCCCGCGATAGCGGATCGGGCTGCCGATACCCAGACCCGGGTTGCTGTCGGCTACCAGGGAGAGGCTGCGCACTTTCGCCTTGGCCTGCTCCTTGCTGTCAAACAACTGATGACTGCTGCGGCCGGTGCCGAGCCGATCGAACTCGATGGCTCCGCGCAGCAAAGTGGCCAGATTACCCACCTTCACCTGCACACCATCGACCCGCACCCGGGTATCCAGCGCCGGTTTTTTCCAAAATTGCGGCAGCTGGGAGAGCAGGGGGGCATAGACGCCATCGATTTCGAGCTCGATCTCGACCCCTTCCTTGGCGGCGCGCAGCTGCTTGACCTTGCCAGCCTCCAGTCCCAGATAGAGTACGGGGGAGCCGATGCCGATGCCATCGGCCTGTTCAGCTTTCAATAACCAGCGCTGGGGCTTGGCGTCCCGGGTACCGAGCAGGGCCAGCTCCTGACTCGGGTAGAGACGGTTGATCCGCTCGCCACTCGCCGCCTGCAGCAGCTTGATACCACCGCCGATCCAGGCGCTGGCCGGACTGGTTTCCACCTTGATGCCACTGAGATCGGCATCGATTTGCAGCGGCGCCGCCCGATAGAAACGGGCCCGTGCCAGCAGATGCTGATACTGGCTGCTGACCACCATGGCAACGCTGGCATTGCCCCTGGTATCCAGGGTCAACTGCCTGATCTGGCCGACCTGCAGCCCCTTGTACCAGAGCGGTGCCCCTTCATTGAGCCCCGCCAGATCGTCGGCCTGCAGAGTAACCTTGGTGCCACTGACCTGATCCTTGCTGCTCAAGGTCATGGCCCTGACCCTGTCACCTTCCACGTAGTCGAGGCGAATGGCCGGGCCGGTCAGCAGGCGATCCGCATGCTTGAGGCCGGCCGCACCGAGGGAGACTGACTCCCAGACGAGGCGGCTGTTGCCAGTGATCCGAAATGCCTGTTCAGGGTTGATCAACGCCGTCACCACCCGTCCCTTGTCGGTCAGGCGAATGGGGTCAATACGGCCAATTTCGATCCCTTCATAGAGGATGGGCATTCCCTCCTTGATCGGCAGATCGCCCGCCAGGATGTCGATCCGCTCACCACGGGCCGCTTCGGCCAACCCCTTGTAGAGGACAAAGGTCTGACCCTTTTCCGGCTCGGGGGAGGCTTTGGGGGAGTCAAACGCTATGCCGCCGCTGAGGATGGAGGTGAGGCTGCCGGCCTCCACATTGACCCCGGCCAGACTGAAGGAGCCCTTGATGCCACTGATGTTCCAGAAGCGGGTGTCGGCCTTGATGAGGTGCTCGAAACGCGGCTCGATCACCAGATCCAGGATCACGTTCTGGTTGTCCTGACCGAGACGGGTGTTGATGACGCTGCCCACCTCGATACCGCGGAAATAGAGCTTGGCGCCGATCCCGACCGACCCTAGCGAATCGGCGGTCAGGTGCAGCATGCGCCCTTGTGCCTGATAGCCGGGGGGAGGGCCATCCAGCGCATCAAACTCCTCTTCCAGCGGGTTGTTGTCCCGACCGGGTTGCAGGTTGATGTAGTTGCCGGAGACCAGAGTATCCAGGCCGGAGATCTCGGTGAGCGACGCCTTGGGGCTCACCAGCCAGAAGTCGGATCCCTTGCGGATCAGCGGCCGGGCGCGACTGTCAATCTTGGCCAGCACGGCTATTTTGCGCCCGTCCTCGGCCAGCTCCAGCTCCTGCACCACCCCGATGGCCACGCCCTGATAGCGCAGCTGGGTCTTGCCCGGCAAGATACCGTTGCCTTGGGCAAAGTTGATGCGAATAAGTTGGCCACTGCTCGCAAACTGCTGGTAGATAAAACCACCCGCCAGCAAGAGGGCAATAACGGGCAACAACCAGACTGGCGACAACCAGCGACGCTTCTCAATGACGGGTTCAGCCCCGATCATACCGACTCCTTAATTGGCTGAAATAAACAGCAGTTCAGATACAGACATATCATCACCCGCGCTTTGTCTTGCGACGGCGCAGGCGGTTATTCACCATTCGGTGCATCATCCACAAACGAGCGGAATGCATGCCCAATTGGGTGTCAACGGGCCGCCTTGTCCCATAGCAAGCGGGTATCCAGCATGCGGGCCGACATCATGGTCAGCACCACCACACCGGCAAACGCCGTGGCACCGGGCCCAGCCCGCACATTGAGCAACACACCGCGATCAACCAGGGCCACCATCAGCGAGATGACGAACAAGTCCAGCATGGACCAGCGACCGATGAAGTCGATGATGCGATACATGATGAGTTGGCGCTTGCGGCGCACCGGCTTGGTCCGCTGCAACTGCCAGCAGATCCAGCCCAGCCCCAAAATCTTGCCCACCGGCACTATGATGCTGGCAGTCAGCACTATGGTGGCGATCCCCGACATCTTGCTGCGATAGAGCATCATGATACCGCTGAAGATGGTATCGGACTGCAATAATCCCTTGTTGTAGAAGTGGGTGATGGGCAACAGGTTGGCAGGCAGCAACATGAAGGTGGCCAGCGCCAGCAAGCCCCAGGACCAGGCCAGGGAGTGGGGGATACGAACCTGCAACCGGCTGTGACAACGGGGGCAGACGCTGCCTGCCCGATAGCGCACCAGCAGGCCGCAGGTGTGGCAGCGGCACAGCCCCAGCTCACGAGCGCTGGTCTGGGACATGATCCGGCTCCTCCAGTGGCACGCGCTCCCAGTAGGGGGCCGGATCGAACAGGATCAGCAGCGTCATGTTGAGCAGCATCAGGATCCCCAGGCTCAGCAGGCCGCCGCCGAGGCGCACATCGGCGATGTCGATCAGCTTGAACAGGGCGACCAGCAGGCTGACGATGTAGACCTCCAGCATGGCCCAGTGACGAAACACCTCCACCGCCTTCAAGGTCGGCGCCAGTATGTGCCAGCGTTTGGCAAGGCCGGAGGCCAGCGCAAAGATCCCGAGCAGCAAACCCACGGGTGCCAGCACGGCGCACCAGAACACCAGCCCCGCCACCCAGAACTCGTGCTCGACCATCAGCACCAGGATCCCCTTCAGCAGGTTCGCATCCGAGTTGACGCCGGCCAGACGCAGGTAGATGAGCGGTTCGAAGAAGGCGGAGGGCAGCAGCAGGAACCCGGTGATGGTCAGGGCCATCAACTGGGAGGGGCGAAAGGCGTAGCGTCCATACAGATGCTGGTGACAGCGGGGACAGTGAGCGTGGCGGCGCAGGGGCAATAACTTGCGTTCGATCAGCAAGTCGCAAGCCGGGCAGACGATCACGGGATTTGGATCCGACATACGATTCAACCTGTTGAAGGAATTGGTGAAATTTACCCTAAAACCCGCGTCCTGTCTTGTCTGGCACCGTTCTGCCACGAAAGTATGATTGACGTTAACGTAAACGTGATATTAGATAGTCGAACCAGACAAATGAAAGGAGTCATGATGTCCAGCCTTACCCCCTCGGCAGGCCTGCGTTTTCGCACCGCCCTTGCCAACGAACGGCCACTGCAGATTGTCGGCACCATCAATGCCTACATGGCCCTGATGGCCGAGCGTAGCGGCTTTGCGGCCCTCTACCTCTCCGGTGCCGGGGTGGCCAATGCCTCCTATGGCCTGCCGGATCTCGGCATGACCTCCCTCAACGATGTGCTGATCGACGCCGAAAGGATCACCGCGGCGACCAAGGTGCCACTGCTGGTCGACATCGACACCGGCTGGGGTGGCGCCTTCAATATCGCCCGCACCATTCGCGCCTTCGAACGCGCCGGTGTCGCCGCCGTGCACATGGAAGATCAGGTGGCCCAGAAACGCTGTGGCCACAGGCCCAACAAGGCGGTGGTCTCGCAGGAGGAGATGTGCGATCGCATCAAGGCGGCGGTGGATGCCCGTGAGAACGGGGAGTTCGTCATCATGGCGCGCACCGATGCGCTGGCGGTGGAGGGGATAGGCCAGGCGCTGGAGCGCGCCGCCGCCTACGTGGCCGCCGGGGCCGACATGATCTTCGCCGAAGCGGTGACCGAGCTCGGTCAGTATGACAGCTTCAAGCAGGCCGCCGGGGTGCCCATCCTCGCCAACATGACCGAGTTCGGCAAGACAGAGCTGTTTGACAAGGAGGCGCTCGCCGCCCACGGCGTCGACATGGTGCTCTACCCGTTAAGCGCCAGCCGGGCGGCCAATCAGGCCGCGCTCAACGTCTACCAGCACATTCGCCAGGATGGTCACCAGAGAGCCGTCGTGGACACCATGCAGACCCGGGAAGCCTTGTATGACTTTCTCGGCTATCACCATTACGAGCAGACACTGGATCGTCTGTTCACATCCAGGGATTAGGAGGCAAGGTTATGGGACAACAGAAACCATTGGGCGGCGCCGGCCTGCGCGGTCAGAGCGCGGGGGAAACCAGCATCTGTACCGTGGGCAAGAGCGGTACTGGGCTCACCTATCGCGGCTATGACATCAAGGAGCTGGCAGATGGTGCCCAGTTCGAAGAGGTCGCCTATCTGCTGCTCAAGGGCGAGCTGCCGAGCGAACAGCAACTGCTGGACTACAAGCGCGAGCTACGTCGCCTGCGCAGCTTGCCAGGAGCCCTGCTGGAGGTACTTGAGCGCATCCCCGCCAGCGCCCACCCCATGGATGTACTGCGCACCGGCTGCTCCATGCTCGGCGATCTGGAGCCGGAAGAGGGCTTCGAGCACGAACATGAAGTGGCCGATCGCCTGCTGGCCGCCTTCCCTGGCATATTGATTTATTGGTACAAGTTCAGTCATGAAGGGGTGCGCATCGCGCTCGATACCGACGAGGAGTGCATCGGCGGCCACTTCCTGGCGCTGCTGCACCAAAAGGCGCCAAGCGAGCTGGAGCGCAGGGTGATGCACGTCTCCCTCATTCTCTATGCCGAGCACGAGTTCAATGCCTCCACCTTCGCGGCCCGGGTCTGCGCCTCGACCCTGTCCGACATGTTTTCCTGCATCACCGCCGCCATCGGCACCCTGCGTGGGCCCTTGCACGGTGGTGCCAACGAGGCGGCCATGGCGATGATCGAACCCTGGCAGGATGAGGCCCAGGCGCGACGCGAGCTGCTGGCAAAGCTCGCGGCCAAGGAGAAGATCATGGGTTTTGGCCACGCCGTCTATCGCACCTCGGATCCGCGCAACGTCATCATCAAGGCGTGGTCGGCCAAGCTAGCCGAGGCAGTGGGGGACACGCGCCTCTATCGCGTTTCCTGTGAGGCGGAGAAGGTGATGTGGGAAGAGAAAGCACTCTTCCCCAACGCCGACTTCTTTCATGCCAGCGCCTATCACTACATGGGGATCCCGACCAAGCTGTTTACGCCCATCTTCGTCTGCTCGCGGGTCACCGGCTGGTGCGCCCACGTGATGGAGCAGCGCGAACACAACCGGATCATTCGCCCGAGCGCCGATTACGTCGGCCCGGCTCCCCGTCATTTCGTCTCTTTGCAACAACGATAAGATGACGCGTCCTGCCATCGTCGACATCCACCACGGCTTGGTGCCTGCTCAAGCAGGTCGGTGTGGTTATATGTCGGCGATGGCCCAGTCGCTCGTCACGTCGTTCAATTCACAACAACGATAAGGAAATCACGATGTCCGCCAACGTCGACGTCAACCACAGACCCGAACCCGATCAGGTATTGGTCGATATTGCCGATTATGTCTGCAACCACCCCATCACCAGTCAGGCAGCCCTCGACACCGCCCGCTACTGCCTGATGGATACCCTGGGTTGCGGCCTGCTGGCTCTGCGCTTTCCCGAGTGCACCAAGCATCTGGGCCCCATCGTCCCTGGTACAGTCGTGCCCCATGGTGCCCGGGTGCCCGGCACCCAGCTCTGCCTCGATCCGGTCAAGGCGGCCTGGGATATCGGCGCCATCATCCGCTGGCTCGATTACAACGACACCTGGCTTGCCGCCGAATGGGGTCACCCCTCCGACAATCTGGGCGGCATTCTGGCCACCGCCGACTGGCTGTCGCGCACTCGCGTGGCCGAGGGCAAGGCAGCGCTGACCATGGCCGATGTGCTGACGGCCATGGTGAAGGCCCATGAGATTCAGGGGGTACTGGCGCTCGAGAACTCCTTCAACCGGGTCGGTCTCGATCACGTGGTGCTGGTGAAGGTCGCCAGTACCGCCGTGGTGACCCACATGCTGGGCGGCAACCGCGATCAGGTGATCGATGCGGTCTCCCAAGCCTGGGTCGATGGCCAGAGCCTGCGTACCTACCGCCACGCGCCGAACGCAGGTTCGCGCAAGAGCTGGGCGGCCGGGGATGCCACTTCTCGCGCCGTGCGTCTGGCGCTCATCACCATGAGCGGCGAGATGGGTTATCCCGGTGTACTGAGCGCGCCCAAGTGGGGCTTCTACGATGTGCTGTTCAAGGGCAACCAGTTCGCCCTGCATCAGGGCTACGGCAGCTATGTGATGGAGAACGTGCTGTTCAAGATTGCCTATCCCGCCGAGTTTCACGCCCAGACCGCCGTCGAGTGCGCCATGAAGCTGCATGGGGAAGTGAAAGGGCGGCTCGACGAGATCGACCGCATCGAGCTCACCACCCATGAGTCAGCCATTCGCATCATCAGCAAGGTGGGCGCGCTCAACAACCCGGCGGACAGGGATCACTGCCTGCAGTACATGGTGGCCGTGCCGCTCATCTTCGGGCGCCTGATTGCCGAGGATTACGAGGATGGCATAGCCGCCGATCCCCGCATCGATGGGCTGCGTAGCAAGATGGTGGTACAGGAGGACAAGCGCTACAGCCGCGAATATCTGGAGGCGGACAAGCGGTCGATTGCCAATGCCATCCAGGTCTTCTTCAAGGATGGCAGTCACAGCGCCAAGGTAGAGGTCGAATATCCGGTCGGTCATCGTCGCCGTCGGGAGGAGGGGATACCGCTGCTGGTGGAAAAATTCCAGCACAACCTGGCCACCCGTTTCCCGGCCAAGCAGGTACACGATATCCTCACTCTCTGTCAAGATGGCAAGCGGCTGGCCGCCACACCGGTCCACGCCTTTATGGATCTGCTGGTGATCTGAGCCACGGGTTTCCCCACCAAAACAGAAGCGGGCCGCACGGGCCCGCTTTTTTATTGCTGCATCCAGCGTCGCCTGTCAGGCCAGCACGCTGGCATCCCCGTCAAACAGCGCTTCCATGATGGCGGTTTCCCGACTGGCGATGGTTTCCAGAAACTCGTTGGCCCGCCCCATCTGATGACAGACCCGATAGCCGCGCTCGACAAACGAGAAGAGCTCGCCGAGCCCCGCCAGATGGGCCGGTCCCGAGATCAGCTTGAGGGTGGTGCCGAGGAAAGGCTTGCGGGCCAGCCTGTCCAGGGTGAGCCCCAGCTCGGTGACCAGGGTTATCTGATGGGCGCGCCGCTCGGGTTCGCCCACCTCCCGATAGGCGAGGGCATACGCCTCTGCCGTCAGCCGCTTGATGGCCCCCCTGCGGCGCAGCGCTACCACCATCAGGTAGTCGAGTTCTTCGGAGAGAGCATCGAGTTCAATTGCCTGGGCCAGCACCTTGAGGCCGGACTCCGGCAGCAATCGCTCGGCGGTAGGCATCACCCGCATCACGTCCGCATCGCGGCGGGCACAATCCCCCGGGCCATAGAGATCCGTCAGGAAGAACTGTGCGGCCGGACCATAGCGCTTGCTCTGCAGCAGATCGCCATGGGTGCGGCCCAGCCGATCCGCCTGCCACTGGCGCAAGCTGTCCCTGTCTTGTTGATCTTCCGGATGGGTACGCATCTGTTCGCGCAGGGAGGCAACCCGGTTGAGCTGGCGATAGAGTCTCCCCAGAGTGCTCTCGTCGTCGGCTATATGTATCTCTTGGGTCATATGCTGCTCTCTGGTGACTTGCATAGAATGGCCTGGCGGGTGGCATGAACCCTGACAGGGAAGCGGGGCTGCCACTCAGGTACGCCTTTGCCTGCTAGTGTAACGCGAGCAGGAATTGAGGAGAAATGCATGGAGCATTTACTCAACCGGCTTTGTTAAGTGAGTCCCAATTATGTTGCAAATGACTTTCACTTGTTTGATTCATGTGTTTAATATCAATAAATGTTGTCACCGCTCAGAGAGTTAGCATGTTTCTATACGATCCCCTTGTCGGCAGCAGCCTGTCGACCATCAAGGTCAACCGCCAGCATCCCTTGGGATTGGCGGGGGCACGGCTCGCAGCCGAAGCCATCGCGCAGGACATGAGCGAAGAGTACGAACTCGACTGTGCGTGGGAAGATGAGGAAGAGACCCGGTTGCAGTTTCGCGGCGCCGGGGTCAATGGCTTCCTCTGTCTGACTGACAACAGCCTGCAACTGGAGGTTCGCCTCGGTCTGATGCTGCTGCCGGTACGCAGCGTGCTGGAGCAGGAGATCCTCGAGTATGTCGATCATCGCCTGCCTTGCCCCAGCCAGGGATAACCCGGACCGGAAATTCAAGGTGCCTGTAATACGTTCGCTGCAATAGCTGCGAATTAGCACTTATGTATATTAATCGAACGGTATATATCCTCCGGACAACAATTAATCGGGAGGGTATCTGCGGGCTGATTATTTGTTCTGCGATGAAATGTTCACGGTACGACGGATCGTTCTGTCTTGACAGAGAAATTAATCAACGCATATTGGCACCAATATATACGACACTTTTTTGTATTTGCCATCGATAATTTTGTTTTCATGAGAAGACCGCGAACAAATAAGCGAAACGGTAGGGAAAATACCATGTCACCCTGTGAACTTATCTCCTGTGTCGATACCGCCTGGCTGCGGATGGACAGGCCCAACAATCTGATGCAGATCGTCGGCGTGCTGATGTTTGACGGTCAGCTGGACGAGACCCAACTGCGTGCCAGTCTCGAGTACACCATACGGGTACAGCCCAGGTTTCACCAAAAAGCCAGCCTGGAGGGGGGAGAGTACTACTGGCGCGACGATCCCGATTTTGATCTCGACCTGCACCTCAAGCGGGTGATCCTGCCAGGCAAGGCCGGCAAGGAGGAGCTGGAGCGGCTGGTGGCCGATTTTGCCTCCACCCCGCTCAACCACCAGCGCCCCCTGTGGGAGATGCACCTGGTGGATACCTCCCTCGGCGGGCAGGCACTGGTGGTACGTTTTCATCACGCCATGGGGGATGGCTTTTCTCTGGTACGCGCCCTGCTCACCATGATGGATGACAGCCCGACCCCAGCGCCGCGTCCGCAACCCGAGCCGGTGGCCAACGACGACAGCGACGAGGAGCACGATCCTCAAGGCAGTCGTCTGCTGCGGGCCGGGCTCAAACTGACCGGCACCCTCTGGTCCAAGTATGTCGAGGTGCTGACCCATCCCACCAAGGCGATGGATTACCTCAAGACAGGCCGGGATGTAAGCGCCGAGCTCTACACCATCGCGACCCTCTCCGACGACGCCAAGACCCGGCTGAAGGGGGAGACAGGCAGTACCAAACGGGTGGCCTGGTCTGAACAGATCCCGCTCCCTGACGTGAAGGCGGTAGGACGAGTGCTCGGCTGTTCGGTCAATGATCTGCTGATCGCCGCCACTGCCGGCGCATTTCGCCACTATCTGCTGGAGAAGGGGGACGAGGTCGATGGCGTCGAGATCCGCGCGCTGGTGCCGGTCAACATGCGCGCGCCCGACGACAAGGGCGCTCTTGGCAACCGCTTCGGGCTGGTGGCCCTGGACTTGCCCATCGACATAGCACACCCGCTGCAGCGGCTCCATGCGGTGCGGGATCGGATGCAGGCGCTCAAATCCTCCCTGCAACCGGCGGTGGTGCTGAATCTGCTGGAGGTAATGGGCATGGCCCCCAGAGCGGTGCAGCAACAGGCTATCGATATACTGTCGGCCAAGGCCAGCGCCGTCATCACCAATGTGCCTGGTCCCCAGCAGACCCTCTATCTGGCCGGTGCCCGCCTGCGCCAACCCCTGTTCTGGGTGCCTCAGGCCGGTGACATCGGAGTCGGCGTCTCCATCCTCTCCTATGACAACAAGGTGCAACTCGGCCTCATCACCGACAAGAAGCGGGTGCCGGATCCCGATCTCATTGCCCTGCGCTTCGCCGTGGAGTTCGAACAATTGCTGCTGCTGGTGCTGATGGAGCCGGACTTGCTCTACGATCCCGAGATGCTGGATCAGCTGCTGCACGGCTGAGTTGTTCCGGCACGCTGCCCAACATGAAACAAAGAGGCCAACCCCGGGGTTGGCCTCTCTCATTGCGCAATACCGCCGGACTATTCGTCTTCCAGCTCCTCACGGGCGGCTTCCACATCGAGTCGCTCCATGGCATCCACGGGCTCGCACTCTGCGGCCTCACCGTAGAGCGCCTCGGCGGCCGCCATTTTGCTCTTGCCATGCATCATCACCATGGCATTTGCGTACTCCACCCGGGCGATGGCGGAGTGAGGAATGATGGCCAGCGCCGCCTTGAAGTGGCGATCGGCCTCCTCCTTCTTGGCGCCATAGGTGATGCCACCTATCATGGCCCCCAGCTTGTCGATGATCTCCGCATGCCAGGCGCCGAAGGCAATGTGCGCTTCCGCATGTTCAGGCGCCAGGGCCAGCGCCTTCTCCAGGCTGCTCTTTATCTTGTCGCCTATGCCGATGGAGAGCGCCTTGGAGACCGAGATCACCTGGCTGTAACGACCCAGCGACAGGGCGTGAAAATACCAGGCGTTGGCATTGTCGGGCTGACGCTTTTGCAGTTTTTCGGCGTTGGCGGCGGCCAGCTCGAACGCCTCCCGCTTGGCGTACTTGTCCTCCAGCAGGTAGCTGGCGTGGATCACCAGCGCCTTGTTCACCACGTTGAGGCCGTCTTCACCAGCCTCAACTCCCAGCATCACCGCCTGACCGAAGTCGCCGGCATGGTAGGCACGCCAGGCCGCCTGCACCTGTTTGTCGGCAGGCCAGGGCTCGGCATCCCCCTGATGCAGGCGGGCCCAATGTTGCTTGAGTCCTGCCCCCGCGTAGTCATAGGCCGCTTCCGGCCAGGGGAACGGGGTGAAATCGGACAATTTGGGTTGTGAAGTGGTCATGTTGTTCTCCCTGTTAAAAATCGGAATCCTGTTCGCTCGTCGCAAGGGACGGGCGGTAATGCATGGCAATGGCATCCAGATGGGCGCGGGCATTGGGTCGCAGACGAGGGGCCACCAGCTGCATCACCTGAAACACCCCGAGGGCGATGTCGGCATCGGCCCGCGGGTGCAACGCCCGCTGATAGGAGATCCAGAAGGTCCCCACCAACGCGATATTGGCCGCCAGGGCGTCGATCTGGGCGTCGCTGCCCAGCAGCAAGCCACTGCGGGACAGGCTGTGGCAGATGGCGGCGGCTGTCTGTTCCTTGCGCCGCAGCAGGGCCGAGAAGCGCAACTCCACCTTGTGGTTGCCGCTCATCAGGGTGCTGATGTCGTAATAGAAGAAGCGGTACTTCCAGATAAGCTCGAACATCAGGTGCAAAAAGAACCAGATGTCTTCCGTCTCATCCAGCGGGGGGGCAACAGTGTCGAGCAGATGGGCCATCTCCTGTTCGAACTCGCCAAACAGGGCGTTGACTATCTCCTCCTTGTGATGAAAGTGGTAATAGAGATTGCCCGGGCTCATCTCCAGCTCGGCCGCGATGGCGGAGGTGGTAACGGTCGGCTCCCCCAGCAGGTTGAACTGGGCGAGGGCGGTGGCCAGGATCCGCTCCCGCGTCCGCCGCTTTGGTTTGCTGTCCATGCTACTCCTTCGAATGGCGACGACCCTTGCCACCATAACGGCGGGTCAGCCAGTGTTGCAACCGGGTCAGTGAGGTATCCAGCGCCGCCACCGATCCCGTCCCCGGGGTTAGCAGGGAGCGCTGCTCATCGGCCAGCGCGCCAAGATCCAGCTCGAGTCCGTGTTTGGCGAGGATGGGGCCAAGCTCGGCCCGCCGCTGCCACAGATCCCGGCGGGTATGCTGGAAGGCGTGCTCGCACAGATGGCGCCGATCCCGGTAACTGAACACATTGGTAAAGAACATCTCGCCATCGGCCGGGGAAGGCTCAAACAGCAGGGCGTCGGCCTGTGGATACTGGTGCTTGTAACGATCCATCCCCACGTGCATGCGCGAGTGGATGATGGCGCGAAAGGTCTGGGCCAGCACCACTGGCAGGCCGCTCTCCATCAAACTGGCGGGGTGCTCACTCGCCATGCCAGCATCGAATGGCACCAGCGGGTTGATGCAGAACACCAGATCGGCGCCCTCCTGCAGGGCGACCGAGGCATGCAGCGTCTTGATAAGGGCCCCGTCCACGTAGTAACGGCCGTTGATCAGCGACGGGGGAAACAGACCGGGCAGGGCGGCAGAGGCTTGCACCGCCGCCGAGATGGGCACCTGGTCCAACCCCGGACTGCCAAAGGCGACCGCGTGGCCGGTATCGAGTTCGGTGGCAATGACGAACAGACGACTCTTGAGTTCACGAAAGTCATTGCTGCGCCCCTTTCGAGAGAAGAACTGGGTCAGGATCCTGTCCACCCCGCGACTGTCAAACAAGCCGGTCGGGATCGCCTTGGACAAGCCTTGCAAGGAGCCGAGCAGGCTCTTTTGCCAAGGGGCTGAGAGGTAATCGGCCAGGCATTCCCAGACCAGTGGCGGCAAGGAGGAGATCCGCTTCGCGTATTCACCGAAGGCAGGTCGCAGCAAGGTGGAGGGATCAAAAAATTCGCCGCTGTCGTCGCTGAGCAGGATCCGCACCAGCTTGTCGGGGGAGATGCCATTGGCCAGCGCCGAGGCGATCACGGCCCCCGAGCTGACCCCCACATAGATGTCGGCCTGCTCGAAACGCAGCCCCTTGATGCTGTCGGCCAGGGCGGCGCAGGCTCCGATCTCGTAGATCCCTCCCAGAGGTCCCCCTCCGGCGAGGGCAATCGCAATCGTGCTCATGACATGGCCTCCCTTCTCAAGCAAAACCGGCCCAGCAAGAGGGCATGGGCCGGTGGGTTATGACGCAAAGCCAATCTGGCGTTGCCGTTCCAATCAGGAGAGTGCGGTCTCGCCTTTCTCCTTGACCTCTTTCACTACGCTCTCGACCTCAGTCGCCAGCGCCTTGACCTCTTCCTTCACCTTGGCGATGGGGGCGGCGGCTTTCTTCACCGGTGCCTTCTTGACAACGGGTTTCTTGGCAGCGGCAGCGGGTTTGTGTTCTGCGGCTGGCGCGTCCTCTTCATCCTGCGCATCGATGAGTTGTTGCACCACCTCGGTCAGCTCGGCCATGCGCTTGGAGAGCTTGTCGATGTCCTTGCGGGTCGGGATGCCGAGACTGGCGACGGCACGGGCCACGCGATCCTCGAACACCTGCTCCAGACGGCCCCAGGTACCGGCGGTCTTGTCCGTCATGGCAGCGATCTTCTCGTCTGCGCTCTGACGGGTACGGGTCTGCAATGCCTCGCCTTCCTGTACCAGGGCTTCGAAGATCTTGCCCCCTTCCTCTTGCGCCTTGGCATAGGCACCCAACCCCGCCAGCCAGATCTGCTGAGTGGATTCTTTGATGGTCGAGGTGAGCTGGTTGTCGGTCACCGAGCTTGCCAGCGCTTTTAATTTCTTGGCCATGATTGTTTCCTTACTGGTGAGTGGGATATAGGTAATGACAACAACCTTGGTACATTCGTTGTGGCATTACTGAGCTTTCATCCTCAGTCTATGGAGAAAAAATAGAGGGTTCTACCTAATAACGGAACAGACAGTCGTGGTAATTTTGGTCTGGGTCACGAAGATGATGTTCAAATGAATATTTCTATTTGAAGCGTGATATATCTAACAGCAACTAACAGCCCAATCAGTAAGGGAAATAAATACCATGGACTATTTCGTCACGGGGGGCAGCGGTTTCATCGGCCGCCGGCTGATTAAAAAACTGCTGCAGCGCCCGAATAGCCGGGTGCATTTCTTGATGCGCGCAGCCCATCTTGAGCGGGTACCCGCACTGCTGGCCTACTGGGGTGTCGATGCGCTGCGCGCCATTCCGGTCGTCGGCGACATGACCCACCCGCAACTCGGGGTGAGTGTGGCCGAACAGGAACCGCTCATCGGCAAGGTCGATCATTTCCTCCATCTCGCCGCCATCTATGATCTCAACGCCAAGGCGGGCATTCAACAGCAGGTCAATGCCGAGGGCACCCGTCAGGCACTGCAACTGGCCGAGCGACTCGGTGCCCGCTGTTTCCATCATTGCAGCTCCATCGCAGTGGCCGGTCTGTTCGAGGGACTGTTCAGGGAAGACATGTTCGATGAGGCCGAACACCTCGACATGCCCTATTTCCAGACCAAGCACGAGGCCGAGGGCATAGTACGCAAGGAGAGCACCATCCCCTGGCGCATCTACCGGCCCGGTATCGTCGTAGGGGATGCCAACACAGGCGAAATGGACAAGGTGGACGGCCCCTATTACTTCTTCAAGACCATCCAGAAGCTGCGTCGCCTGCTGCCACCCTGGATGCCCGCCATCGGTGTTGAAGGGGGACGCATCAATCTGGTGCCGGTCAACTTCGTGGTGGATGCCATCGATCACATTGCTCATCTGGAGGGGGAGGACAACAAGGCGTTCCATCTGACCGATTCCCACCCCATGCGGGTCGGTGACATGCTGAGCACCTTCTCCCGCGCGGCCCACGCGCCCGAGCCCGCCATTCGCATCAATGCCGCCCTGTTCAGCTTCATTCCCCGCCATCTGATGGCCATGCTGATGGCGCTGACGCCGGTGCGGCGCATTCGCGATGCGGCGATCGCCGATCTCGGCCTGCCCAAGGACATCTTCCGGCTCATCAACTATCCCACCCGCTTCGACAACCGCGAAGCCCAACGGGTGTTGAAAGGGACCGGCATCGAGGTGCCGCCGCTGCACAGCTATGCCTGGCGGCTGTGGGATTACTGGGAGCGTCACCTCGACCCCGAGCTGTTCATCGATCGCACTCTGCGAGGTCGGGTCGAGGGCAAGGTGGTGTTGATCACCGGCGCCACCTCCGGCATCGGCAAGGCCACCGCAAGAAAGCTGGCCGAGGCGGGCGCAACAGTGCTGACCATTGCCCGAGACGAGCACAAGATTGCCGAAACCCAGGCCGAGTTTGCCGAACAGGGCTTGGCCCTGCTGGTCTATCAGGGGGATCTGGCGGATCTGGCGCAGGGGGAGGCGATCACCCGGCAGATAGTGGCCGAGCACGGCGGAGTGGATATCCTCATCAACAATGCCGGCCGCTCCATCCGCCGCGCCATCGAGGACTCTTTCGAGCGCTTCCACGATCTGGAGCGCACCATGCAGCTCAACTACTTCGGCACCCTCAAGGTGATCATGGGGGTGCTGCCCACCATGATCGAGAAGAAGAAGGGCCACATCATCAACATCTCCTCCATCGGGGTGCTGACCAATGCGCCGCGCTTCTCCGCCTACGTCGCCTCCAAGTCGGCGCTCGATGCCTGGGTGCGTACCGCGGCGTCCGAGTTTGCCGACAAGGGGGTCAACTTCTCCATCATCAACATGCCTCTGGTGAAAACCCCCATGGTGGCGCCGACCAAGGTGTATGAGCAGGTGCCCATGATGACGCCGGAGGAGGCCGCCGATCTGGTGTGCGACACCATCATCAACAAGCATGTGCGGCTGGCCACCCGTCTCGGGGTATTCGGTCAAGTGATCCATGCCCTGGCGCCACGGGTAGCCCAGGTGATCATGAACACCAGCTTCCGCACCTTTTCGGATCCGAAAGAGGGCGGCGAGTCCAAGGCCTCTGCGGATCAGATGGCGGTATCGACCCTGATCAAGGGCATTCACTTCTGATTTGAGGAAGCATTCGATAAACCGGGGCCTGAGCAATCAGGCCCTTTTCGTTTGTGGTTGTGAGCGGGCAAGCAGGGTCAGCAGCAGGGCCGTGGTGCGGCGCGAATAGATGAGGGAGAGGTGGCCAAGGGCGGCGAGCTCTATGTCCTCCATGCCCTCCATCCGCTGACGGGACTGGGGCAGTACGAAGTTGTCATGGCTGGTGCGCACCGAGATGCCGGGCACGCACAGCGGCACGGCGGCGAAGCGTTGCAGCCAGCCGGAGCCCGGCTCCATCTCCCGCGCGTTGTCTCCCAGGCCAAGGGCAGCCAGCTGACTGCCCTGATGAGGGGTCGCCAGAGTGATGAGTTGTGCCACCTTGCCACCACCGGCCAGGGCCAGATAGTCACGGCACACCAGCCCGCCCATGCTGTGGCCGATCAGCACCAGCTGAGCGGCGCCGGTGGCGGCCAGCACCTCGTCGATGCGTCTGGCCAGCAGGGGCACCATATCATCGAGATGACCGAAGGGAGGCGTCAGGGTCACGGTGGCGACCACGTGGTCAGCGGCTTCCAGGCGGGCGCGCTGCAGCCGCCAGATCCCGCGACTGCAGCCGTAACCGTGTACCAGCAGCAGAGGCAGGGGAGAAGGGGTGAGCCTGTCCGGCGCCATCAGCAGTCGCTCAAACGGCAGCAGCCAGGTGAAGGTGAGCAAGTAGGCGAACATCTCCCGGATCACCATGTGCAGCCAGGCGCGCAGACCGATGGCGGGGACAGGGTAGAAGCGGGAAAAGCCCCAGGTCAGCAATACCACCAGGCAGCGCAGCCCCAGCAGCGCCAGCACCACAAACAGCAGGGAGAGCAGGGGAGAGAGACCAATGACCAGATGAGCGATGCCCCCGAGGAGCGTCACTTCAACCAGCAGCAGTATGAGCAGTTGTCTTGTGATCGTCATGAGCCCATCATCCGACTTGCGTAAAGCGGATGTCAAATGACCCTTTCATCAATGTGATAACGACCGCGTAATCGGCCAGACCACCATGATAAAAGCCGGTTGGACAGGGTTATTTGCAATACTGTATATCCGTACATATACTTGTAGTCACTATCATGAGGAGGACGCCACTATGGCCGTTGAGATCAAATATGTTGTCGTGCGTGGGGGAGTGGAGAAGATGACCTTTGCCAGCAAGAAAGAGGCGGATGCCTATGACAAGCTGCTGGATACCGCCGATGAGTTGATGACCCTGCTGGCGGGGGCTCCTGTCGCTCTCGAACCCGAACAGCAGGAGAGCCTGGCCTTCTACCTGGCCGAACAGCGTGATGTACTGCAAAACGTGCTGCGCGGTGGCAAGGGGCAGGGGAGCCCCAAAGAGGAGCCCCAAAAGACGGCAGAGAAGAGCGATGCCGACAAGCCCAAAGGGAAATCTCTCAAGAGCGTGGCCTGAGGGGCGGGGGAGAGGCGCCGGGTTGACATTATCCTCATGGAGCCTTCACCAATCATTCACATATTGAGCATTAAAAATCATTTTTACGGCTATTTGCCCCGAGGATTTTCCAACCAAGGTGCATATTCATTGAATAATGCCAACATGTTGTGCACATCGGTTGCAACGGACGATTTAACCTTACACACGCCCGGATTGTCAGTCATACCGTGATGCCGATAACCCCATTTATCGGCATCAGCTTTTGAGCGGGGCTGCCGGCCTCCATTCCATGAACCAAGCAAGCACCACCATGACCTCTATGTTACTTCCGCCCGCCATGCCGCTGTTTGATGGCCTGGCTCACCTGGAGGCGGGCAATCCCCAGGTCAATCAGTATCTGGCCAACCTCAGCCTGAACGACGTGCCCGATGCGGGTCTCGTCTACGAACTGGCGGTCGACTGGCTGCTGGAACAGCGTCACAACGAGAACAACTACAAGACCTATCGCAGCGAGTTGACGACGTTTCTGCATTGGTGTTTCAGCGAGCTGGCCATCAGCCCGAAAGATCTGACCCGGCGCATCATGATGCGCTATCTCGACTACTGCCTGGCGCCGCCAGAGCCGCTGATTGCCTACCGCAACGTGGCACAATTCATCCTCGACAAGGAGTGGGGAGAACGGCTACCCAATCCCTTGTGGCGACCCTTTCTCGGCAAACGGGAACTGGGCCGCGAGCTGCCATACCGCCTCAGCGAGCAGGCAATGAAGACCAAGCTCGCCATCCTGTCGGCCTTCTTCCAGTTTTTGATCCAGGAAGAGTACATGGATAGAAATCCGGCTCTGCTGCTGCAGCGAGTCAAGCGGCCGGTCCAGCAGGAGCCCGATGATCAGGGCCAGGCCTTCAGCGAGTTGCAATGGTCCTACGTGATGCAAGCCGCCGACCGACTGGCAACCGAATCACCGGATCAGCACGAGCGCAGCCGCTTCCTGATAAGCCTGATGTACGCCTGTTATCTGCGCATCTCCGAAGTGGCAGCCAGACCCGGTTTCACACCCGTCATGGGCCAGTTTCGCCGCGATGGAAAAACTGGCGTCTGGGGGTATTACATTCCGCGCAGCAAGGGTGGCAAGCGGCGTACAGTGGCGGTATCCCATGCCTTGCTGGAGGCCCTCGAACGCTATCGCATCTTTCTGGGATTGTCGCCATTGCCGGCACCCAATGAGCAGACGCCACTCTTTGTGCGCCACAAGGCCGCCGCACACGGCCGGGAGCAAGGCGAACTCAATGCCAATCTCGGGATCCGCCAACTGCGTGAACTTGTTTTGACGGTCATCCAGACCGCCGCGAACCTGGCTGAGCAAGACGGCTTTGCCCAGGACGCCGCCGAGATGCGCAACCTGACCCCGCATTCCATTCGCCACACCGGCATTACCCACGACATCAATCTCAACGGGCGGCCGCTATCTCATGTGCAGGCCGATGCGGGCCATGACAGCATAGACACAACCTCAAAGTATCTGCACACCGGCAACAGCGAACGCCATGAAAGTGCCAACCACAAACCGCTGGATCGGTTGCATGAATGAATAGGCAATGAGTGAGAGATAACAATCAAGATGACATGCTCAATGGCCAACCCAATAGCGAGAATCTCCGGCCTGATAAACCCGGACCTGGCACCTCGCTCAGTCCAACAAATCACAACTGCGCATAATGTGATCAGTAGTTATGTTGAACACTAGGCCCCCTGCCACAATCGAACAGGGCAGGGGGCTTTGAGGTAGGAGGGATGTGGGACAGCGTGCTGGCATCATCCAGACGCCCGAGAATGTTTAATATAACTCGTGTTATGCGAGATCAGGCGTTGCCCTTTTCCTTTGCCAATTTAAGCCATACGGCTTTAAGTTCTTGATTCTTCTCTGTCTGCGCTTCCGCTGTTGCGATGATCTCCAAAGGATCTCGCTTCAGCGCCAGCGCCAGCCTCAAGCATTTGTCTTTCCCTAGCACTTGTCCGTTTCTTACTTTCGTCATGGATTGTCTCGGCACCCCAAGGAACTTTGCAGCTGCATAGTCGCTGGGTAGATTTAGCTTTTCTTTAAGCTCATCAATGTAGCTGTCAAACCATTTCATATTTCAGTCACTTAGAGAGGGTTTGTTCGATTATCGGACATAGTAACTAGGGCAGCTACGTAACTTCATCATTAACAGTAACCTTTCACGGTTCTACAGTAACCGCGAATGGTTACTAACGGGTCTTAGGACTCACTCAATGGGGTGTTGGTTGTGGTTGATTTCTCGGCAGTAGCAAAACCAGAGCGCAATGTGTATTGGCAGGATGAGCCCACGGGCGACATTTCCGCCTGCGTTGCTGGTCAGGTTGAGTTCTTCCGCGACCTCCCCGAGCTTGCACGTTATCTCTCACATACTTACCCAGATTTCGATTTCGTACCTGTCGAAGTCACCGAGGCCACTTGGCGCGGGTTCTATGACCAAGGAGTCTTCTTTGATGACTGGTCATAGCCCCAAAACCAAGATCGATTTCCTGTCCTTCACCTTCACGCCTGAACCGCTCAAGCGCATCACCGAGCTTGCAAAGCAGGGCTGTTTGCTCAAGGCCATTCCGCGCTTTGACTCCAATGTGAAGGCTTTGCAGGCCGCCATTGGTACGCCTCCGGTTGAGGGACTGCGTTATCTGTGGGTTCGGCCACAAGGCTTTAACCCGCTGACCCGTTTCGACAAAGCCACCGAGCGCCTGTGTGCCAAAGCAGCCCCGAAGCCCTTGCCAGCCAAGGATTCCGTGCCGGTGCTCACGCCGTCCATGACCACCATGATGGAGCAGGCCTTGCACTCCGGTTACAAGTCCCGCGCCGATATTCACCGCGAGCTCAAAGCCGCCTGTACCAACCTGCTCGATTTCTCCGAGTTTGAGGTCAACCCAGACGGCAAATATTGGGACGCTTATAACGACTTGATCCACAACTACGGGGTGCAGTTTCTCGACACCCTCTGTTGTTCACAGCTGGAGATTTTCTTTGAAGAACTCAATTCGCAAATTGGTGTTCCGCTCCCTGCTCCTCGCTTTGCCGTCCGCCATCGTCGCGGGGGTCTGCACGGCTACAGCTATAGTGGTGACATTCTTATCGATGGAATTGCTTGTGGCCTTGTGGCTTGGGGAGCTGCCAACCACGGCTGCATGGTTTCCTTCACTGGAGCCGGATGTGATGGATTGGACTTTGACGCTCTTCACCGTGTCATTTCTGTGGTGCCTGGGCTCCGTATTACTCGAGTTGACCTCGCACTGGATGATTACTCAGGCTCGGTTATATCGTATCTCCGAGCAGTCGAAGCGGCGGAATTAGGCCATTTTCACCCGGCTCGCGGTATGGCTCCCAAGTGGATGGCAATTCAGGCAGGGGAGTTTATTCCCGAAGTCCACAACGCCATGGGCAAGCGCTTTGGCATGATCGCATCCTCTGGTTGCTCCTTCTATGTCGGCTCTCGCGCTAATGGCAAATGCGGCCGCATCTATGAGAAGGGTAAGCAGATGGAATCTGCCGAATATCCCGACTGGGTACGCGCCGAAGGCGAGTTACACAGTAAAGACCGGATAATCCCGCTCGATGTGCTGATAAACCCAGACCCTTATTTTGCAGGCATGTATCCCCAGTTTTCAAAATGGCTGGCTGAGGTATCAAAAGACAACATTGAGCCGGTACGTATCACCACATTTAAGAACAAGTTCAAGACCTGTCGCGATAACGCGGTTACAAATATGTCCAGAATGGCCGGTCGTCTGGTCAACTATTTAAAGAACGTGGAAGGATTGGCGAGCGATTCTATTGTGCGTCAATTAATTGGGCAGTTAGGCCCTGATGATGTACCGGTGCGGCTTTTGATGCCGCTGCCACCAGAGTTAGATGAAATACCGCTTTTCGAGCCCAACTGAACGGGCATTAATAACCCAAGTGGAGAGTAAAGATATGTCCAAAATTACTGGCGTAATGGTGCTGTGTGTCACTCACGGTGTTGGTGTTTCCCGTAAAGGGGCAACTCCCCAGCCTTATGATTTTTCCAGCCTCAAATTTCTGGTGTCTGCTACCAGCATTGACCGGCCTGAATGCAAAATCACCAACTGGGGTTTTAAGGTTAAAGAAATGCCGCTGAAAAATGACCCGGTTGTTTTGGCTAAAGTGGCGGACTGTCCCAAGCTGCAAGCCGTTACTCTGTTGCTGGAAGCTGACCCGCGCAACCCGGCCCAAAATATCGTGGCTGGCTTCGAAATTGAAGGCGGGGCCAAACAGGATGAATTCGGTTCTCTCCACAAAAAACTGTAATAACCCGGTGCCAGAGGAGGAGGAGCGAAGACGTGCAGCGACCGACGACGGGGCACCATAAACATGATCTGCGTTGATTTAACTTCCGAAGGGTACGTAAAACAGGCCCCGCCGGAAACATGCTCTTATGTGCTCTTGTCCGTTCAGGAGCACACCAAACTCGTTGATATATCCAATTGGTTTCAGTTCGATATATCAACTGTAGGACTTGCCTTTAGCTCTGGAATTGTATTGTGGGCTTTGGGTTTGAAAGTGGGCGCTGTTGCCCGGTTAATTGTTGGTGCAAAAAGAGGATAAACGAATATGAATAACTATTTCCGTAATGGCTGTATTGCTCTGGTTGGTTCTGTCGCGGCTATGAGTGCCAATGCTGCTGGCGAAGGTATTGCCGCTGCTGCCGGTGCTGCCGGTGCTGCGCTGGATTCTGCCCAGTCTGACGTCACCATCACCGCGCCCAAGGTCATGATGGTAGTCGCGACTGTGGTCGGTGTCGGCATCCTGATCAACATGACGCGCAAAGCCTAAGCCATGTCTTTGCTCATCGGGACGCTGTGGTTCCTGTTCTTTGTGGAAGGTTACAGGGCATCGTTTTCGATATGACACAAAGGCGGCTTCGGTCGCCTTTTTTATTTGGGGGGTAGTGTGCGCATTGGCTTGTTTTTACTGCTGTTTCCTTCGCTGGCGTTCGCCATTGATGGCTGTCCTGTTGGGGTGCAGCTGGGCAACGTTACTATGGCCACGTCCTTGCCGGTCTGCCTGAAGTTTGAAGCCTCTAAGCTAGGCGGCTGCCTTGTTGACTGCAAGAGCGTGTGCGTTGAGCTGCCCTTAGCCAATACCAAGGGGCCGGTCGAGACAACGGGAAGCTCCTGTAGCTGGTCTGACTCCAATGGCAGCGGGAGCGGGGATGCTGATGGCAGTGGTAACACGCCAGGTGAAGGCCCTTCCGGCACTAAGCCGATTGATGGCTGGTTCAATTTTGAACCTGTGATTGGTGATGCCACCGGAACATCTGTTTCGGGTGCTGTTGCCAAGTTAAATAAAAACCTTGGTGTTGCTCTGCGTCAGGTCGTGGATGGCACAAAACAGGATTCAGGCAATCTTAATTCCATTGCTCATAGTGCCGAGTCTTTATCTCGGGATATGAAAACAAGTCTTTATCATTTGGACAAGATTGCCACTGATATTTTCCAGACTCAAAATACAACCTCCCATATGTTGGGGCGTCTTAATACGTCTAATGAGTATTTGCAGTCAATAAACTCAAAGCTTGATAACCTTTCTTCTGGTTCTTCCGGTAGCGGTTCTAGTGGTGCATCTCCTTTCACGGCTGATATGGCGCGGGCGTTGGTTCAGAATTCATACGGCATTAACTCCAATACAACTAGCATTCATAATGATCTTTCGCCTTTATCTGGTCAGTTAAGCGGCATTATGAGCATGCAGGGCGAGGTTATTAGAAGTATTAACGGCGTTGGCGGCAATATTTCCAGCGCTCTTAATGGACTGTCTAACAATCGCCCTTGGGGTGGTCGTGAGTTTTCTATGTTGATGGATAAGCTTGATGGATTGGGCAACGGTTCGGGGGAGGGTGGTGAAGGTCTTGATTATTCTAAAATGCCCGGTTCTGAACAAAGTCCGCTGCATGTGGCAGGTGCAAAATATAGCTCAAACATCTGCAAGGGTGGGGCAGAATGTTTTTTTGACTTGGCGACTATTAATGAGCAGTACGATGAAACAAAAAACCAGCTAACCAATACCTATGGCGAAATAAAAGACCAGATGACCGACATATTCCGTTATAACTTTAACGGGTCGGCGGCGGTGCCTAAGTGCTTTGATATGTTCTCGATGTTTGGTCGTTCCTATTCTGTGTGCCCGGATGCCGATGGCTATTGGGAAATGGTGGCGGCCATCATGATGTTTATCTTTTACTTTGTTGCGCTGATGATTGTGGCTAAGAGGTGATATATGGAATGGATGGGTGATTTATTTAATGGATTTTTCAACGACATATATCAGCTTGCGGTACAGTTTGCAGCATGGATAGCTATTAAAATGGCTATCCAGTGGGTTGAATTTAAAATATTCCTGCTGACGTTCTCATGGGATGTCGCAAAGCAGATATTGATTAACTTGCAATTCAGCGACCTAATATCGGCGTCATTTAATAATCTGCCGGGTCAGATGAAAGGGATTTTATTATATTTACGTCTTGATAAAGGGATTTCAATATTGACGCAAGCCTTTATAACTCGTTTTTTGCTGAATATGTTTGAGTGGTAAGCCATGTCTATCAAGATCCATCACGGGGCGCCGGGCTCTTACAAGTCGTCAGGGGCCATTCATACCGATGTGCTCCCGGCCATCAAGACGGGGCGCCACATCGTCACCAACGTGCGCGGCTTCACGGCAGAGCGCTGTAAAGAAGTGCTGGGCAAGGAGGTGCCTGACGAATTTGAAGTGACCTATATCGAGACGGAATCCCAAGCGGGACGCGATAAGCTGGCTCGCTTCTACCACTGGGCACCCAAGGGCGTGTTCTTCCTGGTCGATGAAGTGCAGCGGGTATTTCCGCCTTCATGGCGGCAGAGCGATTTAGACCGGCTGGATTATCCCGGTGGGCCAGATGTGGCTAAAAACAATGGGCGACCGGAAACCATAGACGTGGCCTTTGATATGCACCGTCACCACAACTGGGATTTCGTGTTCACCACGCCGAACATCAAGAAGGTTCACCAGGTGATCAGGGCCGCTGCCGAAACCGCGATACGCCACACCAATATGGCGATATTGGGGATAGGTGGCCGTTACAAGACAGTCCTTCACCTGTCCGATAACTCCGGTACGTCCATGTCTGATGTGCTGCAAGCCAAGCCATTCAATAAGGTGCCCAAGTATGTTTTCAAGCTTTATGACTCGACTACAACCGGTAAGGTCTCGGATACAATTGCGGGTAGTTCGGTATTACGAGACCCTAAAGTATTGTTTTTTTTGGCGGTGTGGGGACTCTGTTTATTTTTTGGTTTCATCAAGCCTGAATATATTGATGCTCCTGCTAAGGCCGCTGCGGCCACTGCTCCGGCTGCTGGGGAGGTGGGTAGTTCGGCCCCTGCTGATGTACGTCCTAGTGGCGCTCCTGCTGCGCCTGCTGCTGGTGTCCTTGCTGTAGGGCCGTTCGCCGGGCACCAGCTTATTATCAGCTGCCACATTCTGATAAAGGATCAGCGGGGAGAGTACCGGGTCGAATATTGTTTCTCACTGCGCAAAGGGGATGATGTGCAGCCGCTCGATACCGAGGACTGGCCGGATGAACTGGTTAGGGTGGATCCAATGAGTGCATGCCATGCGGTGGTGAAGTATCAGGGCCAACCTGTGGACGTTTATTGTGACCCGGACGGGGATACCTTGCGCCGGAAATACAACGCCGCGCTCTTTGCTGGTACAAAAGGGGGAGGAGACAAGCCAAGTGATGACCGGTCATGATATTGATACCCGGACATAAATAACCACAACCGCGTCACTCGGTTCTTTATGTTAAATAGGACTCTCAAGACTACCAAGGACAGGGGCGGTAGCCCCTACAAGCCGCCCTCTACTGCCCATTTTTGCCTCTACCGTCTCGCGGCGAGACACGCCCATCTATACCCGATGCACGGCCACCCCCTTTCCCTGCAAAACCGGCTTTTAAGGCTCTGCCGGTTCTGGGGGAGGGTAACGCTACAGCGCCGCACTGGTTTTCGAGCGCCAGCCCCCCGGGTAGTAATACGGGGGGAATTCAATCCTCACATGCCCGATACAGCCACGGGGCAGGGGTGTTATCTCTTTCAAGTAAGAGGGGTTATGAATGTCCAATAAGTGGAATTATCAGACATTGAGATCTGTTCTCAGATAGGGAAGGTGGTATGGCTTGGTATGGCCAGACCTAGACACTGGTCTTTTGCATCCCTCCAGCAGACTAGGCAATATTCGTATGGAACGTTGGGCTCTATCCAGGCAGTGACATTTAGAGGTTGATGCCGATAAATCTAGTTATCGGCATCAATGATCAAGGGGCTATGTGGCCTCTTTTTAGTGTCAGGTGTATAGAACAGGCTTCTGCTTAGAGGGTTAGTTGACGTTACTTGTATCGGTTGCACAGACTCTCAATCGATGGCCGTCAGGGTCAACGCCGACAAATGTATAACCAAAATCAAGGTGCGTAGGTTCAAGTTCAAAGGTAATGCCTAGTTTCTTCCATTCTTTATAGATTGCGTCAACTTCGTCTTTAGTTACATCTGACAGGCACATTTCAAACCCGCCAAATTGAGGTTGAGGTTGAGGATCAATCCCTGATTTTGCTTGAATACCGAGGATGAAATCCGATGATATTGGGAAAACTGAAAACTCTTCGTAAGTCTCAAGAGGTTCAGCGTTGAGTATTTTTTTATAAAAGTCAGTACTTAAGGCCACATTTTCAACATAGATGATTAGGCTGTTGGGTTTGAACATGGTGTTTCTCTCCATAGTGGTGATTTTTTTGTTCGAGAGTGATTCTCTATGACACACCAGCTAGGATACAAACAAATCCTTTCCGTTTTGTGGTGTCGAACAAAGGATATGAAGAATGGGGCCGACGTCTCAGGCCCCTTTGTCATGCCCCTAAGCCTGACCGCGCATAATGCGACGTTTTGTTAAATGCCCATCCGAAACCCGCCGATAAGCCACTCCACGCAATTTTGCTGGTTTATCAGGTATTTACTTGGATGGAACGAGAGTTGACCAAAAACTTCATTTTTCGCTGGTTTGAATGCGGCTTATCCGTTGAAGAGGTGGCAAATCTATGTTTCGTTTCTGTGAGGCAGGTCACATATTGGGATAAGGGTACAGAGATACCCCCTGTCTATAAACGGCTGATGCGTATGGCATGCGGGCGGGAGCTGCCCACAATTTTCAAAGCCTGGGAAGGCTGGCGGATGAAGAACGACTGCCTTATCTCGCCTAACGGTGTGATGTACGATAGAAGAAGGATCGAGGCCCTGGCTATCATCCAGGTGGAACGATCAGAAAGGCAAATGGCGGCCTTCTATTGGAGGAAGAAGCTAGGTATCAACTAGACAGGGGAGGGGGCGAAAGCCCCCTTTTCCATAACCGCAGCATGATATGTCGTGAAAGCTTGACCAGGTGCGCTGCAGGACAGCACAAACAACTAAAGATGTGATCCAGGGTGCCATGAGGCTCTGTGCAAAGAATTCCCCCCGTATTACTATACGGGGGGAACCATAAAACAGAGGCATTGGTTAGATTATCATGACAATACTGTATAAATATTACTCTTCATCGCTTGATTTAGAAAAATATATTATCAACCCAACAATTCGCTTAACTCAAACAACAGGTTTGAATGATCCATTTGAAGGAAAGGTAAGTGACAAAATAATGAAAGTCCTCTGCGAAAGGATCATTTTAATTGAAGATTTTCCAACTTTCGACACAGAAGAAGAAACCCTATCTAGATTACATGAAATTCTTGAAGAGGGGATGAAATCTTTATCCGTTGTAGCATTAACGGAAACACAAAGAAATCTTTTAATGTGGTCCCATTATGCTTCAGAGCATAGAGGGTGTTGCATAGGTTATGAAGCCGACATATTTGAAGGTTTAGAGACAAGAAACAAAGAAATTTGCTACTCTTATACTCCAATTAAAGTGAATTATGACAGTGTTGTTTTTGATGATGATCAGTTTAATTCTTTGGATAATAAAAAAGCACTAACAGATGATGAGCTCAACGAAACAATTAAGAGAGCGATAACAACAAAAAGCGACGCATGGATATACGAAAAAGAACACCGCCTAGTTGTTCCTGTTGAATGGAGTGATAGCATAATATTAAGATCCATTAGCTCTTTACCAAAGTATATTAAAGAGCCATTTGAAAAAATGAAAAAAACTAACTATACAATTAAAAACGAGTCTAATGATGCAATAATAACCCCACCTCAATCCAAGGATAGGCCTCTATTGAATAAAAGATTAAATGAAAGCTTTGAAAGAGAATTGGCAAAATTAAAGGACACAATGTTCCTTAAAAACATAGATAAGAATAAAATTAAATCAATTTACTTTGGAATTAATTATCCGTTAAAAAAACAACAGGAGATAATGAAATTAGTTCAGGATAAGAAAAATGGCTTAGGACATGTTTCACTTTACAAAAGCACATTGTCAAATGAGCGATTTGAACTAATTCAAAAAAAGATCCTATTATAGGGTGAATTACTTATTAGACTAAATTAAATTTTTATTATTATAGAACGCACATCTTTTCAATTGAAGAAAGTTAAAGGCTCCCTTCCCTCAGAGCCGGAAAGCCTTAAAAGCCGGTTTAGCAGGGAAGGGGGTGATCCAGTCTCGGGGCTATATCAGCGTGTTCCGCCGCGAGACGATAGGGGCTAAATCAGCATAAAGGGGCGGCTTGCAGGGGCTACCGCCCCCGGTCTTTGTCGCCCTAACATCTGTATTTAACATAAGAAATACAGTGTCGCGGTTATATTTTTTATGCCCGTTCACCTTTATAGTTATGACCGGTCATCCGATGGCGCTTTTTTGGTATCGCCGCCGGCAAAGAGGGCAGCATTGTATTTCCGGCGCAAGGCATCCCCCTCGGGGTCGCAATACACGTCTACCGGCTGGCCCTGGTACTGCACCACCGCATGGCAGCCGCTCACCGCATCCACACGGGCAAGCTCATCCGGCCAATCATCGCTATAGAGGGCCTGCACGTCGTTACCCTTGCGCAGCGAAAAGCAATACTCGACCCGATACTCGCCCCGATGATCCTTTATCAGGATATGACAGCTGATAATGAGCTGGTGCCCAGCAAACGGCCCTACAGCAAGGACACCAGCAGCAGACGCAGCAGGAGCGCCACCAGGACGTACATCAGCAGAGGGCGAAGCACCCACCGCCCCAGCAGCCGGAACAGCGGCAGAAGCGGTTTTAGCGGCCTTAGCAGGAGCATCAATATACTCAGGCTTGATGAAGCCAAAGAATACGCAGAGTCCCCAAATCGCCAGAATAAACAGAATTTTAGGGTCTCGTAATAACGAGCTCCCCGCGATTGTATCCGAGACCTTACCGGTTGTAGTCGAGTCATAAAGCTTGAAAACATGCTTTGGCACCTTATTAAATGGCTTGGCTTGCAATACATCGTTCATGGATGTACCGGAGTTATCAGAGAGGTGTAATACCGTCTTGTAACGGCCACCTATCCCCAATATCGCCATATTGGTATGGCGAATCGCCGTTTCGGCAGCAGCCCTGATTACCTGGTGCACCTTTTTGATGTTCGGAGTCGTAAATACAAAGTCCCAGTTATGATGACGGTGCATATCAAAGGCCACGTCTATGGTTTCCGGTCGCCCATCGTCTTTAGCCACATCCGGCCCGCCTGGATAATTCAGCCGGTCCAAATCGCTTTGGCGCCAGGAAGGCGGAAATATCCGTTGCACTTCATCGACCAGGAAGAAAACCCCTTTAGGCGCCCAATGATAAAAGCGGGCGAGGTGATCGCGTCCTTCCTGGGATTCTGTCTCGATATACGTTACCTGGAACTCGTCGGGTACTTGCTTGCCCAATACCTCTTTGCACCGTTCCGCAGTAAAGCCGCGCACGTTGGTAACGATATGGCGACCCGCCTTGATGGCCGGTATCACATCGGTATGAATGGCCCCTGACGACTTGTAAGAACCAGGAGCGCCATGATGGATCTTGATTGACATGGCTCACCACCCCAACATATTCAGCAAAAAGCGAGTCACAAAGGCTTGCGTTATTATCGACAATCCCTTATCAAGCTGTAAATACAGCAATATCCCTCTCACCTGGGACGGCAGGTTATTAAATGAGGCTGATATCAGGTCGCTGAATTGCATGTTAATCAGAATTTGCTTGGCAACGTCCCAGGAGAAGGTGAGCAGGAATATTTTTAACTCGACCCATTGGATCGCCAGCTTAATCGTTATCCAGGCCGAAAACTGCACCGCCAGTTGATATATATCGTTGAAAAATCCATTAAAGAAATCACTTATCCATTCCATATATCACCTCTTAGCCACAATCATCAACGCCACAAAATAAAAAATGAACATCATGATGGCCGCCATCATTTCCCAATAGCCCTCGACATTTGGACACACAGAATAAGAGCGGCCAAATAACGAAAACATATCGAAGCACTTAGGAACAGCAGCAGAACCGCTAAAGTTATAACGGAACATATCGGTCATCTGCTCTTTAATTCCGTCATATGCTCCCGTGAGCTGGTTCTTTGTTTCGTCATATTTTTTATTAATGGTTGTCAGGTCAAAGAAACACTCAGCACCACCTTTACAGAGTTTGGATTCATAATCAGCGCCCGTCACATGCAACGGGTTTTGCGCAGAGCCTGGCATTTGAGCGTAATCAATCCCTGGGCCGTCATTGCCATTCCCTGAGCCACCCGAACCATCCCCGCCACCGATACCGCCATTTTTAATGGCCTCGGCAATAGCTTTAACATTGCGGTTCATTTCAATACTGTTGTTTTGTAATTCACTAGCCGTATTCCAATAGAACTTGGTAAAGTTGCTATTGATGTTTCTAAGGTCAGCCTTCATATCAGGGAGGTCATACTGCATTGACTTCATCAACGCATACATATGATAACCACCATAAGTTTGGGTAAAGTCAGGGCCGAACATATTTAGATTGAGTTGCTTCAGTTCATTATATATTCTTGCATTGTCGCCAGAATCATTTTCAGAACCCGTTCCTGAACCCGTTCCAGAACCCGTTCCAGAACCCGTTCCAGAACCGCCAGATGATTCAGCCAGTTTCTTCAACTGAATATTGGCAACTTCTTGATTCTGCTCCATTCGAGATAAATATAAATTGGTAGCCTCAGTGTTATTACTGGCCTTCTTATTATATTCCCGAATTTCCTCTAATATGCTAACGGCCTTTTCTGTCGCGTTAGTTTCACGAAATGCAAGGCCACGCATTTCATTTATCGCGTTATATGTATTTTTTGAACTCCCAATTAACGTCCCCAGCGTATTACCAAGGTTTTTATTTATCTTGGCGACCGAGGCAGATACAGACGTACCGGTAGCATCACCAATGACCGGCGCAAAGAAATCCCAGCCATCCACCTCGCCACCATTATTACCTTCACCTGGCGTGTTACCACTGCCATCAGCATCCCCGCTCCCGCTGCCATTGGAATCAGACCAGCTACAGGAGCTACCCGTTGTCTCAACCGGCCCCTTGGTATTGGCTAAGGGCAGCTCAACGCATACGCCCTTGCAGTCAACCAGGCAGCCGCCCAGCTTGGATGCACCAAATTTCAGGCAGACGGGCAGGGGAGTTGCCATCGTCACGTTACCCAGCTGCACCCCAACCGGACAACCATCAATGGCGAAGGCCAGCGAAGGAAACAACAATAAAAGCCAAGCGATGCGCACAGTACCCCCAATAAAAAAGGCGACCGGAGCCGCCTTTGTGTCATATCGAAAACGATGATCTGTAGCCTTCCACAAAGAACAGAAACCACAGCGTCCCGATGAGCAAAGACATGGCTTAGGCTTTGCGCATAAGGCCGATCAGGATAGTGACCGCCACGACAGAAGCCACAACCAGCATCACCTTCGGAGAGGTGGCATCCACATCGGATTTAGCCGCATCCAGAGCCGCAGCAGCGGCGGCAGCAGCACCACCCGTTTCAGCATTGGCGCCCATGGCAGCCAGGGAACAGGCAACACCAATACAACCATTACGGAAAAAATTAGGCATTTTCGTTTATCCTCGTTTTGTACCAACAATTACACGGGCAATAGCACCCACTTTTAAACCCAAAGCCCAAATCACAATACCGGAGCTAAAGGCAATTCCCACAATCGATATATCGAATTGAAACCAATCAGATATATCGGTGAGTTTGGTGTGCTCCTGGACAGTCAAGAGCACGTATTTACAAGAATCCCCCTCGGCTAGGCGGGTATATCCTTCAGAGGTAATATCTAGACAAAGCATCATCGCGCCCTCGTCGTCGCTCGCTGCGCGCTCTCGCTCCTCCTCCTCGCGGCGCGGTGGTTATACCGGCTGTTTTTTGGTTGGCTGGAAACCGACAACAACGTTGCGGGTCGGATTCTGGGGATCTGCTTCCAGGACAAGATCCACTGCCACCAATTTCGGGCAGTCGGCCAGCTCTTTAATTGTCGGGGCATCATTGCGCAAGGCCAACTGGCGAACCTCATAGCCCCAGGAGGTGATATTGCATTCGGGCTTGTTCACGTTATTGGCCACCGCCAGATATTCCACCTGGGCAAAGTCATAAGGCACAGGGGCACCAGATTTACGGGAAACACCATAACCATGAGTCACGCGAGTGACCAGAACACCAGTTAGCAGAGACATATTATTTACCCTTTCTTTGAAGAACCTGATTTTTAGGTCGATACCAAATTATGTGCACCTGATAATATTTCAGGTGGTAACGGCATTCTTAACCGCGCGGGAATATCATCTTCTCCCAGATGCGCTGTTAATTGGTTAACAATCTTTTCAGGGGATAGCCCCTCAATGCTTGCTAACCAATTGACAAGGCGACCCGCCATCCTGGACATATTAAACACGGCATTGTCCCTGGACGTTTTGAACTTGTTTTTAAAGGTGGTCACGCGAACCGGCGTTATTTCTTCCTGGCAAACCGCATCCAGCCACTTGGCAAATTGCGGATAGATACCCGCAAAATAGGGATCTGGATTTACCAGGACGTCCAGCGGAATAATTCTATCCTTGTTGTGTAACTCGCCTTCGGCGCGTACCCAGTTCGGGCAGTCTGCCGATTGCATCTGTTTTCCCTTTTCATATATGCGAGCGCATTTACCGTTTATCCGGCTGCCCACATAAAAGGAGCATCCCTTGGTCGGCGCCATGCCAAACCGCTTGGCAATGCCCTTGGATATTTCGGCAATCACGAACTCACCGGATTCAATTTTCATCCAGGAAGGCGCACGGCCCCGTTGCGGGTGAAACTCGCCAGCCTCAGCGGCAGCAATCGCGCCCTGGTAACTGATGTGTTCGCCGCTGTAATCGTCCAGGGCCAAATCCACTCGGGTGATCCGCACCGATGGAATGTGAGAGATAACGGAGTGCAGAGCGGGCAAGTCGAGAGCCGCACAACCCACGCCGGAAAAACTCACCATGCAGCCGTGGTTAGCCGCGCCCCAACCAATCAGGCCACAGGGCTCCCCATCACACAGCAGGTCAGCAGAGTTGGCATAGCCATGCAGGCCGGAGCGGCGAGGGCGCATAGTGAAGCGCGGCTCAGGAATGGGAACACCGATGCGGGTGTTCAGCTCTTCCAGCCACGTTTCCAACTCGGCGCAACAGAGAGTATCCAGGAACTGGACGCCGTAGCTGTCGATCAAGTCGTTGTACGCTTCCCAATACTTGGCACCCTCGACCACCTCAAACTCGGAGAACTTGAGCAGGTCAGCACAGACCGCTTTGAGCTCTTTGCGCATGTCGGCACGGGATTTGTAATTGGAGTGCAAGGCCCGCTCCATCATCTCAGTCATGGAAGGGGTAAAGACCGGGGCAGGGGACTTGGCCACACCCTTGAGGCTCAACCGCTCGGTGGCCTTGTCGTACACCCGTGCCACGGTAGGGGCAGGGGCAACCCCCAACCGTTCAGCCTTGTCATAGAGCCGTTCAGTCACCTTGTCGAAGCGGGCGAGGGGAGCGAACCCCACCGGACGCTTCCACAGGTAACGCAGCCCCTCAACGGGCGGGGCAGACAATGCCGCCTGGATGGCCTTGTTCTGGGTATCGAAGCGCGGGATAGCTTTCAAGAGGGCGCCTTGCTTGGCCAACTCGACCATCTGGCGTAACTCGGTCGGTGCCCAGGTAAAGGAGAGATAATCGATCAGGGTTTTGTTGCCGATAACCCCATTTATCGGCATCACGGATTTATGACCAGTCATCGAAAAACACTCCCTGGTCATAGAAGCCTTGCCATGTGTCCTCGGTCACCTCGACCAGCTCAAAGGCCGTATCGGGGTAGGTCATGGACAGATAGATCCGCATCTCATGCAGGTCACGGAACATCTCAACCTGACCCGCCACACAGGCGGAGAGATCGCCGGTCGGTTCTGCCTGCCAATAGACCTTGCGCTCAGTCAGCGCAGGCAAATCTGGGTTTTGTGGGCTAGAGTGGGTCATGAGTTATGTGTTCAAGTAGTTACTTAAGTGCATTCAATCATGTAAGTACCTAAATAGAAACGAGGCGATTTTCGCCAAAATGGGTATGATGGGCTGATTGTCTAACCACTCAGGAGACAAAGAAATGGACTCTAAAACGCTGATCCAGGCCTACATGAGGGCCAAAAAATACAGCCAGTTCCAGGAAGTCGCCGCAGACCTGGGATTTACCAGCTCTTACATTTCCGCAATCAAGCATGGAAAGTCGCAACTCACTGATGCGACTGCGAAAAAGCTTGCCGAGGAAATTGGCCTGGATGCCAATGAAGTGCTGTTAAGTCTGGCAGCCGTCAGGGAGACGGATCCCGAATTGAAAAAGGCCTGGTACGAGATCCTGGCGAAGTACACCAAAGGCGCCGGCACGGCTGTAGCCCTAGTGGCAGCGGTGTTTCTGGCCCCTAGTCACGGGCATGACCTAACCGCGCATAATGTACATTATGTTAAATAATAATATAGTGATGAGCTTGTTTGCTTGAATCATTCTTGCTAGCCCCTTGCCCATGCATCTCTGCTGCGAAAAGCCATGACGCGTAGCGTGACTGGACGTATTTCATTCGTATGTGTCGAGGCGTACCGTTTTTGTGCTGATGAGAAAATGGATTCCACGGTGACTGCACGTTTGTTTTCAGTACCGTGGATTTCTCACCACAAACGGGATGACTATGGGTAACCGGTGCAACTCCCTTACTACTGGATCTCCTGATACTTTGTTGTGGCCTGTGACCCAGCGCCGTCTCTGGGAGCTCCGGCATGCAGTAATTGTCCATTCAACCATGCACCACATTCCCGACAATATGCACCCCGTCGAATTCTCTATTTTCCCCATACAGAGGATCAGAGATGCAGCAGAGTGTATTTTTTTTCAATTTGTTGCGAGTGATGGCTGCTGTTGCCGTGATTGCCATCCATGTGGTAGCAACCTATTTCGACTCGCTCGGTACGATACCATTCAATCAATGGTTGACCGCAGTTGCTATCAACGGCGCGAGCCGTTGGGCCGTCCCCGTCTTTATCCTGATTTCCGGAGCGTTGATGCTCAGCGATCGGCGCCCATTTGATCCTCGCTATTATGTGCAACGTCGACTCGGAAAAGTGATCGTCCCGTTCGTCGTATGGTCACTGTTCTATGCATGGTTATCAGGATGGAGCGCCAGCGGCTTTGATGACGAAATAGCCTGGCAAACATTGCTCGCCATCCCGCAATATGAAGCATATTACCATCTCGGATTTTTCTATTATTTCATCCCGCTTTATCTGGTGATCCCATTTCTGCAATGGGGGAACAAACGTTGGGGTGATCCCCTCCTCTATTGGTTGGTTGTTCCTTGGTTCTTCACGACGATCTTGTTCCTGCTTGGCGTTAGTGAACCATGGAGCAACGACTTGTGGCTTTTTTCCGGGTATTTGCCCCTAGGTTATCTGCTTTACCACAAATGGCCGAGCAACGGATGGTGGCTGTTGCTCCTGACGTTGTCTGGATTGGGGGCGCTCTATATCACTGTGAGTGAAGTGGTGTCCTTGAGCCTTGCTCGGGGCGAATACCGCGTTGGGCTGTGGTTTTCCTACAAAACCGTCAATGTCGTGGTGATCGCGAGCATGATATTTGTTCTAGCACGAACCTTTGCCACCAAATTACCCTTGTATTGGCAGCAAATAGTTAATTTTATCAGTCAACACAGTCTGGGTATCTATCTGCTGCATCCACTCTTCCTGTGGCCGCTAAAAAACTATGGCGTGTTGCAAGATAGCAACCCCGCATGGGCGATCGCGATATGGATCACCCTTAGCGGTGCAGCGTCTTTGTTGACAAGCTGGATGGTGTCTCGTTATCGCAGTACCCGCTGGCTGCTGCCATAACAGTTCGAAAATTTTTGCCCATACTGATATTTACGCGTAAAAATCAACTACATACCCTACTGCTACAGGAAATCATGGCCTGTAGGCAGGCACCTTGTTTCCTGTTACCACTAGTTGAACTGTGTATAATGGCAACAATTGATCCTATCTCCGACCGGATGTCTTAAGTGGCTGAATTAACATCAGAACAACTAAAACCCGCTTTTGTGATTGAACAGTTCCCTACCCTTAGCGAACTCGAACCCATACCCTTCGCCGCCTTGCAACCCAGAGCCATTTCTGGCATCAAGCGTCTCGCCAGTTTTGATGGTGACTGCCCGGTCATGCTGCTCAACGGCTTCCCCGGTGCAGATTATGAAGGTGTGTGTCAGACGCTGATCGCCGCCTCCAACGGCAAGGATGGTGACCTGTTCGATCTCTGTTACACAGAAAACCTCAACAACCCGTTCAAACCTATCTGGTTGCGTCTGCAGCCCGGTACCGGCGTCGAGTTTTGTGAGATGGTTGGTGAATTGCTCAAACTGATGAGCCACCATCTGGATGCCGAGCGCCTGGTCACTCGCATCATGCGCAAGCAAAACAACGACCCCAAAATCGATGACTTCCTCTCCGATCTGTCAGCTCATGTGGCCCAGGGGCTCGAATTCCAGCATCCCGTACTCATCAACCTGCTGATCCATCATGAAGAGCAGGAAGCCCCCGTGATTTACGGCCGGGATCTGAACTGGGATACCCTGTTCGGTTCCATCAACTATCAGACAGAGCAAGGCTCTGTGTATGCCAACCAGCACCTGCTGGAGCCTGGTCTGTTGCGCCAGGCCAACGGTGGCTACCTTATTCTGCAACTCGACGAGTTGCTGGATCAGCCCCACCTCTGGTTCAAGCTCAAGAATGCCATCCAGAAAGGCGAGCTGGACTGGAACGCCTATCAGGAAGGCAAGACCCTGACCCCCTTCTTTACCCCTGAAGCGACCCCTATCCGGCTGAAGCTTATTCTGGTTGGCGATCGCCTTGAGGTATCCGAATTCCAGATGCTGGACAGGGACATGTCCGAGCGTATCTTCCTGCGCGCGGACCTGGTGTCCGAGGTCAATATTGAGGAAGACTTGCCCGAATTTTTGCAATATCTGGCATGGCTGCGCGAGCGTTGGACACTGCTGGACTTCACTCCTTCGGCCCTCGCGGCCCTCTGTCGTCACGCCAGCCGCCTGTGTGACCATCAGGAGTGGCTCTCTCTGTCCGAAATCCAGCTCAGTGCCATCATGCGCATGGCCGACAGCCTGGCTCGCGAAATAGAAGCCGAGGCTGTGACCGATGAACATATCCAGCTGGCCCTGGAAGAGCAGGACTATCGTCTCAACTACCTGGTGGAGCAGTCCGATCAGGGGGTCATCGATGGCCAGATCCTGTTGCAAACCGATGGTGAAGAGATTGGCCAGATCAACGGCCTCTCCGTTATTCAGGTCTCGGGCCACCCCTATGATTTCGGTGAACCGGTACGCCTCACGGCGACCGTACATATGGGGGATGGCGACGTAGCGGACATAGAGCGCAAGGCAGAGCTGGCTGGTCATATCCACGCCAAGGCGATGATGATCATCCACGGCTATCTTTCCAACAAGTTTGGGGCCGAAAACCCCTCGCCGCTCTCGGCCAACCTGGTGTTCGAGCAGTCCTACCACGAAATAGATGGCGACAGTGCTTCACTGACCGGTCTGTGCGCCCTGCTTTCCGCCCTCGCCCGCCAGCCCATCTATCAGCACTTCGCCGTCACCGGCGCCGTCGACCAGTTTGGCAATGTGCAGGCCGTTGGCGGTGTGAACGAAAAAATTGAAGGCTTCTTCCGGGTGTGCAAGATCCACGGTCTCAGCGGCAAGCAAGGCATACTGCTGCCAAGTACCAATGCTCAGCAGCTCAATCTCTCTGACGAGGTAATTGCCGCCGTCGAGGCAGGTCAATTCCACATTCATCCGGTGGATCATGTGGAAGAAGCTATCGAGTTGCTGACCGGTTGTGTGGCGGGTGAACCGGATATGCCGGATACCCTGTTCGGTCGCATTCAGCAGCGTCTGGATGAACTGAACGGCACAGCGTTCAAGGGGGGCTTGCTCCGTCGCCTGCTGGGCCGGTTGTTCAGCTTGTAATAAAAGAAGAGATCGGAGTTGTTTAGCGCACAAGTGTACGCTAAATTGGCCCCGCTTTGACCCATATGAAGGATAAACAGCGTGACCCTAGACAATACCACCATTGATGCCCGCCTTTCCCTGTGTGAACAAGGCAAAGATTCGTTTACCCGTGAAGAGCTGCTCGCTTGCAGCCGTGGCGAATTATTTGGTGAAGGTAACAGTCAGCTGCCCGCTCCCAACATGTTGATGATGGATCGTATCGTCAAGATCAACGACAACGGTGGCGAGCATGGCAAGGGCGAGATCCTGGCAGAGCTCGACATAACACCGGACCTCTGGTTCTTCGATTGCCACTTCCCGGGTGATCCCGTGATGCCTGGCTGCCTGGGGCTGGATGCCATGTGGCAACTGGTCGGCTTCTTCCTCGGCTGGAAGGGTGGCCCGGGCAAAGGCCGTGCACTGGGTGTAGGCGAAGTGAAATTCACCGGCCAGATCCTGCCGACCGCCAAGAAAGTGACCTACAAGATCACCTTCAAGCGCGTGATCAACCGCAAGCTGGTCATGGGGATCGCCGATGGTGTAGTGGAAGTGGATGGCCGTCCCATCTATAGCGCCACCGACCTGAAAGTGGGCCTGTTCAAAGATACCACCGCATTCTGATCGACTGATCCCGTGGTAAGACAAAGATAACGTAAAGGGGCCGCGATGGCCCCTTTCCTTTTGTAATGAGTGATGAAGTACCTATTACTTCATGAAGAGGCCTGAGCCCCGCCCTTCCATGGCGTCACGCCAACCACCAAGCCAATGCCCTCGGGCATCCAGGCATTGATACGGACACGCTTCTTTCTGTTTGCCGACCACGCCAGCCTGATAACCACGAGCACGAGCTCTTTCCAGACGGTCCCGTTTCTGTCTCTTCATCATCTACGACCCTCTTCGTGGAACAAAAAAAGCGACCAATTTTTCATCGGTCGCTTTCATCTTTACCCCACAGGGTGGGCAGGGTCAAACAAAAAATTCCATGCTATCCGGTCATTGTGACACAAGACACTGAACCGCATTAATTTTTAGTGACATGCCTTTTTATCGTTGGTAGCGGCGCAGCCAGGTAAACGGCAGAGCCAGCAGAGTCAACCAGAACAGGCTGCCACCACCGCTGCCACCATCCTGACCGGTCTGGTTGTTGACCGGTGCGTTGGCGACCACATAACCGGCAGGATCGTTGTTCTTGTAGTCGGTCACAACCGGCGCCAGCTTCACGCTGACCACGGTGGCATTGCTGCGGTTGTTGAGCTCGCTCTCGCTGTTGTAGCGGAAAGCCGTCGCCGCCACGGTACCATCCGTGCTGATACCGCTGGCATAAGCGATATGGTAGTAGTAGCCGTTCTGGGCGCACTGCTTGGCACCCGCATCATCCAGCCCGCAGATCAGATCGTTCAGATACCAGTTGTTGCCGGTTGCCGCGTTGAGCAGGAAGCCTTCCTGCATGCGGTTGGTACCGTTGACCACGGGTTGGGTCTGATGACGGGAATCGCGCCAGCCAACCACCATGTTGTGGTTGTTGATGGCAGCCGCCTCGGAGCCAGAACCGCTCAGCGGCTTGTCCTGCAGGGAAACGACGGCATTGGTGGTCGGGGTGTTGAGGTTGAACACGAACATCTCGACCGGGCGGTTCTGGCCCTTGTTGATGCGATAGAGCTGGTTGCCAATCACATAACCGTTGTCATTGATCCCCACCGCCCAGCTGTGTTGCAGCTTGGCGTCATCCTTGCCCGGCTCGCCTTCGGCCAGCGGTATGATTTGGGTGGTGCCTACCTTGCTGTTATCCAGATCCAGTGTCCAGTATGCCGCCAGGTTGCGGCCATCCAGATAGTTGGTCCCTATCTCGCCGGTGGAGGAGTAACCCACCCCGTACAGGCTGCCGTTGAATTTTCCAACGCCAAGCGCGGAGGCTGTCTGCACCACTTCGTTGCGTGCTCGAGCGTACTCGTTGGCCTGAAGCAGCTTGTCGAAGGTACCCGTGCGGTTGACCAGCCAGAAGCTGGCCTGGGTGTTGAGACCCGGGCAGTAACGGTAATCACCATACTGGCCATCGTTGCCTGCAAAGCACCAGTTGTAGGTCTCGGAACCGACTGCAATGTTCTGGCCGGTAGCGGCGGTGCCGGTCACCAGGTACTGACCGTTATCCAGTTTTTTGATGCTGGTCGGCACACTCAGGCTATGGTTGCTGGCGCCATCCTTGAGGCTGACGCGGTTGCTTTCCTCGACGATGGCAAATGCGGTGCGCAGTTTGCCATCCATCTTGTAGCCGACGCGAGTGCCTGGTACATCGCCCAAAGCGGTGACCAAACCATCCGTTTCGTTGCTGACCACAGACCCCACGTTGCTGCGTTGATCAACAACATCAAGGAAGTCACGACGCCACTGATAGGCAAAACCCGGATTGTCATCCCAGAAGGAGTCACAGACAGAGTTGGAGAGCATGCAGCCCTGCTCAAAACGGAAACGATCGACCAGGAAGTCGGCAAACCGCACAGTCGAGAAGTGCTCGGCCATGTTGTTTTTGGTGTTGATCCCGATGAGTCCATTGCCATCGGCACTGATCCCGCTGGCATATCCGTTGTCAGACCCGTCGACAATGGTGAAAAAGGGGCTTTGTGCCGCCTGGGCATGCAGGCTGGCGCTGACCAGAATGGCCAGCATGGATAATTGCTTTTTCATCTACTTCCTTAGTCCTGATGTTTCAACGCTTCCAACTCCTCCCAACGGGAGAAGGCTTGTTCCAATGCAGCCTCTGCTGCATTCAGGGCATCCAGTTTGAGCTGGGTTTGATCGCTCGGCAGAGCGAAGAAACCGGGATGGTTTACCTCGGCCTGCAGGGTATCAAGCTCAGTCTCCAGCTGTTCCAGTCGGGCTGGCAGATTATCCAGCTCCAGCTGCAACTTGTAAGAGAGTTTTTTGGTTTTTGTGGCCACCTGGTTCGCCACAGCGACAGGCTCTGGCGTTTTGGCTTGAGCCACCTTTGCCGCCTGTTGCGTGCTTTGCAAGGCACGGGTCGCCATCATGTCGGCATAACCCCCCACGTAATCGCTGATGCGGCCATCCCCTTCAAACAGCCAGCAACCAGTCACCGTATTGTCGATAAACCGGCGATCGTGGCTCACCAGCAACAGGGTGCCCGGATAGTCTGCCAGCAGCTCTTCCAGCAGTTCCAGCGTTTCGACATCCAGGTCGTTGGTTGGTTCATCAAGGATCAGTAAATTACTGGGCTTCAAGAACAATTTGGCCAACAGTAAACGGTTTTTTTCGCCTCCTGACAAGGCTTTCACCGGAGTACGTGCCCGCTTGGGTTCAAACAGGAAGTCCTGCAGGTAACCCAGAATGTGACGGGAGCGACCGCGCACCATCACTTCCTGCTTGCCCTCCCCCACGTTGTCCATCACCGTCTGCTCGGGATCAAGCTGATCACGATACTGGTCAAAGTAGGCCACTTCCAGCTTGGTGCCACCCTTGACCAGACCACGGCTGGGTTCGAGCTGACCGAGCAACAGCTTGATAAGCGTGGATTTGCCGCAACCGTTTGGCCCCACCAGGGCAATCTTGTCGCCGCGCAGCACCTGCAGATCCAACCCCTGGAACAGGGTACGATCGCCAAAGTCCAGCCCCAGTCCTTCGGTCTCGAATACCAGCTTGCCGGAACGGTTCACATCGTCCATCTGCAGCTTGGCCTTGCCCTGCAGCTCACGGCGCTGGGAGCGTTCCATTCGCATCGCCTCGAGTGCTCGAACGCGGCCTTCGTTGCGGGTACGGCGCGCCTTGATCCCTTGGCGAACCCACACCTCCTCCTGGGCCAGCTTGCGATCGAATTCGGCGTTTTTCAGCTCTTCAACCCGCAGCCACTCCTCTTTGCCCAGCAGGTACTGATCGTAATTGCCAGGCCAGGAGGTGATCTCGCCGCGATCGAGATCGATGATCCGGGTCGCCAGCTTGTGGATGAACTCCCGATCGTGAGAGATAAAGACGATGGCGCCACGGAAATCTTTCAGGAACTCTTCCAGCCAGTTGATGGCGTCGATGTCCAGGTGGTTGGTCGGCTCATCCAGCAGCAACAGATCAGGGTCACAGGCCAGTGCCCGAGCCAGAGCAACTTTGCGCAGCCAGCCACCGGAGAGACTATCCAGAGTTGCGTCAGGATCGAGGTTCAGCAGGGTCAGCACCTGGCTGATACGGGTCTCGAACTGCCAGCCATTCTGATAATCGAGCTGTTCTTGCAGCTCGCTCATGATGCGAATGTTGGCATCGCTCGGATCGTGGGCCAGCTCCATGGAGATATGGTGATACTGTTTGAGCAGCTCGCCGACACCGGCCAGCCCTTCGGCCGTGTAGTCGAACACAGTCAGATCGCTGGAGGCGGGTGGATCCTGCTCGAGGCGAGTCACCTTCAGATCCTGCTGCTGAACCATGCGACCGTCATCGAGCGGCAGTTCGCCGGCGATGACTTTCATCAGGGTGGACTTGCCCGCCCCATTGCGGCCAACCAGACAGAGACGCTCACCGCGCTCTATGCTGAGCTCGGCATTGTCGAGCAGCGGGAAATCACTGAACGACAAGCAAGCGCCATGCAATGTTAAAAGAGCCATTTTCGTTCCTTATTTCATATGAAAAAACGGGCGACAGACTGGGTCCGCTCCCGTTTCATCGTCAAATCAGCATTAATCCTGACGCACAACCCAGGCCTTCAACTCAACCAGCGTGAAGGGCCAGCCCAGCTCGCGACCAGCTTCATCCCGCAGCACAGGAATGCGTACCCGGTAGGCTGCAAGCCACCCGGCATCGTCCATGATGTCGCATTGACGAGTCTGGCCAACCAGCCCGGCCTCCTGCACCAGCCCCCATGCCTGTTCGCACAGATGGCAGCCGTCGGTGTGAAACAGGGTCAGCATCACGCCTCCGTTGGCGCCTCGGCGTGGGTGATGATCCAGCAGTTGTGGATATGCTGGTTACGCTCGAAGTCCTTCGGTCGGGTCTGCTGGGTGATGTTGCGAGCCTTGAGACCCACGGCCTCGAGCCCGGCCAGATCCATCTTGAAGTGACGCTTGTTGTTGGAGAACACCAGGGTGCCGTCAACCGCCAGCAGACGCTTCAGGTGCTGCATCAGCAGCAGGTGATCGCGCTGTACGTCGAAACTCTCGTCCATCCGCTTGGAGTTGGAGAAGGTGGGCGGATCGATGAAGATGAGGTCGTACTGCTCGTCCGCCTCAGACAACCACTTCAGGCAGTCGGCCTGGACAAACTTGTGCTGACGGCCCACCAGCGAGTTGAGACGCATGTTGTCCTGCGCCCAGTTCAGGTAGGTATGTGACATGTCGACCGTGGTGGTCTCGCTGGCACCGCCAAGGCCCGCGTGCACGGTGGCACTGCCGGTATAGGCAAACAGGTTCAGGAAGCGCTTGCCCCTGGCCATCTGACCCAGCATGCGGCGAGTCTGGCGGTGGTCGAGGAACAGGCCGGTATCCAGGTAGTCGTAGAGGTTGACCCACAAACGAGCGCCGTACTCCTGCACTTCCATCCGGTGCTGCTCTTCGGAGAGCTTCTGATACTGCTGTTTGCCTTCCTGGCGCTCGCGCACCTTCAGGATCACCTTCTCGCCGTCCATGCCGGTCACCTTGATGGCGGCCTGAACCATGTCGAGCAGACGCTGACGGGTCTTCTGGGCGGGAATGTCTTTGGGGGCGGCATACTCCTGCACCACCAGATAATCCTGATAGCGGTCGATGGCGGCGTTGTATTCCGGCAAGTCCGCATCGTAGAGACGGTAGCAGTCGATGCCCTCTTTGTTGGCCCACTTCTCGAGAGCCTTCAGGTTCTTGCGCAGACGGTTGGCAAAGTCCTGCGCGACCTCTTTTTGGGACGCCACGGAGTCGAGCGCAATCTGGTAGTTGCGCAGCTGACACTCAAGCGCGCCGTTGAACAGGCGATATTGCTTGTCGGCACGCAGCCGCAAGCAGCTCAAGAGCTCGGGCGAGGCAGAGAGAATGGAGACGCGCCAGCCCTGGAAGCTGCGACGCAGGGCATCGCCGAGGGCCTGATGCACCTCGAGCAGCGCCGGGAATTCGCCAAGACGCTCGCCATAGGGCGGGTTGGAGATAAGCATGCCGACTTCACGGGCCTCCCCTTCCACAACCGGCATCGGCAGCGGATTTTCCAGCGCGGTCACATCGGCCTGTTTGAAGGTGATGAGGTGGGCCACGCCAGCGGCCTTGGCGTTGTCGCGAGCCTTCATCAGCACACGCGGGTCGGCATCACAACCAAACAGCTTCACTTCGCAGCGCTGCATACCGCGTTTGGCGCGCACCTGGGCTTCCATCATCAGGCTCTGCCACAGCTCGCCATCGTGTTGCAGCCAACGATCAAAACCGAAGCGCTCGCGGCGCAGGGCCGGCGCCATGTCGGCGGCGATGAAGGCCGCTTCGATAAGGAGGGTGCCGGAGCCACACATGGGGTCCATCATGGGCTCACAGGCCCAGCCGCTGCGCGCGATCATGGCGCAGGCCAGGTTCTCCTTGAGCGGCGCCTCGCCTGTGCCCTGACGATAGAAACGCTGGTGCAGCGCCGGGCCAGACAAGTCCAGCGTGATATTGGCCTTGCCTTTGCCCAGGTGCGCCATGATGCGAATATCCGGCGACTTCTTGTCCACGTCCGGACGAACATGGCCGCGCTTGGTGAAGCGGTCGACGATGGCATCCTTGATCTTCAGCGCGCCGTACTGGGTGTTACGAATAGCGGGGTTGGTACCGGTAAAGTCCACCGCGATGGTGGAGGTGCCGGAGAAGTGCTCTTCCCAGGGAATGGTGTGGGCGCCGAGATAGAGGTCCAGATCGTCGTTCATCTGGAATTCGGACAGCACCAGCACGATGCGGGAGGCAAAACGGCTCCACAGGCAGGCCTTGTAGCCAATGGCCAGTTCGCCTTTGAAGTGAACGCCAGCGACAGTCTCACGGACCTGCTCTGCGCCCAGGGTGGTCAGCTCGTCGGCCAACAGGTTTTCCAGCCCCTTGGGGCAGGTTGCAAAAAATTCTTTCATCACGCTCACGGGGATGCCATAAAAATAGTGCCGCATTATACCTTAAGAGCCGATCCTGAGCAGCAAAAGCTTGGTGATGACGCCAGAAACAGGGCGTTTCTCTACATGTTGGCCGGCTCACCTCCCCGCCCGTTCTGCCCCATTCCCCTTGATACCAGGATAGGCAGGCCAAGCATTCGATGATGCCTGGCGCCAATTCACCTGATAGGGTGACAGGGTATCACCGCAAAATAGCGACAATCTGAACCGGGTTATATCTCCCTTGTCAGCAGGCTGAACATATTCCACATCCGTGGCGCAGAGGATATCAACACATCAATGATCACCATCTCTGAAAAGCGTCAAACAAGGCTCATTGAGTTGTTATCCTTCCGACAGTGCATCTCCTTTCACTACCCCGTGTTTTGCCCTCCCGTTATCGTCCGAAAACAGGAGGGCTATTTTTTACTTTCCGCGTCCTGCCATTTCATCAGCCGCCAGACTGTCATATCTATCAGGTTTCAGGTGCAACCATCAGCCTTAAAATAGCCGAGTGGCTGGAACAACAGCTTATTCCTCCTGTAGTGTGTGTTTGCCGCCCTCTCATCGTCTTGATGCGAGGGCATTTTTTTGAAAATGAAAATGGAGCAATAGGTATGAGTGAAATGAAGAGACAAAAAATATCGGACGAGCCAAGACAGGCTAAAGATTGTGCAAGAAACTCGAGAATATCACCCCACCTGACGGTATTGTGTCAGGGTTGACGCTCTGGCAATCATACGGTTGTTCATTACCTTGATCACCCCGAAACGGGGCAGGACTTTACTGGCGGTCAAAATCAAATCATCCGTCAGGTTCAAACAGACGCTGGCCTGCTCACCCGCCTCAATCACCATGAACTCTCCCTTGCCATGAGGGGTATTCATGCATACCAGAGTTCCAGTATCAGGAATAATAAAGGGATGAACTTCACCAAAGAACCAGCTCTGCGGCATCAGGGGTTTATAAAAGCGACTGACAGCGATGGCATTGAGTACCAACTGGACCTGATGGGGGGTGCTCCAGTCGAGTTCGGCGGCCTTGTCCATCAATTGATAATAGAGGGCGGCATCGTCCACACAAAAAGGTTGAGTGGTGAAGGAACTGGGCACCAGTTGTCGCCCTTTATATTCGGTCGCGAATATCATGCGATCGGATAAATCCAGCATCAGACGATCATCATGAGCATCATAATGCCACTGCCAATTGTCATTGGGTTGGATACACATGGGGTGCCCCTACTGAAAGTCGTTACTCGACTTTATTCCATGTCGAGAATTTCAGCAACTTTAAATAAAGGGCACCCATTTATTTCTTAAATATGGGTCACAATCTCTTTGACCAGACTCGGGCCTTTATAAATAAAGCCGCTGTAAATCTGGACCAGACTGGCACCCGCAGCCAGCTTCTCCCGCGCCGCCATGGCGCTGTCTATGCCCCCGACCCCTATGATGGGCAGGGCGCCGTCCAGTGCCTTGGCCAGCTGGCGGATCACCTCTGTGCTCTTGTGCTGCAAGGGGCGCCCGCTGAGGCCACCTGTTTCACCTGCGTGGGGCATGTCATAGATCATGTCACGCTCCAAGGTGGTATTGGTGGCAATAACGCCATCGATCCCGTTTTTGATCAAGGAGGCGGCCACCTGATTAATTTCATCCTGACTCAAGTCAGGCGCAATTTTAACGGCGAGCGGCACGTACTTCTTATATTGCGCAGCCAGCTCTTGCTGACGAACCTTGAGCGCAGCTAGCAACTCATCAAGTGCATCACCGTATTGAAGCTGACGCAAACCCGGGGTGTTGGGGGAAGAGATATTGACGGCAATATAACCGGCATGATCATAAACCTTGTCCATGCAGATCAGATAATCATCCTTGCCCTGCTCTATCGGGGTGTCCTTGTTCTTGCCGATATTGATGCCAATTACCCCCTGGTATTTGGCTTTCTTGACCTGGGCAACCAGATGGTCGACACCCTTGTTGTTGAATCCCATCCGATTGATGATCCCCTCTGCCGGAATAACCCGGAACAGACGAGGCTTGTCATTGCCGCTCTGGGGCTTGGGAGTCACTGTACCTACTTCAATAAAGCCAAACCCCATGGCACCAAATGCATCGATGCACTCCCCATCCTTATCCAGACCAGCTGCCAGTCCGACCGGATTGGCAAAATAAAGCCCCATGACAGTGACGGGGCGCTTGGGCAGTGAATGGCGGAAGAAACAGTCAAGTGGCGTACCGAGAAGGCGAGGCAAATATTTGATGGAGAGATCGTGTGCCTGTTCAGGATTGAGCTTGAACAAGAAATGTCTGGCGAGGGGGTACAACATTTTTGCTCCTTAAAAAAGCCCCGGCAACTGGCCGGGGCTTTAGGGGTTATGCCGAGGTTCGGCAATTCAACTGGAGCAGGTTCAACTCTCGCAAGGCCACCGAGAACTTGGCGAACTCGTGGGTGCTCGTGGTCTTGAAGTCGGCCAACATGTGGGTCCAACGGGACAAGAGTTGCTCATGCTCCGAAATCCAGTCGGCCAGCATGGTAGCGCATTCTCCCTGATCTTTGCACCCTTCCAATACCACAGATGTGAGACTGCGCTGCTGCCAGTCCAGATCTTCACGGAAGGAGGCCCGTGCCATCGCCTGCCAGTGGTTACCCACAGGTTGATGGTTGATCTGCTCGAGGAACCAATGCAGATCGAGCTTGGCGCCAAGGCGATAGTAGACATTGGCGGCGCGCACTATGTCGGTCTTGTGCTCCGCGGCAATCTGCGCCAGATCCAGACTGGAGAAGAGGCTGCTCATGTGGGCCACCTGACGGGCGATGGCATCCGGCACCTGCTTGGCCACCAGTGCGGCCACTGCCTGCTGGTGCTCGGCCACCTCGCTCTCGTCCATCACCTCGTAGAGGTGGGTCCCCAGGGTCTCGAAGGCCGGGCGGAAGAAAGCGATGTTCTCCGCGATGCTCCAGCTGCGATTACGGGCGCGCAGGAACCAGCGGGTGGCGCGGCGCACGATGCGACGGCTGTAAAACATCAGTTCAAGCTGGGTCTGGGCATCCACCAGATTGTCGCACCCTTCGATGTCACGCCACAGGGCTCCCAGACCAAACACCTCGCGAGCCATGGCGAAGCAGCAGGCAACTTCGGCCACCGAGGCACCTGTCTCGTCCTTCATCCGGCTGGCGAAGTTGAGTCCCATGTCGTTGACCAGCATGTTGGCCACCCGGGTCGCGATGATCTCGCCACGCAGCGGATGCTGGGCAAGCTGGGCACCGAACTGTTGTTGCAGCTTGGCCGGGAAGCTGGTGACCAGCATGTTGGCGAGGAAGGGCTCCTCGGTTATCTCCGGGCAGTTGAGCTGCTCCTTGAGCACCATCTTGCCGTAAGCCACCAGCACCGCCAGTTCGGGACGGGTCAAGCCCTGCCCTGCCGCCATCCGCTCGGACAGCTCCTCATCGGAGGGCAGGAACTCCAGTCCCCGATCCAGCTTGCCTTCACGCTCCAGCCCCTGGATGAAGCGTTGCTGCTCCTTGAGCTGCTCGGTACCCCGGAAACTGGTGACCGAGATGGACTGGGACTGGCGGTAGGCATTGGTGATAACGATCTGCGCCACGTCGTCCGTCATCTCGTAGAGCATCTGGTTGCGCTGCTTGAGGGTCAGATCGCCTGCGGCCACCAGCTGGTTCAACAGGATTTTGATATTGACCTCGTTGTCGGAGCAGTCCACCCCACCCACGTTGTCGGTGAAGTCGGTGTTGATGCGACCGCCCTGACTGGCGTACTCCACACGGCCGAGCTGGGTAAAGCCGAGGTTGCCGCCCTCACCGACTATCTGGGCACGCAGATCACGACCATTGACCCGCAGCACGTCGTTGCTGCGATCGCCCACTTCAGCATCGCTCTCGCGGGAGCTCTTCACATAAGTGCCGATACCGCCGTTCCAGAGCAAGTCAACATTCAGGCAGAGCAGCGCCTTGATCAGATCGTTCGGGGCCATACTGGCCTTGTCGGTACCGAGCAGGGTCTGGATCTGCGGGCTCAGCTTGATGGACTTGGCCGAGCGCAGGAAGATGCCGCCCCCTGCCGAGATGAGGTCGCGGTTGTAGTCATCCCAGCTGGAACCCGGCAGCTCGAACAGCCGCTTGCGCTCGACAAAGCTCTTGGCCGCATGGGGCGTCGGGTCGATGAAGATATGCATGTGGTTGAAGGCGCCCACCAGCTGGGTGTGCTCGGAGAGCAGCATGCCGTTGCCGAACACGTCGCCGGCCATGTCACCTATCCCCACGCAGGTGAAGTCGGTGGTCTGGCAGTTGATGCCAATCTCGCGGAAATGGCGCTTGACCGATTCCCAGGCGCCGCGCGCCGTGATACCCATCTTCTTGTGGTCATAACCGACCGAGCCGCCGGAGGCAAACGCATCACCGAGCCAATGGCCATACTCCTGGCTTATCTCGTTGGCGATATCGGAGAAGGTGGCAGTGCCCTTGTCGGCCGCCACTACCAGGTAGTAGTCATCCTCGTCGTGACGCACCACGGATTTGGGCGGGATCACCTCTCCCTGAATGATGTTGTCGGTCACATCGAGCAGACCACGGATGAACAGGCGATAGCAGGCCTTGCCCTCCTCCTGGATGACGGCGCGGGCTGCCCCCACCGGCATCTGTTTGCAATAGAAGCCACCCTTGGCCCCCACCGGCACTATCACGGTGTTCTTCACCTGCTGCGCCTTGACCAGACCCAGCACCTCGGTGCGGAAATCTTCCTTGCGATCGGACCAGCGCAAACCGCCACGGGCCACCTTGCCCCAGCGCAGATGCACCCCTTCCACCCGCGGCGAGTAGACGAAGATCTCGAATTTCGGCAGCGGCAGCGGCATGTCGGTGATGCTGGAGGGGGCCAGCTTGAAGGAGACGTAAGGCTTGACCTGACCCTCCTTGTTCAGCTGGTAGTAGTTGGTGCGCAGGGTGGCGTCGATCATCTCCACGTAGCGGCGGATGATGCGATCGTCATCCAGGTTTGCCACCTGATCCAGCTTGGCGGCCAGCTGCTCGTGGAGCTTGGCCTGTACCTTGGCATCCTGTTTGCCAGCCGGGTCGAGGCGCTGCTCGAACAGGGTGAACAGCAGCTGGGCGATATCGGGATAACGGGTGAGCGTCTCCTCGATGTAAGACTGGCTAAAGGAGACGCCGGTCTGGCGCATGTACTTGGCGTAGGCACGCAGCACCGAGACCTGACGGCCGGTGAGGCTGGCACCCAGTACCAGACGGTTGAAGCCATCATCCTCCAGTTCCCGGTTCCAGACGGCCGCAAACGCCTGCTGGAAGCGCTGCTGACTCTGTTCCAGATCAAACGGCTGATCGCCACGCAGCAGCATGGAGAAATCGAGGATCCAGAACACATCCCCCGAGGGGGTACGGACCTGATACGGTGTCTCGCCTATCACCCGCAGCCCCATGTTTTCCAGCATGGGTAGCACATCGGAGAGGTGAATGGGTTCGCTGCGGTGGAACAGCTTGAGGCGAACCCGGCGATCGTTCTCCTCCTCCTGGGCACGGTAGAACAGCATGCCGAGCGGATTGGCTTCACTCAGATTGTCCAGCGCCATGATGTCGGCCACGGCGGAACCGGGCAGTACATCTTCCTTGTAGGCGCGGGGGAAGGCGGTACTGAAACGACGACGCAGGGCATTGCCACGGGCCTCGCCATAGTGCGTCAGCAGCACGGAGTCGAGCCGGTCATCCCAGCTGCGGGCCGCTTCAATCAGGTTGTTCTGTACTTCGTTCACGTCCACATCCACGTTGTTATTATTGACCCGCACTATGTAATGGGTCCGCGCCAGCACGCCTTCGGAGAAGTAGACGTTGAACTCAACCTCTTCGCTGCTGCCGAAATACTTCTGCAGGATCTGCTGGGTCTTGACCCGCAGCGCCGTGTTGTAACGCTCCTTGGTGACATAAACCATGCAGGAGAAGAAACGACCGTAAACATCGCGGCGCACGAACAGCCGCAGCATGTCCCGCTCCTGCATCTCCAGCACGCCGAGACCGGTGGCCAGCAACTCCTCTTCGCGAGCCTGGATCAGCTCGTCACGGGGATAGGTTTCCAGCACGTTGAGCAGCGCCTTGTAGGCGTGGGACCCCTTCTCATGACCGGACGAGGCCATGATGCGTTCCAGCCGGTGGCTGATGAGCGGGATCTGGGTCGCACTGGTGTTGTAGATGGAAGAGGCGTAGAGACCGATGAAGCGATCCTCCCCCACTACCTTGCCGTGCTCGTCGAAACGCTTGATGCCGATGTAATCCACATAGGCAGGGCGGTGGACCCGGGACTTGCTGTTGGACTTGGTGAGGATCAACAAATCAGAGCTCAGGGCCGCATGACGGGCACTGGCCGGCATGTTGCCAAGGCGCTGCCCCTCATCCTTGATGGAGTTTTTCATCAGCCCCAGGCTGGAGTCCGGCAACGGCAGGATCTCGTGATCCCCCTCCACCGCCTTGACGTCGTAGCGGCGATAGCCCATCAGGGTGAAGTTGTGGGCGGCCACCCACTTGAGGAAGGCGACGCAGGAGGCAACCTCCTCCTTGCTGACCGGGTTCTTGCGCTTGGGCAGCTCGTCGATGATCTCGTTCAGGCGACCCAGCATGGGTTGCCAGTCACCCACCGCCAGGGCCACTTCACCGGCGACCGAGTTGAGCTCGGCGGCCAGCGCCTCCATCTGATCGTCACCGGTCAAGTGATCAATCTCGATGAGGAAGGCAGTTTCGACCGAGGTCTGCCCGGCCGTGTTGTCGAGATCCAAAATGGCGCTGATCTTGCCTTCGTTGCCGCGAATGAGGTGCAGCGGCTGGTGCAGCATCATGTGGGCCGTGATGTTGAGACGCTTGAGGGTCATGCGGATGGAGTCCACCAGGAAGGGAGAGTCCTGCAGGATGATCTCGACTATGGTGTGGGGAGACTGCCAGCCATGGCGGGTCAGCTCGGGATTGTAGACCCGGATGTAGGGCTCAGTGCTGGAACGCTGGTTGAGCGCATTCCACAGACTGAGCGCGGCGCCGTAGAGGTCGCTGTCATTGCGATCATGCAGATCGGTGCTGGCCATGTTGCCGTAGAACTTGGCAACGAAGCACTCGACCAGGGAGGCACTCTTCTTTGGCAACTTTTGATGGATCAGGCTGAGAACGTTTTCGAGCAGAACTGAGGTAGGGGCGTCTTTCAATGCCATTGCTATATTCCTTATCGGACGACATTAACCACCGACGGAAAGACATCCACCTTGGATGCCCACCGGTACAGAGTTGCTGCGAAGTGTAATGTCTTGGATCAAGGAAGGCGAGCAAAGGTGCTAACGAGATGTTAAAAACAAGGGGCAGATCACGGCTTGAGCTGTGAAAAATTTTGCCAATTTGGCAAAAAACAGAAAATCCCACTGGATGATTGCGGATTTACCGGATAGATAGTGACTGAAAGCAGATAATTACTCGGGATCCTGTTCATATTTTGTTAATTTATGCGTTCCAGGCTGATAAAGCGATAATCGTCCTGAGTTTTAAGGCGAAAGTAGCCATGTACACCGCTGATAGCGACGAAAGGCCGGATTTTCTCAATGCCTAGTTCAAGGGTCAGTCCCTGCTCGCTGCGTACCACCAGTCGTCTGGCATGGCCTTGGTACATCAGCATGATTTCATCGCTGTTGAGCGACAGCCGGAAAGTAAACTGCTTCACTGTAACTCCTGATAAAAGGCAGCTTGTGGACGCATTCACAGAGGATGGTGCCGGTGCCTTGACTTCGTGCTTGATAAAACAGGGCAGGAGAGCCAGCTCCCCTGCCCTGTATCATTCTATTACTGCTGCAACGCCTTGCTTATCTTCTCGAACAGATCCCGTGCCAGCCCGTCCAGGTTGAATAGCCGGAGCAGCTCTGCGCGGATCAGCGTCTTGCGCGCCTTATCCAGTCGCTTGAACTGGATAAGCGGGGTAATGAGGCGAGAAGCCACCTGAGGATTGACCTCGTTGAGCTCGATCAACAGATCGGTCAGGAAGCGGTAACCACTGCCGTCGATGGCGTGGAACTGCACCTGATTGTTCATGGCAAAACTGGCCACCAGCGCCCGCAGCCGGTTCGGGTTGCGAATGCTGAAAGTGGGGTGGGCCATCGCCTGGCGCACTTCCGCCAGCACGTCGGCGGCAGGTTTGCTGCCAATCAGCCGCAGCCAGTTGTCCAGCACCAGCCCATCCCTGGCCCACTTGCCTTCGAAGTCTGCCAGCAGCGCGGCGCGGCATGGTAGCAGATAGCCGTTGGCCACCTGCAGTGCCGCCAGGGTATCCGTCATGTTGTCGGCGGTCGCATACTGCTCGCGCACCAGGACATCGGCATGCTCGGCATTCAGTGCCGCCAGATAACCCAGCACCACCCCTTTGAGGGCTCGCTTGGCCATGTCGGCATGGACCACCTGATAGTCTTGCAAGCGCAGACTCTCATAAGTGGCCGTCAGCCGGGCACCGAACGCCTGCGCCAGCGAGGTGTGAATGGTATTTCGCACCTGATGGATGGCATCGATATCGGCCACCTCGAACAGCTCGGCCAGGGTAGCCTCCCCCGGCAACGCCAGGATCTCCGCCTTGAGGGCAGGATCGAGTGCTGCATCGTCCAGAATGGCGACAAAGGCCGCCAGCAGGGTCTGGGAGAGCTCAACCCCCTGTCCGTGCTGGACTCGTGCCACCCCGTCGATCACCGCCTTGTTGATCAGCATCTGGGCTGCATCCCAACGGGCGAACTCGTTGCGTGCAAAGCGCATCAGGAAGGCCAGCGCCTCCTCGCTGTAGTCAAAATGCAGTTTCACCGGCGCGGAGAAATCCCGCAGCAGGGAAGGAACCGGCCTGACCGGCACCCGATCGAACACGAAGGTCTGCTCTGCTTCCAGCACGTCGAGCACGTTGCCGATCGGCTTGCCCTGATACTGCAGCGCGATGGCGGCGCCGTTCTCGTCATACAACTCGATGTCGAGGGGGATATGCAGCGGCAGTTTTTGCGGCTGATCCTGGGTCGGCGGCGTGTGCTGGCTCACATGGAGGCGATAGACGCCGCTGGCAGCATCGTACTCATCGGTCACGGTGAGCTCAGGGGTACCGGACTGGCTGTACCAGCGGCGGAAACGACCGAGATCCACGCCGGAAGCATCCTCCATCGCCTGCACGAAATCGTCACAGGTGACCGCCTGCCCGTCAAAGCGCTCGAAGTAGAGCTTCATCCCGGCTTGGAAGTTGGCTTCCCCCAGCAGGGTGTGCAGCATGCGGATCACTTCCGAGCCCTTCTCGTAAACGGTCAGGGTATAGAAGTTGTTCATTTCTATCACCACATCCGGGCGGATGGGGTGTGCCATGGGGCCGGCGTCTTCGGCAAACTGCGGGCCACGCACGGTGCGCACGTTGTTGATGCGGTTGACGCCGCGCGAACCCAGATCGGAGGAGAACTCCTGATCCCGGAACACCGTCAGCCCCTCTTTCAGGCTGAGCTGGAACCAGTCTCGGCAGGTAACGCGGTTGCCGGTCCAGTTGTGGAAATATTCGTGGCCTATAACCCGCTCGATGCCGTGGTAGTCGCCATCGGTGGCGGTGGCCGGGTTGGCCAGCACAAACTTGGAGTTGAAGATGTTGAGCCCCTTGTTCTCCATGGCGCCCATGTTGAAGAAGTCCACCGCGACGATCATATAGATGTCGAGGTCGTACTCGAGGCCGAAGCGCTGCTCGTCCCAGCGCATGGAGTTGACGAGACTCTCCATGGCAAAGCAGGCGCGATCCAGGTTGCCCTTGTCGACGAAGATCTCGAGAGCCACCTTGCGGCCGCTCCTGGTGGTGTAGTGGCTGCTCTCCACATCGAAATCACCAGCCACCAGGGCAAACAGGTAGCTGGGTTTGGGGAAGGGATCCTGCCACTGCACGAAGTGGCGCCCACCATCCAGCTCGCCGCTGTCGACCTTGTTGCCGTTGGAGAGCAGGAAGGGATACTTGACCTTGTCGGCGGTGATGCGGGTGCTGTAACGGGCCAGGATGTCGGGCCTGTCCAGGTAATAGGTGATGCGCCGGAATCCTTCGGCCTCACACTGGGTACAATAGGCATCCCCTGACTTGTAGAGCCCCTCCAGCGCCGTGTTGGCAGCGGGATCCAGCAAGGTGACAACAGTCAGCACGCACTCCGCTGGCAGGTTGAACAGGGTCAGGCTGCTCTCCCCCTGCTCATACTCTTGATAGGGCACGCCATCCACGCTGACGCTGTGCAGGGAGAGACCTTCTCCATCCAGCACCAGCGGTTCATTGTGTTCGCCGTTACGACGCAGACGGGAGATGGCGGTGACCTGGGTCAGCGGCGCCTGCAGTTGAAAATCGAGATCGATGCTGTCGATCCAGTAGAGCGGAGCCTGATAATCCTGGCGATATTTGGCCGTCATGGCCTGAGAGTGATCGGTCATTATTGTTTGCTTCCACGCTTGTAATTGACGTGTCAGAGGCTGTCACAACCGGTTGGCAGGGTCAAATAGTTTGCATTCAGCCAAAAGAAAGGGCGACCTGAGTCGCCCTTGTATTCATGTTTGTTTGCCAACCAAGGTCAGCCCTGTTTGCTGAGTCTGGTCAGATCCGCCGTGATGTTGGCAGCCTCGACCAAATACTCATCGGGGGCTTCAAAATCGGCCGGCAACTCGTCCAGGCTCTTCACCGCAGGCTTGCCAAGGCGAGCCAGGCGCTCGTTGGTGCGCGCCAGCGCCTTCTCGTCCTGTTTGGCCTGATCAGCCAGACGCTCCGCCTCGTTGAGGGAGACCGACTTTTTGTCCTTCTCCTCCTTGTAGTCGGCGATGTCCTGCATCACATAGGCAAACTCAGGATCCTTGTTGATCCGCGCCTCGTGTGCCGACTGCAGCTTGGGCAGCAGGCTGGCAAAGTTGCCGAGCTTGTCGTACTTGGCCGATGCTATCTTGTCCCACGGCAGCGCGTTGAACTCACGGCTCTCACCCGTCTCCTCCGGGGAGACCGCAGTGGGGAAGCTGATGTCCGGGGCGACGCCCTTGTTCTGGGTGCTGCCACCGTTGATCCGGTAGAACTTGGCGATGGTGTACTGCACGTGACCCAGCGGTTGCTCGTAGAAGTCATAGACCTTGGCGAGGCTGCGATGCTGCTGCACCGTGCCCTTGCCGAACGAGTTTTCACCCAGGATCAGGGCGCGACCATAGTCCTGCATGGCGGCTGCGAAGATCTCGGAGGCCGAGGCGCTGTAACGGTCGATCATCACCGACATGGGACCGCCGTAGTAGACGTTGCCATCGTCATCGCCATTGACCGTAATACGGCCCATGTGATCACGGATCTGCACCACGGGACCGCTGGCGAAGAAGAGGCCGCTCAGGGCAGAGGCTTCGGTCAGTGCACCGCCGCCGTTGCCGCGCAGATCGACGATCAGGCCTTCGATCTTCTGCTTGTTGAGGCTGGAGAGCTCCTTGATCACGTCGTCGTGCAAATTGACATAGAAACTCGGGATCTCGAGCACCCCAATCTTCTTGCCTTCGGCGTTAATCACCTTGGACTTGGCGGCCCTGTCTTCCAGACGCACCTTGTCACGGGTCAGCTCGATCTGCTCGGTCTTGGCGGTAGCGCCCTTGCCGCGCTGGATCTCCAGCTTCACCTTGCTGCCTTTTGGTCCCTTGATGAGTTCGACCACGTCATCGAGACGCCAGCCGATCACATCGACAATCTTGCCGTCGTCCTGTCCTACTCCGACTATCTTGTCATCGGGCTTGAGGTGATTGGACTTGGCGGCCGGGCCACCCGGCACCAGGGAACGAATAACGGTGAAGTCATCCTCCGCCTGCAACACGGCACCAATGCCTTCCAGCGAGAGGTTCATCTCGGTGTTGAAGCGATCGGCACTGCGCGGGGAGAGATAACTGGTATGCGGTTCGATGGCTCGGGCGAAGGAGTTCATGAAGAGCTGGAACACGTCCTCGCTCTCGGTCTGGGACATCCGCTTGATGGCATTGTTGTAACGCTTGCCAAGCAGCTCCTTGATCTCGGGCCACTCCTTGCCGCTGAGCTTGAGGCTCAGGGCATCGAACTTGACCCGCTGACGCCACAACTCGTTGAGTTCTGCTTCGTCTTTGGGCCAAGCCGCCCCTTCCCGATCAAAGGTGTAATTGTCGGGCTGGGTAAAATCAAAAGGAGTATCGAGCAGTTTGAGGGCGTATTCGAACCGTTCATAACGCCGCTGCTGACTCAGATTGAACATCTCGTAGGCAGGCGCCAGACGGCCTCTTTCCAAGTCGGTGTCAAAGCCGTTGCGGTACTTTTCAAAGCGGCTGATGTCAGAGGCCAAAAACAGGTTTCTGCTGTAGTCCAGATTCTCCAGATACTTGTCGTAAATCACGGAGGAAAAGGCATCGTCCAGCTTGAACTGCTTGTAATGCGAGCGGGTAAACAGATTGGTAATTCGCTTGCTGGCCGTAGCATGTTGGCTCTCTTGAGCCAACACAGGCAAATCACTTTCCTTGAGCACCGGCTCGATGGCCTGTGCAAGCCCGGCAAACGCCAGGCTACAGGCAACGAGGGAAAAACGAATTACGCCATGCTTCAACATTTGTCTCCTTAGAGAACCAGATGCTCAAATTTGACCCGCAGCATCATGCCGGTCTGCAGTTGGACCTGAACGTCATCCTTGGTCACTTCCTTGATGGTCGCCGGCACAGGAGACTTGCCCAGTACGACCCTGACGCCTTGATCCACTTTCAGATTGGCAGCATCAACCTTTACCAGAGGCGCATCGACAACAGGTGCCTTGGGTGCGGCCTTGGGTTTGTCAGATCTGGCTGCAGCATCAGCCTTGCGCGGGGCAGGACGACGGGGCTGCTTGGCCTTCTCTTCTTTAGTATTGGTACGACGGCTGGCAAAGACACGCTCTTTGCTCTCTTTCAGGGCTTGCTTGGCGTGCTCGATGTGCTCTTCGGTGAGCAGCTCGCCCGGGTTTCCATCCAAATCGACACGGGCCTGGCCGGCTTTGAGGCCATGCAGGTAACGCCAGCTGGAGGTGTATTGACGCAGTGCAGAGCGCAGCATGGTCTTGGAGACTCTGGCGTCGTCAGCAAGACGCTCGGCCAAATCCTGGAAGATGCCAATCTTGAGCGGCTTGGCCTCTCCTTCAGCGATGAAGCAGGCCGGAAATTTCTCGACCAGGTAGGCAACGATCTCTTTACTGTTCTTCAGCTTCTCAGTGTTTTCCATGTATAACCTTGGCTTTCATATAAACGCGCGGGCACGCCCGAGCACAACAAAGGCCCCATTATAGAGAGCTTGGGGCCTTTTGCGAACCATCAAGCAATGACTTAGAGCATGCTTTCCAAAATTTGCACCGTTTCTTCCAGCCCAATCCGGTCTTCTGCGTCAAAACGGTTGAAAATTGGACTATCGATATCCAGTACGCCGATGATCTTGCCACCACGACGCAGCGGGATCACGATTTCCGAGTTGCTGGCACCATCGCAGGCGATGTGGCCTTCAAATTGGTGGACATCATCAATGAGCTGGGTTGTGCCCTCTGCCACCGCAGTGCCGCAGACCCCGCGACCGACCGGAATGCGTACGCAGGCTGGTTTGCCCTGGAACGGACCGAGCACCAGAGTATCTCCCTGCAACAGGTAGAAACCCACCCAGTTGATGTCGGCAAGCTCCAGTGCCAACAAGGCGGAGAGGTTGGCCAGGTTGGCGATGAGATCCGGTTCTCCTTCCAGCAAGGCTTGTGCCTGCTGATTGAGACCGCGATAAAATGCTTGTTTTTCAATCATGATTAAATGAACTTCACTCCCTGATAATCTGTGCAAGGTAACGCCCTGCCTGAAAATTTCAAATCAATTTTCACCTAACCCCCCATCCTTTTGTTCATAAAGGCAGAGATTCAACGGCTGACGGAGAGCGCCAATTGTTGGCGCTGGCCATTGCTCCACTCGATATTGAGCAGCCAGACCATCACCGCCGAGGTGCAGGAACCTACCAGCGTCGAGCCCTGCCAGCCGCGCTCTGCAGGCTCGAAACTGACCGGTATGGTGCCCATGAACATATCCCGCCCCTCCAGCCAGGCTTTCACCGGTTTGAAGGCGGGATCCCCCCCCTGAAGCAGTATCACGAAGTCATGTTCGGCCCGTACCGGCAAGGAGGCGACGCTGACGGTCATCGGTTTGTCGCCCAGCAGTAAACTGCAGGAGGTGAGAGAAAGATCACAGATTTGATCTTTTTCTGCACCTGTCATCACCGTCTGGTCCCCGCCAAACCAGGTTCGATAGGCAACCAATCCGAGCAAAATGGCCAGGACGATCGCCAAGTGGACAATTTTGCGTGAAGTGAGTCTCTCTTTCATGAAAAAACAACCTTGTAAGATGCCTGGAAAATGACATTTTCGTGATCTCGCGCAAGGTAATAAATTGAACGAGCGAGACCCAACGGAGCCAAATATATCACTGTTTATACTGTTATTTTACCTGTCAGTTCAGTATCATTCCCATTGAGTTTTCATTTAGCTACTTTTTGCTTTTCCTTTCATTAACAGTTGTTAACAAGGGGTAAGGCAGTAGCCAATGAAGTCGGTCCACGTCACTGGACACAAAATCAAACAACAGCAGCATCGGAAGCGGAATACAACGATGAGCCATACAACTAACCATCCTGAGTACAACTACACCGTTGTTCGCCAGTTCACCATCATGACGATTGTCTGGGGAATTGTCGGCATGTCGGTTGGCGTACTGATAGCAGCCCAGTTGATCTGGCCTGCCCTCAACTTTGATACTCCCTGGCTGACTTACAGTCGCCTTCGCCCTCTGCACACCAACGCGGTCATTTTCGCATTTGGCTGTAGTGCCCTGATGGCGACCTCCTTCTATGTGGTGCAACGCACCTGCCAAACCAGACTGTTCGGTGGCAAGCTTGCCTCCTTCGTGTTCTGGGGCTGGCAGGCGATCATCCTGTCTGCCGCCATTTCGCTGCCGCTGGGATACACCACCTCCAAGGAGTACGCAGAGCTGGAATGGCCGATTGATATCGCCATCACCATCGTCTGGGTCGCCTACGCCGTCGTCTTCTTCGGCACCCTGGTCAAACGCACCACCTCGCACATCTATGTGGCGAACTGGTTCTTTGGCGCCTTCATCATCACGGTGGCCGTGCTGCACATCGTCAATAACATGGAAGTACCGCTCAGCGGCATGAAGTCCTACTCCATGTATTCTGGCGCCATGGATGCCATGGTGCAGTGGTGGTATGGCCACAACGCGGTAGGCTTTCTGCTGACCGCCGGCTTCCTTGGCATGATGTATTACTTTGTGCCCAAGCAGGCGGGCCGTCCGGTCTATTCCTACCGCCTCTCCATCGTGCACTTCTGGGCGCTGATCTCCCTCTATATCTGGGCCGGTCCGCACCACCTGCACTATACCGCATTGCCTGACTGGGCCCAGTCGCTGGGCATGGTGATGTCCCTGATCCTGTTCGTCCCCTCCTGGGGTGGCATGATCAACGGCATCATGACTCTCTCCGGCGCCTGGCACAAACTGCGCTATGACCCCATCCTGCGTTTCCTGATCGTGTCCCTGTCGTTCTACGGCATGTCCACCTTCGAAGGCCCCATGATGGCGATCAAGACGGTCAACGCCCTCTCCCACTACACCGACTGGACCATAGGTCACGTCCACTCAGGCGCACTGGGCTGGGTTGCCATGGTATCCATCGGCGCCGTGTATCACCTGATCCCGAACCTGTTCGAGCAGGGCCGCATGTACAGCATCCGCCTGATCAACGTGCACTTCTGGCTGGCCACAGTGGGTACCGTGCTCTACATCGTCTCCATGTGGATTTCCGGCGTGATGCAGGGTCTGATGTGGCGTGCGGTCAACGACGACGGCACCCTGACCTACAGCTTCGTGGAAGCGCTGCAGGCCTCTTATCCCTTCTACTTCGTGCGCTTCCTGGGTGGCTGCTTCTTTGTCACCGGCATGTTGCTGATGGCCTACAACGCCTATCGCACCATCACTGCGCCCAAGGGTTCCCTGGAACCTGTCGCACAGCCAGCATGATTGAAGAGGTCAAAGCATGAGCAACAATAACCGTCACGAGATCTTTGAAAAGAGCGTACCCATGCTGGTGGTCGGCATCATATTTGCCATCAGCCTGGGGGGCCTGGTCGAAATCACCCCGCTGTTCTTCCAGAAGCAGACCACTGAGCCGGTAGAGGGCCTCAAGCCCTATACCGCCCTGCAGATGGAAGGCCGCGACATCTTTATCCGCGAAGGCTGCACCGTTTGTCACAGCCAGATGATCCGGCCGTTTCGCGCCGAAACCGAGCGTTACGGCCACTATTCGGTTGCCGGTGAAAGTGTGTGGGAGCACCCCTTCCTGTGGGGTTCCAAGCGTACCGGTCCGGATCTGGCCCGTGTGGGCGGTCGCTATTCAGACGACTGGCACCGCGCTCACCTGATCAATCCGCGCGATGTGGTACCCGAATCCAACATGCCAGCTTTCCCCTGGCTCGACACCAACGTGCTGACAGGTGAACTGACCGGCAAGAAACTGGCGCTGTTCCGGGACCACTTCGGCGTGCCTTATACCGATGCCGACATCGCGGGCGCGGGCGAAGCCGTGAAGGGCAAGACCGAGCTTGATGCCTTGGTAGCCTATCTGCAATCACTGGGTCATGCCCTGAAATAAAGGAGTCAGGATATGGATTACGGCACATTTCGCGGCCTTTATACCCTGCTGTTGATGGCCATCATGATCGGCATCATCGTCTGGGCATACAGCAAGCGCCGCAAGGCCTCTTTCGACGAGGCCGCCAACCTGGTTTTTGCCGACGACGAGCAACCCGGTGCTGATAACAAGAACGCAGGAGCGAAACAATAATGAGCACTTTGTTTAGCATTTTTGTGACCGTCATCAGCCTGGGAACCATACTCGGCTGCTTCTTGCTGCTGGTGTGGTGCCTGCGCGACAAGATGGGCGTGGAAGAGGGCAAGTCCATGGGACACGCCTTCGACGGTATCGAAGAGATCAACAACCCGCTGCCGAAGTGGTGGACCTACATGTTCCTCTTCTTCATCGTCACCGGTCTGGTCTATCTGCTGGCCTTCCCGGGCTTGGGCAACTGGAAGGGTCTGCTGGGCTGGCAGAGCTCCAACCAGGACGTCCGCTCGCTGGCCGAGTCCAAGGCTGCTGTGGCCTCCGCCAAGGCCGAAGGTCGCGCGGTGGAGTACGATCGCGAACTGGTCAAGGCTGACGAGATCTATGGCGCCAAGTTCCGCGAGCTGGCCTATCAAGCCGATGGCAAGACCTATCGCACCATCGAAGAGATTGCTGCCGATCCGGAAGCGCGCAAGGTGGGTCAACGTCTGTTCCTGCAGAACTGCTCCCAGTGCCACGGCTCTGATGCCCGTGGTGGTCGCGGTTTCCCGAACCTGACCGACACCGAATGGCAATGGGGTGGCCAACCGGATCAGATCAAGACCACCATCATGGGCGGTCGTCAGGGTGTGATGGCGGCCTGGGGCGAGATCCTGGGTCAGGATGGAGTGAAAGAAGTTGCCTCCTACGTGCTGAGCCTGTCCGGTCGCAAGGTCGATCTGGTAGAAGCCAAGAAGGGGGAAGCCCGTTTCACCATCTGCGCAGCCTGTCATGGCCCGGATGCCAAGGGCGGTATCGCCTTCGGGGCACCGGACCTGACCAACAACACCTGGCTGTATGGCGGTTCCCGCCAGGTGGTCGAGCAGACCATCACCCACGGTCGTCACGGCGTCATGCCAGCCTGGAAGGATATTCTGGGCGAAGACAAGGTGCAACTGCTCGCCTCCTACGTTTACAGTTTGTCCCACAACAACAAGTAAAATTAGCAGTAACATGTGATAACCACGTGATTACTCAGCAAAAAGCCTCGACTCTTCGAGGCTTTTTGTTATCTTATGTTGGCTGAAAGGCCTCCATTCTGTTAATCATACGTTTCGGTAGCATTATGTCCCAACCCTGGTATCGCCAATTTTGGCCCTGGTTCATCATCGCCCTCCCGGCCGCCGCCGTGATCGCCAGCATCGGCACGGCGATCATCGCCAGCAAGGATGGCGTCAATCTGGTCGCAGAAGACTATTACAAGCAAGGCAAGGAGATTAATCAGGATCTGAGCAAGTTCGATCGCTCCGAAGCCCTTAACATCCGCATAGCGTTGGAAGTGAATGGCAAAGAGCTGACCCTCAAACCCATTTCGGGAGATATCCCCCCCGGTCAGGCCCTCTACCTCTCTCTGTTCCACCCGACCCTGGCCGGCATGGACAGCGAACACATGGTGACGGCCGACGCCAGCGGCATCTATCGCCTGCTGCTCGACAAACCATTGAGCGGGAAATGGCACATCCGGGTCGATGCCTTCAATCACGAGTGGCGTTTGCAAGAGACAGTCCAGCTCCCGACCAAGGCGCCCGTCGAACTCGATCCCAAAGGACGTTAAGCCATGACAGGCGTTTTTCACCCTGGCGAGCCGGTTCCCGCCAGCACGCCCCATGCCCCGATTACTCACCTTGCCTCTTGGGGCAAAACGCCATGAACGCTTGCTTTCATTGTGGTGAGCCGGTTCCCACTGGCAGTCGCTATGCGCTTGAGATCAAGGGCATAGTACAACCCATGTGCTGCCCGGGCTGCCAGGCCGTGGCAGAAACCATCATGGAGTGCGGCCTCTCCAGCTATTACGAGCACCGCACCGCGCCCGGCATCAAGGGGGAACTGGTCCCGGAAGAGCTGGCCGCCCTCACCCACTACGATCTGGCCGAGGTGCAACAGGATTTCGTCACCGACAGCGGCACGGGCAGTCACAGGCAGCGCGAGATCCTGCTCAGCGTGGAAGGGCTGACCTGCGCCGCCTGCGCCTGGCTCATCGAGCGTCATCTGACCGGCCTTGCCGGCCTGCACTACATCAACGTCAATACCACCACCCACCGTGCGCGCATCAAGTGGGATCCGGACCAGCTTGCCTTGAGCGACATCCTCAAGGGGTTCGCCAAGATAGGCTATCGTGCCTACCCGTTCCAGACTCACAACCAGGAAGCTATCTACGCCAAAGAAGTGCGCAGCTATATGTTCCGGCTGGCACTGGCGGGCCTGGGCTCCATGCAAGTGATGATGTGCGCCGTGGCGCTCTACATGGATCTCTTCATCAGCGTCGAGGATGAGTTCATGGTCTACTTCAAGTGGATCAGCCTCTTGCTCTCGACCCCCATCATGATCTACTCGGCGCAGCCATTTTACGTGGGCGCCTGGCGCAGCCTGAAACAGGGCCATCTCTCCATGGACGTGTCGGTATCACTAGCACTGATCGGCGCCTTTGTCGCCTCCATGTGGGCCACCGTCTTCAATACCGGTGAGGTCTATTACGACTCCATCACCATGTTCGTCTTCTTCCTGCTGCTGGGGCGTTTTCTGGAGTTGCGGGCCAGACGCAAGGCGTCCGAGTCGAGCTCCAACCTAGCACGGCTGGTGCCCATCATGGCCACGCGCATCGATGGAGATGGCGAGCATGAGGTAGCGGCCAAGATGCTGCAGGTGGGAGACAGGATACGGGTACTGGCCGGCACCACCCTGCCGGCCGATGGCCTCATCATCGAGGGGCAGGCCAGCCTCAACGAATCCATGCTGACCGGTGAGCAGTTGCCGCTGCTCAAGCAAGTGGGTGACAGCGTCTATGCCGGTACCATCAACACGGACGCACCGCTCCAGATCCGGGTCAGCCACCGCATCGAGGAGTCGCGCATCGCCCAGATCATGCGGCTGCAGGATCACGCGCTTGACGACAAGCCGGCCATCGCCCAGATGGCGGATGTGCTCTCCCGCCACTTCATTCTGGTGCTGCTGATCATTGCCGCGGCTGTGTGGACCTTCTGGCACTTCCATCAGCCGGAACAGGCCTTCTGGGTCACCCTGGCCGTGCTGGTCGCCACCTGCCCCTGCGCCCTGTCGCTGGCTACGCCGACCGCGCTCACCTCGGCCACCGCCCGCCTGACCCGGTCCGGCATTCTGCTGCGCCGTGGCCATGTGCTGGACGTACTGACCAAGGCCAACCGGATCGTGATGGACAAAACAGGCACTCTGACCACGGGCAACATCAGCCTGACCAGTACCACGGCGCTGGCCGAGCTGAGCGAGGCCCAGTGCCTCGCCATCGCCCGCGCACTGGAAGCCTACTCAGAACATCCCATCGCCCGCGCCTTTCGCAGCAAGGCGGCAGACGATGCCGTGTTGCTGGCGGCAAGCGAGGTGACGCCCGTCATAGGTCACGGCATTCAGGGCAAGATCGCAGGCCAGCATTATCGCATCGGCAGCGCCCACTGGCTGGCACTGCCCACAGAGCACACCGCCAGCGAGGGCCTTGCCATCTATCTGGCGGACGAGTCCAGGTTGCTGGCCCGCTTCATTCTGGCAGATACCTTGCGCCCGGATGCCAGGGCGCTGATCCAGGCCTTCAAGGCAGCAGGTCTGCAGACCACCATACTCACGGGTGACAGCTCGGCCCAGGCCGACGAGGTGGCTCGCGAGCTCGGTGTGGATGAGCTTGTGAAAGGGGTCACGCCGGACGGCAAGCTGGCCTATCTCAAGGAACATGAAGCCCGCGGCGATATCAGCATCATGGTGGGGGATGGCATCAACGATGCTCCCGTGCTGGCAGGTGCCCACGCCTCCTTCGCCATGGCCGGCGGCACGGATCTGGCCAAGAACAGCGCCGATGCCATTCTGCTGGCCGACGATCTTTCCCGCCTGTTGGAGGCGCGCACCCTGGCCATTCGCACCCGCAAGATCATCCAGGAAAACTTCGCCTGGTCCATCGGCTACAACCTGCTGGTGTTGCCACTGGCGGCCAGCGGCTGGTTGCCACCCTATGTGGCGGCGGCGGGCATGTCCTTGAGCTCCCTCATCGTGGTCACCAACTCCATGCGTCTCAACCGATGAGCAGGTTGCAGTAACATAGCTGAAAATGTGGCCAGCCCTCGATGCTGGCCACATTTTCAACCGATAGCGGCGATTCCTCTGCCCGAACAGGGTTACCATAGGGAACGCTCGCCAAAAGGATGAATGCCAAGGTACCTCTATGAACATAATTTTTGTCCTGATCCCTATCGCCATCCTGTTTGTCATCATCGCCGGCGCCGTCTTCTTTTGGGCCATTCGCTCCGAGCAGTTTGAAGATCTCGACCGCCAGGGCTCCAATATCCTGTTCGATGAGGATAAACCCGCCCAGAAATCCACCGAGCATACCCCCGATGATCGCCAGCCTTGATCTGGTCGGGGCCATGCTGGTGGGGCTCGCGGGCTCAGGCCACTGCATCGGCATGTGTGGCGGCGTCTCGGCGGCCCTCTCCATGGCCATTCCTCCCGAGAAGCAGCACTTCTGGGGCCGGCTCGGTTATCTGCTCAATTACAACCTGGGTCGGATCCTCAGCTATGTGGTAGCCGGTGCTCTGGTGGGAGGCCTGCTGGCCACGACCAGCGAGCTCGGCGCCGGCAAGCATGCCATCGCCGGCTTGCGGTTGGTGGCGGCGATCTTGATGATAGCCCTCGGTCTCTACCTCGCCGGCTGGTGGCAGGGCATACTGCTGCTCGAGCGTATCGGTGCCCGACTCTGGCCCCATATCAAGCCGCTGGCGGGCAAGTTTCTCCCCTTCACCTCGGCCTGGCAGGCCTTTCCCTTTGGCATGGTGTGGGGCTGGCTGCCCTGCGGGCTGGTCTACTCCATGCTGACCTGGAGTGCGGCGGCGGGTTCCGCCGGGGGCGGCGCGCTCATCATGTTCTGTTTCGGCATAGGGACACTGCCGACCCTGTTCGCACTGGGAGGGCTGGCAGACCGGCTGCGCTACTGGCTGACCCTGCGCAGTTTGCGCCAGGGCGGGGCTGTTTTGCTCATCGCGTACGGGCTTCATACTCTCTGGGTCGGGATTGCTTCCTTTTGAAACCCTATCCAAAACGGATGAGTTGATGGTAAACTTGTTTGATATAAATCAATTATTCGTATGAGCCTATGATCCCGGAAAAGAAACCTGGCAGACGTATTCAGAGCGGTGGCTGTGCAATTCATTGCCAGGATTGCAGCATCAGCCAGCTCTGCATTCCCTTCACCCTGAACGACAGCGAACTCGATCAGCTCGACAGCATCATTGAGCGAAAGAAGCCGATCCAGAAGGGTGAGGAACTGTTCAAAGCCGGCGATGAGCTGAAATCGCTCTACGCGATCCGTTCCGGGACCATCAAGTCATACACCATCACGGAACAAGGGGATGAGCAGATCACCGCCTTCCACCTCGCCGGTGATCTGGTTGGTTTCGATGCCATTCACAAGCAGGCCCACCCCTCCTTTGCCCAGGCGCTGGAAACGGCCATGGTGTGCGAGATCCCGTTCGACGTGCTCGACGATCTCTCCGGCAAGATGCCCAAGCTGCGCCAGCAGATCATGCGACTGATGAGCAACGAAATCATGGGTGATCAGGAGATGATTCTGCTGCTCTCCAAGAAGAATGCCGAAGAGCGCCTCGCCGCCTTCCTGCACAATCTGTCGGTGCGTTTCTCCGAGCGTGGTTTCTCCGCCAAGGAGTTCCGCCTCTCCATGACCCGCGGTGACATCGGCAACTACCTCGGTCTCACCGTCGAGACCATCAGCCGTCTGCTTGGCCGCTTCCAGAAGTCCGAGCTGATCAGCGTCAAGGGCAAGTACATTACCGTGCTGGATCATGTGGCCCTCGGCGTCATGGCTGGCGCGACCCGTCCTCCCTGCGGTTAATTTCCCTCTGTTGCCGGATCGGTTTACGCTGAAATTTGATCCGGCACACGTCCCTCCTCCTCCTGCTGAGCTAAGCTGTAATGGCTAAAGGTCTGCCATCATTGGTATTTTTGCCAAGGAGGAGGAGAACATGGTCAAGTACCGAAAGATCCTGGTCGTTATCAACCCGGAAGAAGAGCGGCAAATTGCCCTCGAACGTGCGGTCAAGGTGGCTGAGCTGGATGAAGGCGCTCAACTGACCCTGTTGCTCACCATTTACGACTTCTCGTACGAGATGACCGCCATGCTGTCGGTGGACGAACGGGAAGAGATGCGCCACGGCGTGATCGCCCAGCGCCGTGAATGGCTCGACGATATTCTGAAACCCTACCGTGCCAAAGGACTGGACTGCGAGATCAAGGTGGTCTGGCACAATCGGCCCTTCGAATGCGTCATCCAAGAAGTACTGGAAAACCGCCACGATCTGGTGGTCAAGGCGACTCACCATCACTCGTTTCTGCAAACCTTCATCTTTACCCCGACCGACTGGCACCTGCTGCGCAAGTGTCCCTGCCCCGTCCTGCTGGTCAAGGAGGGTCATTGGCAACGGGGCGGCAACATCATAGCCGCCATCAATTGTTCCAGCGACGATCAGGATCAGAAACTGCTGAACGAGCGGATCACGGAGGAAGGGATCGCCATCGCCGAGCTGCTCGGTTCCAACCTCTATCTGGTCAACACCTATCCCGGCACCCCGGTCAACGTGGCCATCGAGTTACCGGAGTTTGATCCCAACGCCTACAACGATGCCATTCGCAAACACCATGAGAGCCTGCTGCTGAGCCATGCCGACAAATTTGGCATCGGTCATCTGTGGACCCGGGTGGCGGAAGGCCTGCCGGAAGAGGTGTTGCCCGATCTGGCCGAAGACCTGCAAGCCACCCTGATGATCATGGGCTGCGTCGGTCGCACAGGCCTCTCCGCCGCCCTGCTCGGCAATACCGCCGAACACGTGGTGGACAGACTCGCCTGCGACATGCTGATCCTCAAACCCGCCGATTACAGCTGCCCGGTAGACAGCCGACGCAGCCAATCATAAGACGGCTTTCATCCTGGCATCTTGCCCTCCCCCGGGACATGGCTATAATAACGCGCTTATTTGTGTCCCGGGTTTTACGAGCATGCTAGAAGAGCTGAACGCCAAAGATAAATACAGTTTCAACAAACTGCAAAAGCGCCTGCGGCGCAACATAGGTCAGGCCATCGCCGACTTCAACATGATTGAAGAGGGCGACAAGATCATGGTGTGCCTGTCCGGTGGCAAGGACAGCTTCGCCATGCTCGACATCCTTATGAGCCTGAAGGCGAGCGCCCCTATCCATTTCGATCTGGTGGCCGTCAACCTAGATCAGAAGCAACCCGGTTTCCCCGAGCACGTGTTGCCGGAATACCTGGCCACCCTGGGCGTCGACTTCAAAATCGTCGAGGAAGATACCTACTCCATCGTCAAGGACAAGGTGCCGGAAGGCAAGACCACCTGTGCCCTCTGCTCCCGTCTGCGCCGTGGCATTCTCTATCGCACCGCCCAGGAGCTGGGCTGCACCAAGATTGCCCTCGGTCATCATAGGGACGACATACTCGAGACCCTGTTCCTCAACATGTTCTACGGTGGCAAGCTCAAATCCATGCCGCCCAAGCTGGTGAGCGATGATGGCAAGAACGTGGTGATCCGCCCGCTGGCCTACTGCAAGGAGAAAGACCTGGTGCGCTATGCCGAGGTCAAGGCCTTCCCCATCATCCCGTGCAACCTGTGCGGTTCGCAGGAGAACCTGCAGCGTCAGGCCATCAAGCAGATGATGCAGGATTGGGATCGCCGCTTCCCGGGTCGTCTCGAGACCATGTTCACCGCCATTCAGGACGTGATCCCGAGCCACCTGCTCGATCACAAGCTGTTTGACTTCAAGAGCATCAACCGCGACTCCGGCATCATAGATGGTGGTGACAAGGCATTTGATCCGCCTGAACTGCCCAAGGCGCCGCTGCTGGACATCGACGAGATGGACATGCTGGATGTGATTGAAGTGCGCTAAGCACGATAGACACAAGTCCACAGCAACAAAAAAGGAGCGCCCGGCGCTCCTTTTTTTATCTCACAGGCAAGCGGCTGGCTTACTCCTTGTGCAACCAGGGGGTCAGTCGCAGTATGTCGCCCTGCAGTTGCAGCTTGCCCGCGGCAAAATCCGCCAGCTGCACATTGCTGAGCAGCAGTTGCCCCCCTTGCCAGGGGAGCGGTTGCTGGCGGGCACCATCGACCAGATAGGCAGTGCCCGTCGGTTGTACCAGGGTCACCCGCACACCCGCCATCTCGGGCAGGAAATACTTGCCGACCATGCCGGCCAACTTGCTGAGCAGAGCTTGCATATCCTGCTGACGCTTGGCCACCTCGGCCACCTCGAGATCCCACTGGCTGCCAGACACGGGCTGCACATCGGCCATCACCTGCACCGACAGATCGCAGGCCGTGTGCGCTTCGGTCAAGCCCACCACCACGGTCGCCTTGTCCAGATTGAGATCATCGTCGTAGGGCAGCCGCAGCTCGCTGTCTACCGTCACCTCGGCGGCCACGTCCCGATCCTGGGTCGAGACGCGGGCCGAGGTGAGCAGGCAGCGCTGGCCATTTTGCTGATCGGTCAGGTAAAACCCCAGCCTGGCGTGGCCAAATTCCCCCTTGGCGAAGGTCTTCATCTGGCTGTAGAAGGTGCTGTACTGCAGATCCAGTGAAGGTTGTGCCAAGCCCAGGGTGGGCAACAGCAGCAAGCCTGCCGCCACGCCATGTCGAGTCCTCTTCATATGCCGTCCTTTTGCATCGCGCACTCGTCTTGCGCTGTGAAATGTGCCTGTGCCATCGTCTGGCCTCAGGCTCGCTATGCGTTGAAATGATCGGGGCCTTCGCTCACTTCCGTCACTTCGACCGCGACCCCGCACAGATCCCGATAGAGGATCCCCTTGCAGTTGAAATAGAGGGGAGCCACCCAGACAAGGCCCAATCCCATGGGGATCAGCGCCAGGAAAAACAGCGCCAGCATGACACCGTGCAGCAGCACTATGCTGGGCCAGCCACGGGCAAACAGCTTGAGCGACACCAGAATGGCCTGCACCGGCGACAGGCCGCGCTCCAGTACCAGCGGCACCGAGAACACCAGTCCCATGCCGATCAACGCAGACGGGATGAAGGCCAGCACCACCGGCAGTCCCACCAGTTCAAACAGGGGGCCGAACAGGCTGGTGAGCATGCTGCCCAGCAGACTCAGGCTGCCGAGACGCAGGAAGTGGCGAAAGAAATCGAATACCTGGCTCGGGCGAGCACGCACCCCGACCGACTGCTGCAATCCCAGCATGTCGAGGGACGAGGTCATGGGCGACATCATGATGGTGATAAGCAGGCTCAGCACCAGGGCTATGTCCATTCCCCCCTCCTGATTGAGGTAGGGTGCCAGCAGGGTATTGCTCAGCAATATCCAGATGGCCGTGACACCGACGATGGCCAGCAACAGGCCGAAACCGGTGCGCCGCGTCTGTTGCCAACTCTCCTGCAATACCCCCTTGAGGTCGAGACGATATCCCTGACTCAGGGATTGTTCGAGGGAACCACCTATCCGCATTTTGTTACTCAATTGACTATCCAACATCCGAAAAACTGCTATTCAGGGAGCACATTATAGCGATTTGACCCGGCATGCGTAGCCGTTTTTCCTGTTATCTGCCGTTCAGAAACTCATTGATTTCACAGGGAGCCGTGGCATTTTTCCGGACAAAGCCGGGTTCCCCGGCCCACTCGCCCACCTGACTCGCAATACCCGCTTGGTTCCCCTGACGCATGGGGGTAGGATGCCCAAAGCGCCGCCAGCTAGCTCATTGGGCGGCGGATTTCATGCACCCTCGTTCGATAAAGGATATCGACCATGTCAGAACTGACCCTCTACCTCACCCCCGGCACCTGTGCCATGGCGGTTCGTATCGCCCTAGTGGAGGCTGGCGCACCTCACCAAATAAGGCGCGTGGACTTCGCCAGCGGCGAGCAGCGCTCCCCCGCCTACCTCGCCATCAATCCCAAAGGCCGAGTGCCGGCGCTGGTGACCGAGCGCGGCGTGCTGACCGAAACCCCGGCCCTGCTGCTCTATGTGGCGCAGCGCTTCCCGGATGCCCGGCTTGCACCGCTGGACGATCCCTTCCTGCTGGCCCGCATGCAGGAGGTGAACAGCTTCCTCGCCTCTACCGTTCACGTCTCCCATGCCCACGGTCGCCGTGGCAGTCGCTGGGCCGATGACGAACAGGCCATCGCCGCCATGCAAGCCAAGGTGCCGCAAAACATGCGCGATGGCTTTGCCGAGATTGAACGCCACTATCTGATCGGCCCCTGGGTGCTGGGAGAGTGTTTCAGCCTGGCCGACATCTACCTGTACGTGGTGGCCAGCTGGCTCAAGAGTGACGGGGTCGCCATCGACGAGTTCCCCAGGGTGGCCGCCCACACGGCGCGGGTGCTGGCCCGTCCCGCAGTACAACAGGCGCTGATCGTTTAATCCCCTGCGGGCCAGCGCTCTGCTGGCCCCATTTGTACTTTATGTTTGCCCCGCATTGAGATCGTTTTCACATTTCTGCCATCTCTTGGTGGATCAAAACCGCCTGAGCGCCTATCTTCCATCTCATGACGCAACCGGTTGCGTAACCGGTTGCCTAGCTAACATCAGATACGCGGGCATAGCCTGCCGAGGTGCTGTATGAAACGAGGCGTACTGCTCAATGCTCCCCTGAGTGCCCTGGTGGCACGGATGGGTCACACCGACGAGATCACCGTCTGCGACGCGGGCCTGCCCATTGCGGCAGGGCCGGAGCGCATCGATCTGGCGCTGATAGCGGGTACCCCCAGCCTTGCAACTGTGCTGACCGCCCTGCTCACCGATCTGGTGGTGGAGAAAGTGATCATGGCAAGCGAGATAAAACTGATCAGCCCCGCTACCCATCAGGCGCTGGTCGATCAGCTGGAGGCGCACGCCGCTGCCCAAGGCAAACCCATCGCCATCGAGTACTGCCTGCACGAGGCGTTCAAGACCCGCTCCCGCCAGAGCAAGGCTGTGGTACGCAGCGGCGAGGTCACCCCCTACGCCAACATTATTCTCTGCGCCGGTGTGGCGTTTTAAGCCTCTTCAAGGAAGCTGCAAATGAGCACAACCTCCCCCCTCTCACCCATTCTGGAGCTGACCGGGATCGTCAAAACCTTCCCCGGTGTGCGCGCCCTCGACGAAGCGGGTCTGCGGGTCTATCCGGGCCAGGTGATGGCCCTGCTCGGTGAAAATGGCGCCGGCAAATCCACCCTGATGAAAGTGCTGACCGGTATCTATCAGGCCGATGCGGGCAGCGTCAGCTACCGCGGCCAGCCGGTTCACTTCAAGGGCCCCCGCGACTCTCAGGATCAGGGGATCAGCATCATCCACCAGGAGCTGAACCTGCTGCCGGAGTTGTCTATTGCCGCCAACATCTTCCTCGGCCGTGAACCCCGTACCCGTTTTGGCAGCATCGACCACAAACAGCTGCGCGAGCGGGCAAGCGGCCTGTTGGCGCGACTTGGCGTCAAGCATGGTCCGGATACCCGGCTTGGGGATCTCTCCATTGGCGAACAGCAGATGGTGGAGATCGCCAAGGCGCTGTCATTCGATGCCAGCGTCATCATCATGGATGAACCCACGGATGCGCTGACCGATACCGAGACCGAGCAGCTGTTCAAGGTTATCCGCGAGCTGCGTGAGCAGGGTTGCGGCATCGTCTATATCTCCCACCGTCTCAAAGAAATCTTCGAGATCTGCGATCGGGTCACTGTGCTGCGCGATGGCAAGTGGATTGGCGAGAAGGCGGTGAGCGATCTGGATGAAGACAAGATCATCGAGATGATGGTGGGCCGCCGGCTGGAAGAGCAGTACCCGCGCCTTGAGCGCGAGCTTGGCCCCGTCAGCCTGCAGGTGAAGGATCTGGCCGGTCCCGGCGTGCGCGGGGTGAGTTTCTCCCTGCGTCAGGGGGAAACTCTGGGCTTTAGCGGCCTGATGGGCTCCGGCCGTACCGAGCTGATGAAGCTTATCTATGGCGCCAGCCCCATCAGCGCCGGTGAAGTGCAAGTTGACGGTCATGCTCTGGTGCCCAAAAGCCCGGCCGATGGTCTGGCCGCCGGCATCGCCTATATCTCCGAAGATCGCAAAGGCGATGGCCTGGTGCTGGAGCTGTCGGTGCGGGAGAACATGAGTCTGTGCGCCCTCGACGAGTTCATCCGCAACGGCAAGATTGACGGCAAGGCCGAGCGGCAGGCGGTGAGCGACTATGTGCGCCTGTTCAACATCAAGACCCCGAGTCAGGATCAGCTGATAAAGCTGCTCTCCGGCGGCAACCAGCAGAAGGTGGCCATCGCCAAGGGGCTGCTGACAAGGCCCAAGGTGCTGATCCTCGACGAGCCGACCCGCGGCGTCGACGTGGGGGCGAAAAAGGAAATTTATCAGCTGATCAACCAGTTCAAGAAGGAGGGGATGAGCATCATTCTGGTCTCCTCCGAAATGCCAGAAGTGCTCGGCATGAGCGATCGCATCATGGTGATGCACGAAGGGCGCATCAGCGCAGAGTTCAACACCCGCGATGCCAATCAGGAGAAGCTGATGGCGGCGGCAGTCGGTAAACAGTGGCAAGCAGAGCAAGAGGCATCCCAATGACAACCCAAACCCTTTCCCGCCGTGGCGTCATGAGCAAGGCGTGGTGGATCGAGAACAAATCCCTGGTCGCGCTGCTGGTCCTGATTGGTGTGGTCTCCTTCCTGAGCCCCAACTTCTTCACCGCCGACAACCTGCTCAACATCCTGCGCCAGACCTCGGTCAACGCAATCATGGCGGTCGGTATGACGCTGGTTATCCTTACCGCCGGTATCGATCTGTCGGTCGGCTCGGTACTGGCCCTGTGCGGCGCGCTGGCTGCCACCATGGTCGCCATGGAGCTGCCGATCTGGCTGGTGGTGCCCCTCACTCTGGGGGCCGGTGCCCTGCTTGGCGGCGTCAGCGGCCTTATCATTGCCAAGGGCAAGGTGCAGGCATTTATCGCCACCCTGGTCACCATGACCGCCCTGCGCGGTATCACCATGGTCTATACCGAGGGTCGTCCCATCTCCACCGGTTTCAGTGATGGCGCCGATCACTTCGCCTGGCTCGGTACCGGTTACCTGTTTGGTCTGCCGGTGCCCATCTGGCTGATGGCCATCGTCTTCCTGCTGGCCTGGTTCATGCTCAACCACACCCGTCTCGGCCGTTACATCTACGCCCTGGGCGGCAACGAGTCAGCCACCCGCCTCTCCGGCATCAATGTGGCCAGGGTGAAGCTGGCGGTGTATGGTCTGTGCGGCGCTCTCTCTGCGCTGGCAGGGCTTATCGTCACCTCCCGCCTCTCCTCCGCCCAGCCGACCGCCGGCATGGGCTACGAGTTGGATGCCATCGCCGCCGTGGTGCTGGGTGGCACCAGCCTGATGGGGGGCAAGGGCCGCATCATGGGAACCCTGATCGGGGCTCTCATCATCGGCTTTCTCAACAACGCCCTCAACCTGCTCGACGTCTCGTCCTATTACCAGATGATCGCCAAGGCCAGCGTGATCTTGCTCGCCGTGATGATCGATAACAAAAGCAAGTAAGCACACACAAGGAATGAAATGATGAAAAAGCTCAATACCCTGCTCGCTGCCGCCATCATGTCCGTGCTGGGCACTGCCCAGGCAGCCGATCACACCCTGGCCATGGTGGTCTCCACCCTCAACAACCCCTTCTTCGTCACCATGAAGGAAGGGGCTGAAGCCAAGGCCAAGGAGCTCGGCTACGAGCTGGTGGTGCTGGACTCCCAGAATGATCCGGCCAAGGAGCTCTCCAACGTGGAGGACCTCACCGTGCGCAAGGTCAATGCCATCCTGATCAACCCGACCGACTCCGAGGCCGTGGGCAACGCCATCCGCCTGGCCAACAAGGCCAACATCCCTGTGCTGACCCTGGACCGCGGCGCGGCCCAGGGTGACGTCAAGGCCCACATCGCCTCCGACAACGTGGCCGGCGGCAAACTGGCCGGTGACTTCATCACCCAGAAACTGGGGGCCGGTGCCAAGGTGATTCAGCTGGAAGGGATCGCCGGCACCTCGGCTGCCCGCGACCGTGGCGAAGGTTTCGCCCTGGCCGTGGCCGCCAACAAGCTGGAAGTGCTGGCCTCCCAGCCCGCCGACTTTGACCGTACCAAGGGTCTGAACGTCATGGAGAACCTGCTGGCCGCCCACCCGACCGTGCAGGCCGTGTTCGCCCAGAACGACGAGATGGCACTGGGTGCCATCCGCGCCGTGCAAGCCGCTGGCAAAGAGGTGATGATCGTCGGTTTCGACGGCACTGACGATGGCAAGGCCGCCGTGGCCAAGGGTAAACTGGCCGCAACAGTGGCCCAGCAGCCCGCTCTGATCGGTGCCATCGGCGTGGAAACTGCCGACAAGGTGCTCAAGGGCCAGCCGGTGGAAAAATCCATACCGGTCCCGCTGCAAGTGGTCAGCAAGTAAGTTGACGGGGGGAGGTTCGCCTCCCCCTTCGCCCCTGTATACGATTAACCGTGCAGCTTGGCTTGGGCCCACTCAAGCCAAGATGTTCCAAATCAAGGGTGATAAGAATGAATCGTCTCGTTGTTCTGGGCAGTGTCAATGCGGATCATGTGTTGCGTGTTCCCCACTTTCCTCGCCCCGGTGAAACCCTGACCGGCCACAGCTATCAAGTCGTCCCCGGTGGCAAGGGGGCCAATCAGGCGGTCGCCGCCGCGCGCCTCGGCGCCCCCGTCGCCTTTATCGCCCGCATCGGCGATGACGCCATCGGCCAGCAGATGAAAACAGGATTTGCCAAAGATGGCATAGACGTCAGCGCGGTGGAGCTCGACGAGCAGCTTCCTACCGGCATCGCCATCATTTATGTGAGCGACGAGGGGGAGAACAGCATCGGCATCTCCGCCGAAGCCAATGGCGCCCTCTCCCCTGCCATGGTCAAGCGCCATGAAGCCCTGATTGCCAACGCCCATACCCTGCTGCTGCAGCTGGAAGTGCCGTTCGAGAGCGTCTTTGAAGCCGCCAGACTGGCCCGCGCCCACGGCACCCGGGTGGTGCTCAACCCGGCGCCCGCTCGTCCGCTCTCTAGCGAACTGCTGGCGCTGGTGGATCTCATCACCCCCAATCAGACCGAAGCCGAGCTGCTGACCGGCATCAAGGTCACCGACAAGGCGAGCGCAACCCAGGCCGCCGACCGTTTCCACCAGATGGGCATAAGCGATGTGATGATCACCCTGGGCTCGCAGGGTGTCTATTGCAGCAACGCTCAGCAGCAACAGCTCATCCCGGGTTTTCGAGTCGAAGCCGTGGACACCACTGCCGCAGGCGATACCTTCAACGGCGCCCTGCTGGCTGCCGAGCTGGCCGGTGCCGATTTCAAGGCCGCGGTGCGCTTTGCCCACGGCGCGGCTGCCCTCTCTGTGACCCGCTTCGGGGCCCAGAGCTCGATCCCGAGCAAGGAAGAGGTAGAGGCCTTCCTGCTTGCTCAAACTGCGCAGGGGCACTGATGGCCAACATCAAGGAGGTGGCGGCACTGGCGGGCGTCTCTACCACTACCGTCTCCCACGTCATCAACGAGACCCGCTTCGTGGCCGAGGAGACTAGGGAGCGGGTCTTCGCCGCCATGCGCGACCTCAACTATGCCCCGAGCCTGGTGGCTCGCAGCCTCAAGGTAAAGGAGACCAACAGCATCGGTATGCTGGTCACCACGTCCAGCAACCCCTTCTTCGCCGAGGTGGTGCGCGGAGTGGAACGCTACTGTTTCGAGCAGGGTTACAACCTGATGCTGGGCAACACCGAGGGTCAGACCGAGACTGCCCTCTCCTACCTGAAAATGATGCTGCGCAAGCGGGTCGATGGCCTGCTGATCATGTGCAGCGAGGGGCAGCAAGAGGTATTCAACCAACTCGACTGGCTCAAGAGCCTGCCCGTGGTGGTAATGGACTGGGGCCTGGTCAGCGAGGATGTGGATATCATCGCCGACAACTCCTTCCACGGCGGCTATCTTGCCACCCGCCATCTGATTGAGCTGGGTCATACCGCCATTGGCTGCATCACCGGCCCCCAGAGCCGCGCCCCCGCCAACCAGCGGCAGGCAGGCTTTGAGCAGGCGTTGCAGGAGGCAGGGATCACCGTCAATCAGGAGTGGATCCAGGAGGGAGATTTTGATTGCGCCAGCGGCTTTGCCGCCATGGAGCGTCTGCTGGCCCTCCCTGCGCGCCCTACCGCCCTCTTTGTCTGCAACGACATGATGGCGATGGGGGCCATCAGTGCTGCCCATCAGGTTGGCATTGTGATACCGCGGGATATCTCCATCGTCGGCTACGACAATGTGGCGCTGGCGCAATACCTTTCGCCGCCGCTCACCACCATCAACCAGCCCAAGGAGGAGCTGGGGCGCCTCGCCGTCACCCGGCTGTTAGCCAGAATAAATGGCGAGCCGGAGGAAGGAAGAGTGATCACATTGGAACCTGATCTGGTGATCCGGCACTCCTGCGCACCACTACCGGGTTAACGGACATACATTCAGAGTCAGACGCCAGAACAACCAGACCAAGCTCTGAGGCAAGGGTTTGCAGCAACTCGGACTTGATGCAACAGTGCCGATCAGGCCACCAATACCGTAATGGCCATCCTGTCCGTAGCAACTCGATGGTATGGGTACCCAGTTCTGCAACAACCAGCTGGCTACCCCTTGCCACGATCGCCTTCCTGTTTTGTTCACTCTCAAAGAGAACACTGTCTTTCACCAGCAGCACACTTTCGCTTGCTACTCCAAATGCCTCTAACAACGTCCAGAGCCGTGGCCCCAAGCAGGGGAATAGAAGAGACAATCGAGATGCAACTTCATCCTCCCAACGCTTGCACACAACACTCAACACTGGCTCAAGCAACCCGATTTCATCAAGCCACTCCCATGAGCAAACATCACCACTTTTTCTCCATGACAGCTCAGGTCTGACCAAACAGGGGGTGCCCAAAATATCGTCAATCTGTACCCAGAGCAGATTTAAAGGCCAGTCAACATTGGACTCAAGATCCCTTAACAGCTCGCTACGAACTCGCGCAGCCTCTAGGTCTGCATGCAAAGCAGCGTGAAAATGTACGATATCCTGTCCCGATAACTTAGCTCTATTCAGACTAAAAATCGCACGAGAGAGCAACAACTCACCGCATATTTCCCCCTCTCCCGCAATTGCTACGCCGACTCGGCCCTCAACCCTAAATTTGAGGTTGCCATTGCTGCATTCAAATGGTATTTCCGCCAGCAATTTGTATAGCAACTTCTGCAAAGCCATTTCGTCAGGAGTCGGTGTAAGCAAAATGGCAAACTCATCACCTCCCAGGCGATAAGCAGCAGCCATGTTGAATAACTCCAGCCGGAGCCCCATTTCCATCAACGCTTTATCACCATATTGATAGCCAAGCTGATCATTGATCTGCTTAAAATGCTTGAGGTCGATCAATATAAGACACCCACCGAGTTGGTGTTTCAGTTGCTCGATTAATGCGCGTCGGTTACCCAATCCGGTCAAAGCATCACGACGTGCCAAACGATAATTGGCTAGATACGCCCGGACCAAAGCAAACACCAATACAAGTCCACTCGCCAGCAACCCTAATTGTCCCCACATGAGCCAACGCAGAGTCTGTCGTTGTTGCTCTATGATAACAATCTGGGTCGGGCGTTGAAAAACCTGTAATACCTTAAGATGCAGAAGCTTCTCTTTACTTGCCAATCTATGCTCAAGCTCATCAAGCAATCGGGAATCGTTTAAAACACCCTGATCCATTTGTGATTGAATAAGAGCAATATCCTGAAGCAAACTATTCAGTAAAGGAGTGAGTTCAAAACGTTCTCTGGCTACACGACTCTCATCCCCCTCAAGAAAGGTTTCTAATCTAGTCCACAACACATCATACTGTCGACTTAATGCATCAAAATCAGCACCCCCTATGCGATAGAGTTTCAGCTCCAATCTGAATTTATTCATTTCATATTCAACTTGACTAATATTCCAGTGAGAGACCCGATAAAAGTTATCCACCAATAACTCATTTCTTCCCAGTAACTGGATGGTAAAAATAGATGTAAAAACGAAAAGAAGACTAATCAAGGCAAGCAATAAATAATATGCCAAACGATTCATCATGGCTGCGACTCAATACGAGTTAACTGCCATACCATAAGAGCATGGGTATCAGTATGATCTAACTCTGGATAGCGGGATAATGGCAGCATGACCCATACATAGCCACGGCTGCGCCTTGAAAGCAGACGCCCATCTTCACTTGTTGCCAAGATGACGTCAACACCCTTGAATTTTTCAAGATCAAGTGGTTGGGAATATTCATCCAACGCAATCAACATCATTTTCTGTGATTGAATACCATGGTTTTTCAACAAGGATGTCAACAAAGGGCCACGGTATGTATGTAGCCCATCAGACCAAGGCGTTGTTGTCGAAAATTCGATTTGTGGTAAAGCATCCAGCTCGGCGCGGCTGATTGGATATTCATGCTCACCATTTTTAAGAACCAACAACGAAGTTGGTTCTACAGCCCACAGTGTCCCGGCCCACAATAATAAAATTCCATAAATAAAGCGCATGAGACATCCCCCTCTGCAACATAAAGAACACTATCTTCATGTAGTTTGGGAGAAAATAAATTGAGGCGCAAATATTATGGTGATGTTTAACGCATCACCATCCAGTTTTCACCTTCGATGACTTTTGGTTGGTGGATCCCCATCTGTTCAAGCAGTTCATCGACAAAAGCGGGCACCAGCAAGGAGGCCGGCCCATAACGCTTCTCGTCAAACTGGCTACCCACCTCGCTCGGTTCCAGATTGAGCTCTATGGTATGGGCACCGTTCAACCCGGCCTCATGCACAAAACCTGCGGCGGGATAGACGGCTCCCGAGGTGCCGATGGAGATGAAGAGATCGCACTGGGCCAAGGCGCTGTAGATACGATCCAGCCCCAGCGGCATCTCGCCAAACCAGACCACGTGAGGACGCAACGGCTGAGGAAACTGGCAGCAAGAGCAGAGTTCATCCTGATGGAGATCACCGCGCCACGCGATCACCTGACCGGACTCGGGGCAACGGGCCTTGAGCAGTTCGCCGTGCATATGGATGAGGTTCTTGCTGCCCGCGCTCTCGTGCAGGTTGTCAATATTCTGGGTCACCAGGGTGACAGTGCCCGGCAGCAGGCGTTCGAGGCGGGCCAGTGCATAGTGGGCCGGGTTGGGGTGGATCTGCGGCTGTTGCAGCTGATGGCGGCGCGAGTTGTAGAAACCTTGTACCAGAGCAGGATCCCGTGCATACCCTTCCGGAGTCGCCACATCTTCCACTCTGTGCTCTTCCCACAGACCATCGCAGGCACGAAAGGTCTTGATGCCAGATTCGGCAGAGATCCCGGCACCGGTAAGAATAACGATATGTTTAGCTAACTGCACCATGGCTGACTCCTCTGACACCATACGAGGCTGACCTTAACACAGGGCGAAAAGTCGGCCTATTCGCCCTTGGTCTTATAAGGATACTCGTTTCACAGACTGTCGAGCACGCTCAGGTCAAGCCGGACAAACACCAGCTCCCGTCCGACCACCAACGTGAGCGGCAGCCCCAACCCACGCAGAAGCGCCAGCATGGGGCGATTCTGGGCCAGCACCTCTGCCGTCCATTCCTCAATGCCTTCGGCGCGCGCCAGCAGTGCCAGTGCTAACAGGATGCGTCTGCCCGCCCCCCTGTGCTGGAAGTGATCCGCCACCAGACAGGAGAATTCGGCTCGTTCCGGGTGCAGCCGCCGCCGAATTGACTGGGCCTGAGCCAGCGGTTGCCCCAGACCATCGGTCAGCAGCAGCCCTATCTGGGAAGCCCTGGGATAATCAAGAAAGAAGGCGAGTTGATCGGCGGTCGGAGGTTGCTTGGCCCGCATGAAGCGCAAGTAGACACTCTGCTCGCTCAACGCCTCATAGGCCGCCTTGATACGTTCGGGATCGGCCCCCGCCAGCTCTTGCAGCCGGCAGGGGATACCGCCCACCTCCATCATCAGGGGCAGGGATGCCCGCGAGGTGGGATGCAACCAACCAACCAAGGCGCGCCGCAAGCGCGTCTCGTCAAGCGGCCAGCAAAGATAGCGCGGCATGCGGCTTACCAGCGCCCCGCCATGCCGCGATCACGCCACAGGGTATTGTCTAGCAGATTGAAGGGATCATCCAGATAGAGTGCGATCCCCAGCTCCCTGGCCCGGTTGATGAAGCGCCCAAGCAGAGAGTCAGCCGTCATGGACTCCAGCTCCGGCAGCAGATTCTGACCCAGCAACAGATGCTGCAAGGGCACCCTCTCCAGCAGATCAAATGGGATGTGCTGATCATTGTCGAGCAGCAATGCGAGTTTGGTGCCAGCCAGACTGGCCTGCAGCACCAAGGCGAACCGCTCAGCCTGATTGAGCAAATGATCGCGACGATGAATGACAAGAGTCAGTTCACTTGCATCTCTCTCCTGCTTGCCAAGCCACTCCCGCACCAGTTCCCAGCGAGGTGGCAAGCCGGTCACCGCCAACCAGATGGGCAGCGTCGAGGGGGGATCAGACAGGAGTCCCAGCAGCCCCTGTTCGGTTCCCTGCCAGGTACGTATGGTGCGGCGCAAACCACTTAGCCGTTGTTGCCGCTGAGGCCCCAGATATAGCGACTTGAGCAGCCGTAACAGATCGTCGGTCAACAGCGGTTTTGCCAAGGCGGCCACCACATTGAAGCCCGCATCATGCAACAACCGTCGTGCGCCATCGATCAGAGTCTGGTCGTGCGCCGACAGCAATATGATGGGCAGACCACTGTTCTGGTACTGGGGTTGGCCCATCAGCAGGCTGATGGCATCCTGCTCCACCAGGCTGAGGTCGCTGATCAGCAGTTTGATATCTCCCTGCGCCAGCGCCTTGATGCAAGCGTTGCCATCCTGTACCCACTGACAAGGCAAGCCCAATCCCTGTATCTCCTGCTGGATATGTGCCCCCTGAAACGGGTGATCCTCAAGTAACAGCACCTGCATCTGGGCCAGCCATTGCCGCCATTGCTGGTAACGGCCATGCACACCCGCCAGCCAGTCATCCGAGAGGCGATAGACTCCCTCACTCTGTGCCACCAGTTGCGACAGATAGTTGGCCCCGACGTGGGACGCAGGATCAAACAGAGCGATGGCACCCGCCGCGAACAGGCCCTCCCACTGCCAGCAGGCATCCGGCTTGGTACGACGCAGGATCGCAAATTCGGGCAGGTTGACCGCCTGAGCCGCCCGATAGGCGAGCCCATCCAGTGCATAAATTGTCACGGGGTAGAAAAAGCGCTCCTGTGTCTCTTCCGAGTTCAGCAACGCCAATAACTCTTCGTCTGTGATGATCATGTCAGAGCCTCTCACGTAATCGCCGGCATACCTCATCCAGAGCTTGCTGCAGCGGGAATATCAGGGGTTGGCGTGGATCGCGTTTCCACTGCTCAATCACCTGGATCAACGGGCTAGCTCCCACCATTTTGGCGGCCCCTTTCATCTTGTGTAAAGCTGCATCAAGCGCCGTATCATCTCCTTGTGTGATGCACTGCTCAATGTCAGCCAGATCTTGGCGAGTCGCATCCAGATAGAGGGTGACAAGCTCTGCGCTCATGGGAACCATACCCTCTCTATGCCAGTCCTGTGCCAGATTGTCGGTCTTGGGAGAGGGCGAATGCGCGATCTGACACGCGGGTACCGCCACTGCATCGGGCAGTACCTGCAAACGAAGCAGGTTGGCCAGATCCTTGAGCAGCAGAGGCTTGTCCAGATGACCCCGGCAACCGCAGCTGGCCAGCTGCTGCGCCGCCTGTTCACTGAGATCGGCGGTGATCACATAAGCAGGCAGATGTTGCCAACGAGGCGAGTCACGCAGTTGCCGGCAGAGCTCGGCCCCATTCATCACCGGCATCTGCAGATCGGTCAACACCAGATCAACCGTCTCGTGTTGCAAGAGGTCGAGCGCCAGCTGGCCATTGGCCGCACTCACCACCTGTGCTCCCAATTGGGCCAGCTGCATACTGATCAGCACTCTGTTCACATCGTGATCTTCTACCAGCAGCACTCGCATTCCCTGCCCCGGCAAGTTAATTCCCCCTTGGTCAGACGCTGCCAACCTCGGTTGTAACAGGCTGACCACAGAGCCTGGCACCCAGGGCTCGCCTTGCCAATCCCAGTAAAGTAACCCCTGTTCATCCAGTGCAGATCGCAAAGTGGGGCCAGCCGGATCATCACTCAGTCCCAGCTCAGCAAGCCAGGGCAGCAGATAGTCGCGTGCTTCGCCACAGAGCTGAACATTGACGCTGGTCACTTTGGGTTGCCAGCGCGGCATCTCTTGCAGCAACACCAGTGGCAAACGGCAAATGAAGCGGCTGCCACCGGAGAGACGCGGTTCGACACGGATCTCTCCACCCATCTGTTCCATCAGTTGCCGACAGATAGCCAATCCGAGCCCGGTGCCCTGAGCTCGTGGTTGCCCCGCTTCCCCTCCCTGTTCGAAAGGCAGGAACAGGCGAGGCAGTAATTCGCCACTGATACCAGGTCCGTCATCATCCACTCCGCACAGCAGATACTCTTCTTCCCGGCGGGCCCACAACACCACCTCGCCGGAGAGGCTGAACTTGATGGCGTTGGAAAGCAGGTTATGCAGCACCTGCTGCACCCTATGAGGATCCAGTTCCACCTGTGCGGGCAAATGATGATCAAGCGCCAGCCGCAGTTGCAAGTGCTGGGAACGCGCTTTGGACCAGTGCACGGCGGCCACGTGTTCACACAAATCGACCAAGTCAGTTGGCTGGGGTGAAAGTGCCAACTGGCGGCTCTCATTGCGACTAAAATCGAGCACGTCGTTGAGCAGACTCAACAATTCGTCTCCCGCCTGTCTGACGTGAGAAAGTGCAGAGCGCTGCTCTGCGTTGAGGGAGGTGTGGCTAAGCCACTCCAGCAATCCCAATATGGCATTCATGGGGGTTCGAATTTCATGGCTCACCGCCGCAAGGAAACGCCCCTTGGCCAAGACGGCCTGTTCTGCTCGTTCATGGGAAGCCTGCAGGGCGCGCTCCTGCTCTACCCGAGCGGTCACGTCCTGCACGACACCATAGACACGCCACCCCTCCTCCGGCTGGCTGCGTCCCCGACCATAGAATTGCAACCAGCGTATCCCCTTGCCAGGGTGTTCGTAACGCAGGGCATAGGAGAAAGGCTGCCCGGCTTGCAACATCAGTAACATAGGGGCTTGCATCTCCCGCCGATCCTGCTCATCCAGGCGATTGAGTGCGCTGTCGGGATCTCGGCGGATCTGCTGGCTGGCAAGCCCCAGCAATTCATAACTGCCGCGGCTGATGAACTCCACCCGGACAATGCCTTTACGCTGCAACAGAAACTGGATGACGACGCCGGGCACTGTATTGGTCAGGGCACGCAAGCGGCGCTCGGCCTGACGAAGCAAACGGGCCCGCTCACGCAGGGCGCTGATATCGGAGAGTGCAATCAAATCCCCTGCCGGTGCCTGCTTGCCAAGTTGCAACGGGATCTGGGCATAGGAAAATACCTGATCACCGAGAGACAGCGCCCCTTCCGCACCTTGCAGCCGGGATGCCGGCAAATGCAACTCGGCCAGATAACGAGCTTCCAGCCGCTTTGCCTGTTTGTTGCGCTTGATGATCTCCCCCTGGTTGTTACGCAGAAAGACAGGTACCGGCAACGCCTGAAACAGGGACTCCCTGAACTGACTCTCCAGCGCCAGATCCTGCTCTATCTCCTGGCGCTGACGAACTTCACGTGCCAGTTGCTGGCGAGATCGCCAGATCAACCAGATGACGCCAGCACTGATCAGAAGGGCCGACAGCACGGAACCCAGCCAGATGCCGTAGCTGACACCAGACTGTTGGGTCAGCACCAGCCGGCGCCAACGTAGATTGAGATCATCATTCTGTTTGCCGGTAAGGGTCATCAGACTCTGTTCCATCACCCCGGCCAACCTTGGACTGTGGGGGCTGATGGCAAATCCCAATCCAAATTGCTGCGGCAGTTCCCTGACATCCAGTCCATCCAGCTGGTTGTTGCGCAGCGGATATTGCAGCTGATACAACTCGGCCAGCATGGCATCCGCCTTGCCCGCCCGCACGACCGCCAGCCCCTCTGCCAGATTTTTGCTGCTGATCCAGTGATGTTCGCCCCCCAATCTGCCCAACAACTCAGGGTCATAAAGACTGGCGGGTACGACGATCTCTCCCTTGAGCGACGTCAGCGTGTCGAACGAGCGGGACTTGCGGCTGACCAGTGCATAACGGTTGACCACCATGATGCGAGTGAAGTTGAACTGGCTGGTCAGCGCTGGCGTTTCCAGCAGCCCCGCCATCATGTCCGCCTCACCGCTGCGCAGCTTCGCCAGCGCATCTTCCGTATTGACGGAGGGAATAACATGAAAGTTGAGCCCGGTCTGCTGGCTCACCCGTCGCAGTACGTCAGCACTCCATCCCTTGAGCTGACCCAATTCATCGATACCGCTGTAGGGCATCAGATCGGGGTTCACCACCAGCTTGATGGTACGGGAGGTACCCACCAGCCAGGCCTGTTCCCCATCGGTGAAGTGCAGCGGGTTGATATCCTGTTCCCCCTGCTCCAGATACCGATCCAGATCCTTGTAGAGACTGCCTGGTGGCATATAACGAATGGCTGTGTCGATGAGTTCCCTGAGCTCTGGCTTGTCCCGCATCATCAGACGATAGCTCACCACCAGTTCGTCACTGCGCAGCCGGCGCAGGCGCAGCCCCTCATCCGGGTATTCACGCATCAAATAACGCAGTTGCAGATAGTCGCCGAGATAAGCCGTTCCCTTGCCTGCCGCCAGTGCCGAATACCAATTATCGGCATCAGTCAGGGCCAACCGGGTTGAGTGAGGATAGAGCTTCTTCAACACCTCGCCAGCTTGCCAAATGGGCGACACCAGAAACGTGGCCCGCTCCAGATCGCCACGGTAGATAATGGCGGATTCAGCCTCCAGCATGCTGCGGCTCAGCGCCATACCCGGCAAGGGTCGCAGCAAGGGACCGACATTGGGGATGAGATCGCAGCGTCCTTCCAGTAAACCGCGTTGGACCGCAGACCAGTTCGGCAGTTTTTCATGCAGCAACGGAAATGGCAGTTGATCTGCCAGTCGCTCCATCTGATCGATAAGCAATCCCCCCGACTCCTCAAGATAAGGCGGTCTGATCAGCGCCGGGTAACAGATGGTAAGCGATTTGATGGTATCGGCGTAGGCACGGGTCGCAGACGAAATAGGCAGAGTTATTGCCTGTGCGGGCATGGCCAGCAGCAGGCCTAGTAATAGGCTGGTTTTTATCATGAAAAAGTAAAAGCCAGGCGGCTGCCTGGCTTTTTGTCACTCGTTGGGTTCAACATTTTCTACCCTGGCCTTGAGTTTCTGGCCAGGCCGGAAAGTCACCACCCGACGGGCACTGATGGGGATATCTTCGCCAGTCTTGGGGTTGCGTCCGGGACGCTGATTCTTCTCACGAAGGTCAAAGTTACCGAAGCCTGAAATCTTGACTTGTTCACCGCGCTCAAGCGCCTGTCGGATTTCCTCAAAGAAGGCTTCCACCATATCTTTGGCTTCACGCTTGCTCATCCCAAGTTGGGTGAACAGGTGCTCTGCAATGTCGGCTTTGGTAAGCGCCATAGATCAATCCCTCAAGGATGCATTCAACTCTTCACCAAGTGCCCGCACGACATTGTCTACGGTCTCGGCAATCTCTTTCTCCTCCAGAGTGCGCTGGGTATCTTGCAGAACAAGACTGATGGCCAGGCTCTTCTTGTCCTCTGCCATACCAGCACCCTGGTATACGTCAAACAAGTTTATTCCAACTACCTGATTTCCGCCAACTTTTTTAATTACTGCGAGGACATCGCCGGCCAGAACCTGACGGTCGACCACCACGGCGATATCGCGACGGTTGGCAGGGAAGCGAGAAACCTCGGCTGCAACCGGCACCTTGGCAGGGGTCAGCTTGTCCAGCTCCAGCTCGAACATGACGGCGCGGCTCTTGAGCCCCAGCTTCTTCTCGAGGCTTGGATGGATCACGCCGATGTGGCCGATGACCACGCCATTGCGCAGGATGGCTGCGCTCTGGCCCGGATGCAGGGCACTGTGCTCGGTACGCTCGAAACTGAAGGTGGCCCCTTCCGCGGTGAGATCCAGAATTGCTTCCAAATCTCCTTTCAAATCAAAGAAGTCGGCTGCACGGCTCTTGATGTCCCAGTGCTCGTCGCTCTGGTTGCCGGTGATGATGCCGGCCAGCATGGCTTCCTGACGGATGCCGTTTTCGGCACTCTCGTCCTTGATGAAACGCAGGCCTTGCTCGAACAGACGCACGCGCGCCTGCTGGCGGTTCTGGTTGTAGACCACCGCCTGCACCAGACCCGGGAACAAGGAGACACGCATGGCGGACATCTCGACCGAGATCGGGTTCGGCAGCACGATGGCGTCACTCTGCGGATAAAGCAGTTGCTGCGCTTTGGGATCGACGAAGCTGTAGGTGATCGCTTCCTGGAAGCCGCGGTCGACCAGCAGATCGCGTACCCGCTTGAGGGTCACCTGCCCTTCTGCCTGCTCAACCATCGCCAGAGAGGCGGCGGGTTTGAGGTTCGGGATGTTGTTATAACCGTAGATACGGGCCACTTCCTCAATGAGGTCTTCCTCGATGGCGATATCGAAACGCCAGGAGGGAGCCAGCGCGGTCCAGCCGTCAGCATCCACAGTGACCTGCATGCCGAGGCGAGTCAGGATCTCGACCACCTGAGCATCTGCCACGCTGATGCCGATCACCTTGTCGAGCTTGGCGCGACGCAGCTTGATGGGGGCAGCCTTGGGCAGATGGGCATCGGATTTGACCTCGATGACCGGACCGGCTTCACCGCCGCAGATATCCAGCAGCAGACGGGTGGCGCGATCCATCACCTTGGCCTGCAGCTGCGGATCCACCCCGCGCTCGAAACGGTGGGAAGAGTCGGTGTGCAGACCGTAGGCACGGGCACGGCCGGTGATGGAGAGCGGCGCGAAGAAGGCGCACTCCAGCAGGATGTCGGTAGTGGTCTCGGAAACGCCGGTGCGATCGCCACCGAAGATACCGGCCATGCAGGCAGGGCCTTTGGCATCGGCAATCACCAAAGTAGTCTCTTTGAGCTTCACTTCATTGCCATCGAGCAGAGTCATCGGCTCGTCGCTACGAGCGCGGCGCACCACCAGTTCCCCTTCAAGCTTGACCAGATCGAAGGCGTGCATCGGCTGGCCGTATTCCAGCAGCAGGTAGTTGGTGATGTCGACGATGGCGTCGATGGAACGGATGCCGCCACGGCGCAGCTTCTCCTGCATCCAGAGCGGGCTCTGCGCTTGCAAGTTCAGCCCCTTGATGACGCGGCCCAGATAACGCGGGCAGTCGGCGCTTGCCTCGACCCGGATCGGGAAGGTCGCATCGATGGTGGCAACAGCCGGCGCCCAGGTCGGCTCGACCACGTCGACGCTGTTGAGCACGCCGATTTCACGGGCCAGACCTGCGATGCCGAGGCAGTCGGCACGGTTCGGGGTCAGATCCACGTCGATGCTGACGTCGTTGAGCGCGAGGTATTCGCGGATATCAGTGCCGATGGGCGCATCAAGCGGCAGCTCGATGATGCCATCGGCTTCGACATCGATACCCAGCTCGCTGAAGGAGCACAGCATGCCGTGAGACGGCTGGCCACGCAGCTTGGCTTTCTTGATGGTGAAATCACCCGGCAGAGTCGCCCCTACTTTGGCCACGCACACTTTCAGGCCGGCGCGGCAGTTCGGCGCGCCGCAGACGATGTCCAGCAGTTCGGCTTCGCCCACGTTGACCTTGGTCACCCGCAGCTTGTCGGCGTCGGGATGCTGGGCGCACTCGACCACTTCACCCACCACCACATTGTTGAACTGGCCGGCTACCGCTTCCACGGCGTCCACTTCCAGACCGGCCATGGTGATCTGCTCGGCCAGTGCGTTGTCACTCAACTCGGTGCGGACCCACTCCATCACCCAGGATTTACTGAATTTCATGTTCTCTCGCCCTTACTTGAACTGCTTGAGGAAGCGCAGGTCGTTTTCGAAGAAGGCACGCAGGTCGTTGACCCCGTAACGCAGCATGGTCAGGCGCTCAACGCCCATGCCGAAGGCAAAGCCGGAGTATTTTTCCGGATCGATACCGACCGAACGCAGCACGTTCGGGTGCACCATGCCGCAGCCCAGCACTTCCAGCCACTTGCCGTTCTTGCCCATCACATCCACTTCGGCGCTCGGCTCGGTGAACGGGAAGTAGGAAGGACGGAAGCGAATGGTCAGGTCTTCTTCGAAGTAGTTACGCAGGAAGTCGTGCAGGATGCCCTTCAGTTCGGTAAAGCTGGCATGTTCGTCAACCAGCAGACCTTCAACCTGATGGAACATCGGGGTATGAGTCATGTCGTAGTCGTTACGATAGACGCGGCCCGGTGCAATGATGCGGATCGGCGGCTGTTGCTGCTGCATGGTGCGGATCTGCACACCGGAGGTATGGGTACGCAGCATCAGATCAGGATTGAAGTAGAAGGTATCGTGATCGGTACGCGCCGGATGGTGTGCCGGAATATTCAGCGCATCGAAGTTGTGGAAGCCATCTTCAATCTCGGGACCACGGGCCACCTTGAAGCCCATCTCGCCAAACAGGCGCTCGATGCGTTCAATGGTGCGGGTTACCGGGTGCAGACCACCATTCTCGATGCGGCGGCCCGGCAGGCTGACGTCGATGGTCTCTGCGGCCAGCTTCTGGTTCAGCTCCTGCTCCACCAGTGCATCACGGCGTGCGTTCAGGGCATCCTGAACCTGCTGCTTGGCCTGGTTGATCACGGCGCCCGCAGCGGGACGCTCTTCGGCGGACAAGGCGCCCAATGTCTTCATCTGCTCGGTAAAAAAGCCTTTTTTACCCAGATATTTGACCCGGATCTCGTCGAGGGTCGCAACGTCATTGACGCCCTCAATTTCGGCCTTGGCCTGGCCGACTACTTCTTCAAGCTGTTGCATGTCTTCCTCGTCACCACTCCCGAAACAGGAGCCTGTTAGGCTAAATAAGGTCAAGAGGGGAATAATACAAAAAAAGCCCCTTGGCTGACCATAGTTATGGTGGGCTTTTCTCCCTAGAAATCATTTTGTTATCGGGCAAGCAGCTTACTCTGCCCTCTGTTTGCATTAAATATGGGTAAAGAATACTAGTTTGTTGGCATATAAGGCAGCATGTTGCAGGGATGAAGAGAAATGGGTAAGCGCAATAACAGGATGGGAGAATGACGGGCAACAAAAAAGGAGGCCTGAGCCTCCTTTTATCTTTCATAACAGAACCGGATTAAACCAGCGCTGCTTTAGCCTTTTCAACCAGGGCGGTGAAAGCCAACTTGTCGTGAACGGCGATATCGGACAGGATCTTGCGATCGATCTCGATAGAAGCCTTCTTCAGACCGTTGATCAGACGGCTGTAGGACAGACCGTTCTGACGGGCTGCAGCGTTGATACGCGCAATCCACAGCTGACGGAACTGACGCTTTTTCTGGCGACGGTCACGGTAGGCATACTGACCAGCTTTGGTTACCGCTTGTACCGCTACGCGGTAAACTCGGGAACGGGCGCCGTAGTAACCTTTGGCGGCTTTCATTACTTTCTTGTGACGAGCGCGAGCAGTCACACCACGTTTAACTCTTGGCATTTTTCACATCCCCCTTATGCGTACGGCAGACAAGCGACAACACGTTTGTGGTCGGCAGCAGAAACCATGAACTTCGGCCCCAGCTTGCGCTTACGCTTGCTGCTCTTCTTGGTCAGGATGTGACGCAGGTGGTTGTGCTTGCACTTGAAGCGACCCGAGCCAGTCTTCTTGAAGCGCTTTGCAGCACCCCGGTTGGTTTTCATCTTCGGCATTTCATACTCCGCATTGTGAGTGACAACAAAATCGCAAGGCGAACCGACTCATGGGGCAAACCCATGAGTCAATTTCTTGTGGGCCTTAAGATTTCTTCTTAGGTGCGAGGACCATCACTGCTTGACGGCCTTCGACTTTCGGGAACGACTCTACTACGGCCAACTCTTCCAGATCGTTCTTGACGCGCTCCAAAACCTTGATACCAAGATCCTGGTGTGCCATTTCACGACCACGGAAGCGCAGGGTGACCTTAGCCTTGTCCCCGTCTTCCAGAAAGCGAACCAGGTTGCGTAGTTTTACCTGATAGTCGCCTTCGTCAGTGCCAGGACGGAATTTGATTTCCTTGACCTGGACGACTTTCTGCTTTTTCTTCTGTTCTTTGGTTGTTTTGCTCTTTTCGTAGAGGAATTTGCCGTAATCCATGATCCGGCAAACGGGCGGTTCAGCGTTAGGGCTGATCTCGACCAGATCCACTCCAGCTTCAACGGCTAAGTTCAATGCATCTTGGATAGCAACGACGCCCAAAGGCTCTCCGTCAATACCAGTCAGACGAACTTCTTTCAGACGAATCTCGGTATTGATCCGGTGAGCGCGGGCTTGCGGTTGCTTGCCCAGTTTTTTTCCGCCTTTTATAGCTTATTCCTCCACTTTCTTTTGTCCGCGGGTCTGAACTTCCTGGGTCAACAGAGCAACTAGCTCTTCAACAGGATAAGTGCCCAGGTCAGCCCCTTTACGAGTCCGTACTGCAATCTTACCGGCTTCAACTTCTTTATCGCCGCAGACCAGCATGAAAGGTACTCGCTTCAAAGTATGCTCGCGGATTTTAAAGCCAATCTTCTCATTTCTCAAGTCCGCTTTTGCGCGAAGACCCGCATCATTCAATGCTTTGGCTACTTTTACCGCATAATCGGCCTGATTATCTGTGATATTCATGACCACAGCCTGAGTCGGAGCCAACCAAGTCGGGAACAATCCGGCGTACTCTTCGGTCAGAATACCGATGAAACGCTCGAGTGAACCCAGAATGGCCCGGTGGATCATCACCGGTACGTGGCGTTCGTTGTCTTCACCCACATAAGTGGCACCCAGACGTCCAGGCAGGGCGAAGTCGAGCTGCACGGTACCACACTGCCAAGCACGATCAAGGCAATCATGCAGGGTAAATTCGATTTTGGGACCGTAGAAGGCACCCTCACCCGGCTGCAGATCGTACTTCAGGCCGTTCAGCACCAGGGCTTCAGCCAGGGCGGCTTCCGCGCGATCCCAGGCCTCATCGGAGCCGATACGCTGCTCGGGACGAGTCGAGAGCTTGACCACGATATTTTCGAAGCCAAAGGTGCCATAGACGTCATAGACCATACGGATACAGGCGGACACCTCTTCCATGATCTGCTCTTCGGTACAGAAGATGTGAGCGTCATCCTGGGTAAAGCCGCGCACCCGCATCAAGCCGTGCAGGGAACCGGACGGCTCGTTGCGGTGGCAGGAACCGAACTCGGCCATGCGCAGCGGCAGATCGCGGTAGGACTTCAGGCCCTGGTTGAAGATCTGCACGTGACCCGGGCAGTTCATCGGCTTGATGGCGTACTCGCGGTTTTCGGACTGGGTGGTGAACATGGCCTGGGCATACTTCTCCCAGTGACCTGAACGCTCCCACAGCACGCGATCCATCATGAAGGGACCCTTCACTTCCTGATAGTCGTACTCTTTGAGCTTGCTGCGGATAAAGGTTTCCAGCTCACGGAAGATGGTCCAGCCATCGTTGTGCCAGAACACCATGCCAGGCGCTTCTTCCTGCATATGATACAGGTCGAGCTGCTTGCCTATTTTGCGGTGATCGCGCTTGGAAGCCTCTTCCAGACGCTGCAGGTAGCTTTTGAGCTGCTTTTTGTCAGCCCAGGCAGTGCCGTAGATGCGCTGCAGCATCTTGTTGTTGGAATCGCCACGCCAGTAGGCGCCGGACATCTTCTGCAACTTGAAGTGGTGGCAGTGACGCATGTTGGGCACGTGCGGGCCGCGACACATGTCGACGTACTCTTCGTGATGATACAGACCAGGCTGGTCATCACGGGCAATATTCTGATCCAGGATCTCGACCTTGTAAGTCTCGCCACGGGCTTCGAACACATCGCGTGCTTCTTGCCAGGAGACTTTTTTCTTGATGACGTCGTAATCCTTGGCGGCCAGCGCCAGCATGCGCTCTTCCAGAGCAGCCAGATCGTCGTCGGTCAGGGTGCGGTCGAGATCGATGTCGTAGTAGAAACCGTTGTCGATGACAGGGCCGATGGCCATCTTGGTCTGGGGCCAGAGTTGCTTGATGGCATGACCCAGCAAGTGGGCGCAGGAGTGGCGCAGTATGTCCAGACCTTCTTCGTCTTTGGCGGTGATGATGGCCAGGGAGGCATCGGCTTCGATCAGCTCGCAGGCATCCACCAGTTCACCGTTTACCCGACCGGCAATGCACGCCTTGGCAAGACCCGGACCTATGTCCGCGGCCACGTCCATGACGGAAACGGCGTGGGCAAATTGACGTTGGCTGCCGTCAGGCAGAGTAATGATTGGCATTGTGTGTTTCCTTGTACAGTGGTGCCCCCTACCAAAGGGCACATGCGGGATGGAAAAAATCATTCAAAAAAGGGTGATGTTCTGGCTCTCCACAGCACTTTGCGAAGGCACCCAGCGCCGCAAACAGCTTGCGTGACGGCACAAGGCAAACCAAAAACCGAACCATGCTACCAGAAGTAGGCGGGGCTGTATCGGGTTTGATGAGATTTTCTACAACAAAATGAGGTGCTTGCCGGTTAGTCGCCCAGCAGGGGTTGCCAGTTGAAATCGAAAGTACTGCTCCCCTCCTCGGCCAGTGCGAGCTCCTCCAACACCGTCAATGCAAGCTTGTTACCCTTTTGCGAGGCCTGATAGAGCCACTGTTTGGCCTGAGCCAGATCGACCCGGCCACTCACCCCCATCAGGTGCAGCACGCCGACTTTCAACATGGCGGGCACGTCACCGTTGCGGGCCGCCAGCTCCATCCAGTGAAATGCCTGCCGCAGATCCCGTTTCACCCCGGCGCCGCGCAGATAGACCTCCGCCAACCGGTACTGGCCGAAGGCATCACCCGCTTGAGCCGACTGACGATAGAGGCTGATGGCCTGCTCCATGTCCTGATCTGTGCCCTGCCCCACTTCGTGGCTCCAGCCCATCAGCGCCTGCGCGCGCGGGACCCCCTGCTCGGCCAGTGGTTGCCAAATCCTGGTCGCCGTCTCGAACTGGCCGATGCGCCAGGCCCGGTTGGCCGATGCCAGCTCCTGCTCGGTGGAGAGCGGGATCAGGCGCCAGATAACCAGCGCAATGACAGCGATGAAGAGCCAGCGGGAGGTGATGGGTGCCATGATGATTTCCGTGATCCAGTTCGCATTTCGTCTATGTAAACGAAATGTAGCGACGGGATCAAGCAAGAGATCCATTTGCCATGCCATTTCAAACAACGACCCGCGAACAGGGGCTTGTTTTTTGATGCGCGCACTTGCAAGATGACTGTATATATAAACAGTATTGGCATGATGTGATGGCAGGACGAGGCAGCACCCACAATATCGAGCATCGTTTCAGTGGCCCGCAGGTCGAAGCCGTCGATGATGGCTGGCAGCAAACAGAGTGGGAACCGGCATTCAACACCTCTGCCCCCCAGACCGAGGTTCGCGAGATTCAAGCCAAGAGCATCATCAGCTACAACAGTTCACCGGATGTGTCCTTTGGTCGCTCCATTAACCCTTACCAGGGGTGCGAACATGGCTGCATCTACTGTTATGCCAGACCCAGTCATGCCTATCTGGAGCTCTCTCCCGGCCTCGACTTCGAGACCAGGCTGTTTGCCAAGCTCAATGCCGCCGAGCTGTTGCGCCGGGAGTTTGCCAAGCCAACCTATCAGCCACAGACCATAGTGCTCGGCGCCAACACGGATCCCTATCAGCCCATCGAGCATCACTATCGCCTCACCCGCGCCTTGCTGGAGGTGATACTGGCCCATCGTCACCCGGTGGGCATCATCACCAAGAGCGCCATGATATTGCGTGACCTCGATCTGCTCACCGAGCTGGCCCGGGAGGGGCTCTGCCAAGTGATGGTGTCGGTGACGACATTAAATGAAACCCTGCGGCGACAACTGGAGCCCAGAGCCAGCACGGGGGCGGGTCGACTCAAGGTGGTCGAAAAGCTGGCACAGGCAGGTGTGCCGGTCGGCGTGCTGGCGGCCCCCATGATCCCGCGCCTCAATGAGCCCGAGCTCGAGCAGATCATCAAGGCGGCGGCCGAGGCCGGTGCCCACTGCGCCGATTACATACTGCTGCGATTGCCCCACGAGCTGACCACCCTGTTCAGTGACTGGCTGGAGGAACACTACTCCGGCCAGAAGGAGGCCATCCTGAACCAGCTGCGGGCCAGTCGGGATGGCGGACTCAACAGCCCCGCCTTTGGCACCCGCATGCGCGGTGAGGGCCAGTTTGCCGACTTGCTCGCCCAGCGCTTTCGACTCATCAGCAAGCGCCTGGGCTTGGGCAAGCGCCACTTTCAACTGAGACTGGACGGCTTCATTCGCCCGGGCGAACAACTGCGGCTGTTCTGATCGCCCCGATGGCATCAACCGCGCTATCACCGGCGCACCACAAACCATGCCGATGAGGGCCTCACCCTCTTGGCCGGGGCGAATGCGTGGCCTTGCCCTGTGCAATCAACTCGACCGGTAAACGCGCAGGCTCATGGGCCACTTCAGCCTCATACTCTCCTGTCAGCGACGCTGACTGATGTTCGCCCCATACCCGGCTCCACCAGCTCTCCCACATTTCCCAGCTAGTCATAATAGGTACTCCTGCTTGTTTGGTGGCTGCTGGCACAGCGTGCCCGCATCGCATGTCTGTGGGCAGCATGGCCGCATCCCATGACAGGGGGATGACACAGGCATGATGAATTGAGGAGAACGAAACAAGGAGGAGTGCGGCAATGCTCGCGGAGCGAGTGATCAGCGATCGCATTCAGGCTGGTCCATCTGGCCTGGGGGAACGCGCAACCAGGGGCAAACGGCAACAACAAAAAGAGCGACCCAAGGGTCGCTCTTTTTCATGGAGGCAGACGCGCGATTATTCGTCGCTCGCTGCACCCTCTTCAGTGGACCCTTCAGTGGATCCTGCATCGGCAGAGCCGGCATCTGGCGCGGTATCGGTGCCTGCGGACACTTCACCGTCAACGGCCACGACGTCGTTCTCTTCCTCGTCGCTCTCGGCGATACGCTGCAGGCCGACCACGGTCTCGTCTTCACCGGTACGGATCAGACGCACACCGCCGGTGTTGCGACCTATGACGCTCACCTCGGCGACGCGAGTACGGACCAGGGTGCCGCCATTGGTGATCAGCATGATCTGGTCGGTATCTTCGACCTGGATCGCATCGATCACCTTGCCGTTACGCTCGTCCACCTTGATGGAACGAACGCCCTGGGTACCACGGCTCTTGGTCGGGTATTCGGTCAGCGCGGTACGCTTGCCGTAACCGTTCTCGGTGGCAGTCAGGATGGCACCCTCGCCACGGGGGACGATCAGGGAAACCACCTTGTCACCGTTGAGCAGGCGGATACCACGTACCCCACCGGCGGTACGGCCCATGGGACGTACGCCCTTGAAGGTACCCTTGCTTTCGATGCCTTCGCCGTTGTCGCTGCCATCGTCGTCGTTGCCGGCGTCAATGACACTCTCGTCATCCCCGTCGACATCATCGCTGGCATCGGCATCGGCTGCATCGGCGCGGCCGCTGCCTTCATTGAAGCGAACCACCTTGCCCGCATCGGAGAACAGCATGATCTCGTTGCTGCCATCTGTGATATCCACCCCGATCAGCTCATCACCCTCTTTGAGGTTGATGGCACGAATACCGGAGGAGAGCGGACGGCTGAACGCAGACAGGCTGGTTTTCTTCACGGTACCGTCGGCGGTAGCGAAGAAGACATACTTGTCGTCGGCATACTCTTTGACCGGCAGGATGGCGGTGATGCGCTCACCCTCTTCCAGCGGCAGCAAGTTGATGATCGGACGACCACGGGCGCCACGGGACGCCTCTGGCAGCTGATACACCTTGAGCCAGTAGACCTTGCCACGGGTGGAGAAGCACAGAATGGTGTCGTGGGTGTTGGCCACCAGCAGACGTTCCACAAAGTCCTCTTCCTTGATCCGGGTAGCCGACTTGCCACGACCACCACGACGCTGGGCCTCGTAGTCGGTCAGCGGCTGGTACTTCACATAACCCTGGTGAGACAGGGTCACGACCACGTCTTCCGGGGTGATCAGATCTTCGATGTTGATCTCGGCGCTGGAGGCGCTGATCTCGGTGCGACGCGCGTCGCCATACTGCTCGCGCACGGCCAGCAGCTCATCGCGGATCACTTCCATCAGCCGTTCCGGGCTTGCCAGGATGAACAGCAGCTCGGCGATCAGATCCAGCAGAGATTGGTACTCTTCCAGGATCTTCTCGTGCTCGAGACCGGTCAGCTTGTGCAGACGCAGATCCAGGATGGCCTGGGCCTGCTGTTCGGTCAGGAAGTATTGACCTTCACGGATGCCGAACTCCGGCTCCAGCCACTCTGGGCGGGCCGCGTCGTCGCCTGCCTTTTCCAGCATGCCGGCCACGTTGCCGAGTTCCCAACCGCGGGCAACCAGCTTGGCCTTGGCGTCAGCCGGAGTATCGGAGTGACGGATCAGCTCTATGATGGGGTCTATGTTGGCCAGCGCCACCGCCAGACCTTCCAGGATGTGGGCCCGATCCCGCGCCTTGCGCAGTTCGAACACGGTCCGGCGGGTCACCACTTCACGGCGGTGCAGCAGGAACGCATCCAGAATGTCTTTAAGGTTCATCACCTTGGGCTGGTTGTTATCGAGCGCCACCATGTTGATGCCGAACGTGGTCTGCAACTGGGTGTGCTTGTAGAGATTGTTCAGCACAATCTCGCCAGACTCGCCACGTTTGATCTCGATAACGATGCGCATGCCGTCCTTGTCGGACTCATCGCGCAGGGCACTGATGCCCTCGACTTTCTTCTCTTTGACCAGCTCGGCGATCTTTTCGATCAGCCGCGCCTTGTTCACCTGATAAGGCAGCTCGTGAACCAGAATGGTCTCACGACCCGTCTTATCGTCCACTTCCACTTCGGCCTTGGCGCGCACATAGACGGAGCCGCGACCGGTGCGGTAAGCCTGCACTATGCCGGCGCGACCGTTGATGATGGCGCCAGTGGGGAAATCAGGCCCTGTGATATAAGTCATCAACTCATCGATGGTGAGATCGCTATTTTCGATCAGCGCCAGACAGCCGTTGACTATCTCGGTGAGGTTGTGAGGAGGAATGTTGGTCGCCATGCCCACCGCGATACCGGATGAGCCGTTGACCAGCAGGTTGGGCACTTTGGTGGGCATGACAGCCGGGATCATCTCGGTACCGTCGTAGTTCGGTACCCAGTCCACGGTCTCTTTGTCCAGATCGGCCAGCAGCTCGTGGGAGATGCGGGCCATCCGCACTTCGGTGTAACGCATGGCGGCGGCGCTGTCGCCGTCGACCGAACCGAAGTTGCCCTGACCGTCGACCAGCATGTAGCGCATGGAGAAATCCTGCGCCAAGCGGACAATGGTGTCATACACGGCACTGTCGCCGTGCGGGTGGTATTTACCAATTACGTCACCGACCACACGGGCCGATTTTTTATAGGGCTTGTTCCAGTCGTTCCCCAACTCGTTCATAGCAAACAGAACGCGGCGGTGAACCGGTTTCAAGCCATCACGCACATCCGGCAGAGCTCGTCCTACGATCACGCTCATGGCGTAATCAAGATAGGAACTCTTGAGCTCTTCTTCGATGTTGATCGGCGTGATCTCTCTGGCCAGATCGCTCATAGAAAGCCTTAATCCCTAATTAGTTGTTCTTTGGCTTAAACAGCGCGCCATGGTAACACACTGAGCCAAATACCTTAAGCCACAAATCCGGGTAACAAGTCGGGCTGGTGTGACAAAGTGTGTCCGTTATAATGCCCGCCAGGACAATAGATTGCGCCCAAGTCTTGCTACCTGCGCGCCCTGCCACAGGATCATCAAAACATGAATAGTGATGCCAATGTCGATCTGACAGAAATCGCCAAATTTGAAGCCATCGCCTCCCGCTGGTGGGACATGGAGGGCGAATTCAAGCCACTGCATCAAATCAATCCGGTGCGCCTTGACTGGATCACCGACAAGAGCGGTGGCCTGTTTGGCAAGCACATCCTCGACATCGGCTGCGGGGGCGGCATTCTCTCCGAGAGCATGGCCCGGCGCGGTGCCCGCGTCACCGGCATCGACATGGGCAAAGAGCCCCTCGGCGTCGCCCGCCTGCACGCCCTCGAGCAGGGGGTGGAGCTCCAGTACCAGCAGATGACGGCGGAGGAGCACGCCGGCCAGGCCCCTGGCCAGTATGACGTGGTCACCTGCATGGAGATGCTGGAGCATGTGCCGGATCCGGCTTCTGTGCTGCGCGCCATCGCGACCCTGGTGCGCCCGGGTGGGCGGGTGTTCGTCTCCACCATCAACCGCAACCCGAAAGCCTACCTGATGATGATCCTGGGGGCCGAATACCTGATGAAGATGGTCCCCAAGGGCACCCATCATCACAAGAAGTTCATCACCCCGGCCGAACTGTGTCGCATGGGTGAAGCGGCGGGCCTGCTGGTGCGGGACATGAGCGGCGTGCACTATTCGCTGCTGACCGGCCAGTTCAAGCTCGGCAAGAACGTCGACGTCAACTACATGGTGGAATTCATCCGCCCGGAGCAAGGCTGATGAGCGACTCTCACCCGGCGCCGCTGCGCTGCGTGCTGTTTGATCTCGACGGCACCCTGCTCGACACGGCTCCCGATCTGGGCGCCGCCGTCAACCATGTGCTGGTGAGCGAAGGCTTTGCCCCGCTCTCTGACGCCATCATCCGCCAGACCACCTCCCACGGGGCCCTCGGGCTGCTCAGGGCCGGGCTTGGCGATGAGCTGCTCGAGGAGCTGGGCGCTACGCGCCTGCGCACCGCCCTGCTCGACTTTTACGCCGCACACCTGTGCGTCGGCACCCGCCCTTATGAAGGGATGGTGGATCTCATCGAATGGCTGGACGAACGCGCCCTGCCTTGGGGCATAGTCACCAACAAGCCGGGCTTTCTGACCGAGCCACTGCTGGCGGCCCTGCCCGAGCTGGCCAGCTGCGGCGTTACCGTCAGTGCTGATACCCTGCCGGTGCGCAAACCCGACCCAGCCCCCATGTACTTTGCTTGCGAGCAACTGGGCGTCGACGCTGCCCACTGCCTCTACGTGGGGGATCATGTGCGTGACATCGAGGCGGGCCGCAATGCAGGCATGCGCACCGCGGTGGCGGGTTGGGGTTATCTGAGCGATGACGAGGATCCCGCCGACTGGGGCGCGGATCTGCAGTTCGATACCGTGCAGGCCCTGCACCACTGGCTGCGTTACGAGGTAGCCTGACCCATGATCCGCCTGGTCACCGGCATTGATGGATCACAAAGGCGACTTTATTGCCAAACGGTGCCCACATGAGCACCACCCTACGGTGCATGCGGGTACGCCAGGGTGCGATGGGAGGTCAGGAGTGATCTCCCGTTTTTGCCGTTTGGCAACCGCTAACGTACTGGGACAGGACACCTTTTGACCCTTGCTGCACAAGGGATAACCAGACTGAATTTGCTAGTAAAAACACCCCGTTTTCGCAAGCAAAAAAAGTTATTTAAATTTTCCATGTTCGATCATCAGACTTGCATTTACCGGATCGGACGCATGAAAACCCACTCACTGTGAGCATCCACTAACATGGGTCGCGACACCCACAATTTATCCACAGCTAATGCCTTATCCACAGATTGCAAAGCCGGGTAGACCTCACTATCTTGTAGCTCGAACTTAAAATAACACTATATCTTGTGATTCATCGCACAATACGCCCCCACCTCCCGCAGCCGATCACGGCCAGGAGGTCAAGGCCGTGCGATGGTTTTTCGGGAATCAACTAAAGGTCATCAGCCAATGAACTTGTTTGTGACGAAGCGTAACGGCCACAAAGAACCCATCGATCTGGATAAAATTCACCGCGTGCTGGATTGGGCCGCCGAGGGACTCGACAACGTGTCGGTCTCCCAGGTGGAACTCAAGTCCCACATCCAGTTCTATGACGGCATCCGTACCGCCGATATCCACGAAACCGTCATCAAGGCCGCTGCTGACCTGATCTCCGAGCAAAGCCCGGATTACCAGTACATGGCCGCCCGTCTGGCCATCTTCCACCTGCGCAAGAAAGCCTACGGCCAGTTCGAGCCCCCCCACCTCTACCAGCACGTCGCCCGTCTGGTAGACATGGGCAAGTACGACAAGCACCTGCTGACCGACTACACCCAGGCCGAATTCGAGGAACTCAACGAGCACCTGGATCACTGGCGTGACATGGACTTCTCCTACGCCGCCGTCAAGCAGCTGGAAGGCAAATACCTGGTGCAGAACCGCGTCACCGGCGAGATCTACGAGAGCCCGCAGTTCCTCTACATCCTGGTGGCGGCCTGCCTCTTCTCCAAGTATCCGAAAGATACCCGTCTGGACTACATCAAGCGCTTCTACGATGCGGTCTCGACCTTCAAGATCTCCCTGCCCACGCCCATCATGAGCGGCGTGCGCACCCCGACCCGTCAGTTCAGCTCCTGCGTGCTGATCGAGTGCGATGACAGCCTGGATTCCATCAATGCCACCGCCAGCGCCATCGTGCGCTACGTCTCCCAGCGCGCCGGCATCGGCATCAACGCCGGGCGCATCCGTGGTCTGGGCAGCCCCATTCGTGGCGGTGAAGCCTTCCACACCGGCTGCATCCCCTTCTACAAATACTTCCAGACGGCGGTCAAGTGCTGCTCCCAGGGCGGCGTGCGCGGCGGTGCGGCCACCCTGTTCTACCCGCTGTGGCACACCGAAGTAGAGAGCCTGCTGGTCCTGAAAAACAACCGCGGCGTGGAAGAGAACCGGGTCCGTCACATGGACTACGGCGTGCAGATCAACAAGCTGATGTACCAGCGCCTGATCAAGGGCGGCGACATCACATTGTTCTCCCCCTCAGATGCACCGGGTCTGTACGATGCCTTCTTTGCGGATCAGGACAAGTTCGAGCAGCTCTACGTCAAGTACGAGCAGGATCCATCCATCCGCAAGAAGACCCTCAAGGCGGTCGATCTCTTCTCCCTGATGATGCAGGAGCGCGCTGGCACCGGTCGTATCTACATCCAAAACGTGGATCACTGCAACACCCACAGCCCGTTCGATCCGAGCGTGGCGCCGGTACGCCAGTCCAACCTCTGCCTCGAAATCGCGCTGCCGACCAAGCCGCTCAACAACGTGGATGACGAAGAAGGCGAGATTGCCCTGTGCACCCTGTCTGCCTTCAACCTGGGTGCCATCGAGAAGCTGGAAGATCTGGAAGAGATGGCGGATCTCGCCGTGCGCGCCCTGGATGCCCTGCTCGACTATCAGGACTACCCGCTCAAGGCCGCCCAGAAAGGCAGCATGAACCGTCGCACCCTGGGAATAGGCGTCATCAACTACGCCTACTACCTGGCGAAGAACGGCGCCCGTTACTCCGACGGTTCCGGTCTGGCGCTGACCCACCGCACCTTCGAGGCGATCCAGTTCTACCTGCTGAAAGCCTCCGTGCAGCTGGCCCGCGAGTTCGGCCCCTGCCCGGCCTTCAACGAGACCACCTATGCCCAGGGCATTCTGCCCATCGATACCTATAAAAAGGATCTCGATAACCTGTGCAACGAGCCGCTGCACCTGGACTGGGAAACCTTGCGTGAAGAGATAAAGACAGTGGGTCTGCGTAACTCCACCCTGACCGCCTTGATGCCGAGCGAGACCTCCAGCCAGATCTCCAACGCCACCAACGGCATCGAGCCGCCGCGCGGCCTGGTCTCGGTCAAGGCCTCCAAGGACGGCATTCTCAAACAGGTGGTGCCCGAGTATCATCGCCTGAAAGATCAATACGAGCTGCTCTGGAAGCAACCGAGCGTCGATGGCTATCTGCAGCTGGTCGGTATCATGCAGAAGTTTGTGGATCAGGCGATCTCCGCCAACACCAACTACGACCCCGCCCGTTTCGAAGGCAACAAGGTACCGATGAAGCAGTTGCTCAAGGATCTGCTGACCGCTTACAAATACGGCCTCAAGACCCTCTACTATCACAACACCCGTGATGGTGCGGATGACGCACAAGCCGATATGCAAGATGACGGTTGTGCCGGTGGCGCCTGCAAGATCTGATTAACCGGGCGGGAGCGACAAGCTCCCGCTCTCCTGTTTTATCCATTCAATACATTCTGGTAACCATGGCCTATTCAACTTTCTGCCAAACCCAAAACGACCAGCTCAAAGAGCCGATGTTTTTTGGCCAATCGGTCAATGTGGCCCGTTATGATCAACAAAAACACGAAGTGTTCGAGCGGCTGATCGAGAAGCAGCTCTCCTTCTTCTGGCGCCCGGAAGAGGTGGATGTCTCCCACGACCGCATCGACTATCAGGCGCTGCCGCCCCACGAGCAGCACATCTTCATCTCCAACCTGAAGTACCAGACCCTGCTGGATTCCATCCAGGGTCGCAGCCCCAACGTGGCGCTGCTGCCGCTGGTCTCCATCCCGGAGCTGGAAACCTGGATCGAGACCTGGGCCTTCTCGGAGACCATCCACTCTCGCTCCTACACCCACATCATTCGCAATATCGTCAACACCCCGGCCCAGGTGTTCGACGATATCGTGACCAACGAGCAGATCTTGAAGCGCGCCGGTTCCATCAGCTGCTTCTACGACGATCTGATTGAAGCGACCGCGCTCTACAACCTGCACGGTGAAGGGACCCACAGCGTCGCCGGACAGATGCGCACCATCACACTGCGCGAGCTGAAGAAGAAGCTCTACCTGTGCCTGATGAGCGTCAATGCGCTGGAGGCGATCCGCTTCTACGTCAGCTTCGCCTGCTCCTTTGCCTTCGCCGAGCGCGAGCTGATGGAAGGCAACGCCAAGATCATCAAGATGATCGCTCGCGACGAAGCGCTGCACCTGACCGGCACCCAACACATGCTGAACCTGATGCGCACAGGCCAGGACGACCCCGAAATGGCCGAGATTGCCGCCGAGTGCGAGCAGGCCTGCTTCGAGATCTTCAAGGAAGCCGCCATTCAGGAAAAAGAGTGGGCTGAGTACCTGTTCCAGGACGGCTCCATGATCGGCCTGAACAAGGACATCCTCTGCCAGTACGTGGAGTACATCACCAACCTGCGCATGAACGCGGTCAGCCTGCAGCCAGCCTTTGCAGGCGCCAAGCAAAACCCGATCCCCTGGATCAACACTTGGCTGTCGTCTGACAACGTGCAGGTCGCCCCGCAGGAAGTGGAAGTCAGCTCCTATCTGGTCGGCCAGATCGACAGCGAAGTACACGCAGATGATCTCGGTGATTTCGAGCTGTGATGAGGCGATGTGCCCGTTCGGCGGTATTACACCGTGAGTGATGGGACCAAGACGCAGGCCCCTGCCCTGCAGCCTGCAACACGGCAGGAGGACACACAGGCGCCGCAGGTGCATACCCGCGACGGTATCCTGCGCGTCCATCCCGGCGAGAGCGTGTTGGAGACCCTGGAGCGCCACGGTCATCATGTGGAGTTCCAGTGCCGCAGCGGCTATTGCGGCGCCTGCCGCACGCCCTTGCTGGCAGGCTCGGTGCACTATCCCACTGTGCCCCTGGCGTTTGTTTCCCCTGGCGAATGCCTGCCCTGCTGCTGCAAACCGGTCGGTGCCATCCGGCTGGACATCAAGAAAGGCTGACACAGCAAGCACCACACGCGTCACCAAACAAAAAGCCGCCGGATTGCTCCGGCGGCTTTTTTATGGCTATGTCCCAATTACGTGTTGCATGGGGTGCCCCAGCGCCTCATGCAAACACGCTTTGATATTTACTCCCCTTCCGTAACGCTCCAGC